>DJEL01000059.1 GCA_002432425.1 Lachnospiraceae bacterium UBA5899
AATTCAACCTTGCATTGAAGCGCACCCAGAATGTAACTGTATCTTTTTCAGAACTGGAAGAAGTGTTGCCTGACACCCGGACTGCTCCGGAGTGGGAATACGAAAATCTCGGCAAAATCATAACCGATTTCCTTCAAGCTGAAAAAGAGGATGTTCGGAATGTATTCATCCGGAAATACTATTTTTTTGATTCTATCAGCGACATTGCAGGACGATATTCATTTTCCGAAAGCAAAGTCAAGAATATGCTGTATCACTCCCGCAATAGGTTAAAAATATATTTGAAGAAAGCCGGTGTAGAAGTATGAACACGCCAAAGCTGGCGATTGCTATGAATTATATTGACGAGAATCTGATCTCCGGGGCAATTGATTATAAGCCTGTTCACTGTAAGAATAACGCTTATTTTTGGAAACACATTGCCGCCGCTGCCTGTTTTTGTATTATCGTAATTGGCAGCATATTCGCGTATCACCAACACACTCAGCCAGAAGATATGACCGATCTGCACGAAATTACGCAAGGCGGCGTGAACGCAGAAATCATTCGCGCAAGTGGCTTTGAACTTTTCAATCGTGTAGAAGTTGAAGAATCGCAGCTCAGAAGGTCGTTTTATTCCGATGAGACATTCCCTACGTATGCTGTTGTCCGTGAATCTATTTTTGATCGTGAAACAGTGACGTTATTTGCTGAAAATGCTGCAAGCGCAGGCTGGCTTACAGATTACTCAATAGAATATAACGATGGCGTATATTCAATCATCAGTAATGATAGTTCCCGCGTCTTCATTGATCCAACTAGTATGGGTGGACACGATATTGCAGATCAATTCTTGGATGACGCTGGAATCAGTCAATGGCTCAATGAACATAAAATCACAGTAAAATGGGGAGATCAACTATCTGACGGGAACGTACCAGCGAAATATTATCACTTGATAATTGATGGGAATGAATTTGCTGATAACATCCAGTTAGTTATAGACGATGGAGTTTTTATTAAATGCAGCCTCGATATACGTGAATATGAACGGACAGAGGCAAATGTTACATTGATCCCGTTTGCTGAAGCAATTAAAGATACATTCAGTATCTCTGCGATTGGCGCAGATCATTCGCTGGAAATCTATAATGCACAACTGTGCTACGTTTCCGGAATGCCTGTTTATATGCTTTCGGGCATTTCCGATGATAAGATGCCAGTAACTGCCTGCGCATTTGCTGTTGAAATAAACGACTCGCAATATGCAGCGCAAATTTATGAAGCACTAAAATAAAGTAATGATATGAAAGAGGTGATTCCAATGTTTTATTTGCTCGTGCGGTTAGAAGTCAGCCCCCTTTACACACTATTTGATTAAAAGGAGTAAACTTTATGAAAAAACTATTCGCACTTATTTTGGCCTTGTCCGTGTTATGTTCGTTCTCTGTAATCGCTCAAGCTGCCGATAATACTGTTGCAGACGATACCGCAATGCTTGAGGAGAATATGATTCTTGCTCGTGAAAAAGCAACAACGTTCCTCAACGATTTTGACAGCTCATTGAACGTAACATTAAGTGACCCTGTTATCCTCTACAATGCACAGCAAGAGCCGGAAGCCGCTTCTTTCACAATTAACGATACAGGATATATTATTGTAAATCTGAAAAGCCTGCGTGTCCCCGAATTTTCTTTGAAGAAAAGTTCACCTTTTATCAGCCAAGACAAAAAATACATCTATAACGGTCCCGTATCTTATTATGAGACGATTTCATCCACTGAAGTTCGTTCGCTTAATTCTGGCACAATTATTGAAACTAACGATCTTGCGGTAAGATACAATGAGATGACTGCTGATAAGGCTATCAAATCAAATGCGGAGAGAAGCGCTTTACCCGAGGACAGAACTGATAAAAACCCGTCGCGTTGGCAGACGCCTCATTATTGCGGTGTGGATGGTGCCGCTATTTTGCTTAAGTATTGGGACGATAATTTCAATGAGGCTTTTATCGAATCAGGTAAAGAAACAGCAGAAACATTTGTTTCCTATCTGATTGATGAAAAATATTTACTCGATGAGGGCTTGAGCGGAAGCGATATTGTCCATGGATCAGGTGTGATTTTTAAGTCTTCAACAGGTATTAGCGACTACATCAAAGATAGAGGCCTAAGCTCCGGCTATGCTATTACCGATGTTAGCTATTCATGGTCAACGATTACCACTCAGGTGACAACAAATAACGCCATTCTTTTGGCTGGAACCGATGCCGAAACGCACCCAGACTACCCTAACCATTGGATTATTGTTTACGGTTATAAAACTGTTTCGGGTGAACGCTTCCTGCTGATTAACGATGGCTGGGGTGACGATGAAATTTACACTACCGCAGATTCCCAGTATTATCCGTGGGGGCTGGTGTACATCTATGAGAAGTAAATTGTGTCCTTAAGTCGCTTTCAGAAAATGATTTGCGCCCGTATCAACGTTTGCGTTGATACGGGCGCTTCTCTGTTTCACATATCTCTTGCCGAAGCTGAATACTTCCAGCCCTGCAATGCTTTAGCACACCTGAATCCATCGGCTAACAGTAATAAGTTTGAATTAGTTCCTTATCACTGTTAAGCCAATGGATACAGCGATTTTTTCTTCTAACAACTGTCAAAGACAGGATTATAGCACATCCATCCTGTTTGTAAAGAAATCTTATGGAAAAATTGTTAAATTTCTGTCATATTCAGGTAAAATCTCACTTCCGTTTTCTGAGCATCTCCGCCACGGTTTCGGCTATCAGAACATATCCGTCCCGGTTGGGATGCAGATTGTCCTCCTGATACAGCTTAAGCTGCTCCTCTTTAGAAAGCGCCGCAAATGCTCCTTCTATGTCAAGAAGAGGCACGCCCTCCGCTGCCGCCGCATCTTTTATGCATGCCCGGATTTCCTTTAAGTAGCTTTCCTGATGCTTGCGCCAGATGCACTTCTGCACCGGTATGGGAAGCCCCGCATAGATAACGGCATTCGGAGAAGCCTCTTTCACTGCCTGCAAAATCTGCCGGTAGCAGGGTACAAAGTCCGCTTTCCGGCTTATCATGTCGTTCTGCTCGTACTTAAAATCCTGCGTATCGTCCATGCCGTCCTGGGCATCGTTGGTGCCTAAAAGCACCACATAAATATCGCCCTTTTCCTGCAGCGCCTCCCTGTAACGCGCCTCCCGCATATAGGGCATGCCCATGACGCCCTTTTCGTTTTCCACGTTTAAGGCGGTGGTACAGCACACCCCTTTGTTTACTACCCGGTATTCTTCCCCGAGAAGATTTTGTAAAACGGACGGATAGCTTTCGGAGGGTTCCACTCCGAACCCTTCCGTGATGCTGTCGCCCATACAGACTACTTTAATCATTTATCATGCCTCCAGTGGTAACTCTCGCCCGCCTTTACGGAAATTTCCCGTATCTCATCGCGGTAGCGCACTTTGGTTTCCAAATCCTTCTTTGCCGTGATGCAGGCTTCCGTAAGCACGCCGTCCTTCCAGGAAAGGCTCACTTCTGCGCCGCCCTTTATGCAAAGTCCTTTCACGCTGCCCTCCTGCCATGCTTTCGGAAGTGCGGGCAGTAAAACCACACGCTCCGAGGTGCTCTGCACCAGCATTTCCGCAATGGCTGCCGTACCGCCGAAGTTGCCGTCTATCTGGAAGGGCGGATGGTTGTCAAAAAGGTTCGGCAGTGTGGACTTGCCCATAAGCTGCTTAAAGTTTTCGTAAGCGGTATCGCCGTCCCAGAGCTTCGCATAGTGGTTGATAATCCATGCCCGGCTCCAGCCCGTGTGGCCGCCGCCGAAGCTTAATCTTCTTTCCAGTGTCTTTCTGGCTGCCGCCGCAAGCTCCGGTGTCTTGTCCATCAAAATCTGTTCCGAAGGATGCAGGCCGTAAAGGTGGGAAATGTGCCGGTGTCCCGGCTCCGCTTCTTCGTATTCCTCCTGCCACTCCATGATGGTACCGTTGCTTCCGATTTTTGTCGGCATGAGCTTTTCCCTTGCCGCCTTTATCTGTTCGTTCAGTTCATCCTCCACATGCAAAACCTCTGCCGCCTTGATGCACTGGGTAAACAAATCCCGCAAAATCTGGTTGTCCATGGTAACGCCCGCCGTATTGGAGCCCTTCTCCCCATTGGGAAGTATAAAGGTATTCTCCGGGGACACGGAGGGACAGGTCTTTAAGTAACCGCCGTCCTCGATTAAGAAGTCTAAGAAGAACAACGCCGCCTCCCGCATAATGGGGAATGCCCGCCGCAAAAATTCTTCGTCCTTCGTAAATTCGTAATGGGTCCACTGGTGCGTGCAGAGCCATGCCGCTCCCATCACCCAGAAGGAGCCGGGAATCCAGTGGTCCTGGGTCACGCAGTCCCCCCAGATATCCGTGTTGTGATGGCACATAAATCCCCTGCAGCCGTACATTTCCTTCGCCGTCTTTTCCCCGTTGGGAAGCATGGTCTCCAAAAGGGCAAACAGCGGCATATGACATTCGGAAAGATTGCAGTTTTCCGCCAGCCAGTAGTTCATTTCCGTGTTGATGTTGATGGTGTATTTGCAGTCCCAGGGCGGGGTCATGTCCTTATTCCAGATGCCCTGCAGAGTTGCCGGAAGACTGCCTTCCCGGCTGCAGGCAATGAGAAGATACCGTCCGAAATCAAAGTATAACTTGGCAAGTCCGATATCCGCCTGTCCTTTTTTTGCTTCCTCTATCCGTTCATCCGTGGACACGGCATCATAGGCGGACAAATCGCCCAGGGAAAAATTCACCCTGCCGTAAAGGGAACGGTAATCGGCTTCATGCTCGGAAAGAAGGTCTGCAAACTCCCTTTTCGCCGCTTTCCCGATAATCGCTTCCGTTTCTTTTTCAATGTCCTGCATCCGGTAGGTGGTGCCTGCCGTAAAGTATAAAAGCACCTCGTCCGCGTCCTCCACATACAGGTGCTCGCCGATTACTTCCACGCGTCCGCCCTTCGCATATGCCTTTAACGCCATGCCGAAGTCCAGACCGCCTTTTCCCAAATTGCCGTACAGGTAAATACCGTTATCACCCATTTTCCTTATGCCGTCAAAGAATTTCCAACGGCGCAGCAGGGCGCTGAAGGTCAGGCTTCCCGGCCGGTCCGCCGTAAACTTTATGACAAGCGCATCCGCTGGCTTCGAGAAAAACATTTCCCTGCCGTAGGTAATGCCGTCCGCCGTAAAATGGCTTTCGTAAAACGCGTTCTCCAAATCGAGGCTTCTTTCGTAGTCCGTCACTTCCCCTATGTTTTCAAAGAAAATATGGACATCTCCCAGTGTCTGGGACGGATGGGCGCTGTCCGGGCAGCCGGACATTGCCATTTTGATTAACTTTTCTCCTTCTTTTATCCTGCCCGCCAAAAGAAGCTCCCGGATTTTCGGCAGGTATTTCAAGGTATCCGGGTTGTTCCGGTCCACGGGGCCTCCGTACCAGATGCTGTCCTCGTTTACCTGTATATGTTCTTCCAAAACCGTGCCGTACACCATGGCGCCCATTCTGCCGTTTCCCAAAGGCAGGGCTTCCTCCCATTCTGCGGCGGGTTTCCGATACCATAATTTGCTCATAAAAGTCTTTCCTTTCTTAGCCGTTCTGTTTTTATTGTAAAAAAATTCCGGCTCTTTGCCTACCATTCTTTTTTTAGATATTTCACTTATCTTTATTGACAATTCCTTTTTCGTTTCCGCATACACTAATCAGAAAGATAACTATAAAGAAAGGATACGGCATTGGAACATTATGCTTTTTCTAAAAAACCCCTGATTGCGGTGGTGGGACGCAAGGAAGACACCGTGCGCTATGAAAACACCTTAAGGCGGCTGTCCGTCCCTTATGTCACCACCCTTTCCTTTTCCCATATGCAGTCCTGCGACGGTCTGCTGCTGCCGGGCGGCGGGGACATTACCCCTGCTTTTTTCGGGCAGAAAAATGCCGGCTCCCACAGTATCGACACGGAGCTTGACATCATACAGATTCAGGCTTTGGAACAGGCCGTGCGATATAGGAAGCCGGTGCTCGGCATCTGCAAGGGCATGCAGATTATCAATGTATTTTTCGGGGGAACCATCGTCCAGCACATGAAAGAGGCTGACATCCACCGCTATGAAAACGGCGATAAATTTCACGAAACCGTCATCCTGCCGGACACGTATCTGCACCGCATTTACGGGAGCAGCCTTACGGTAAACAGCGCCCACCACCAGAAAATCGATAAGCTGGGCAGTGATTTGTCCGCCGTACAGTTTTCACCGGATTTCGCCGTTATGGAAGGACTCTGTCACAAAGAGCTTCCCATTTTCGGCGTGCAGTGGCACCCGGAACGGCTGCCCGTGGACGGGGACGCCCTATTTTTCTTCTGGCTTTCCCTTTTTTAGATGTCTGGGTACCGGCGGCGCCATCCGCTCCAACATAATTTCAAATAAGAGCTTTATGATTTTTTTAAGCGTCTGTTTTGTATCCGCGTCGATTTCCTTCATGGCGCTGACGACACCGTTCATGCTCTTTTTCCAATCCGCCGTAAAGTCAATCAGGTTATCCGCATGGGAGGCGGAGATCACCTGATACAGGGTATCCACAAAAATCTTCCGGTCCTTTGCCGACAGAGCGCAAACCCAGTCGTTCAGCGCCTCGTCCCGCTTTTTCTGCAGGAAGGAAAGATTTTTCACATAAATAAATTCTCCCTTGTCAAGAAGCCAGGTAAACGGGTCGTGCTGCAGAAGACCAAAGGTTCTGCTCTCCACCACCTTGTAGTGGTCGGAGGTTTCAAACAGCATGCCCACCAGAGAAGAATGGGGCAGAATTTTCACAATCCTGTCTTCTATTTCTTCGTATTCCTTTTCTTTCAGCACTTCCCTCGGAAATCCCGGGCCGTCCATGCTGTAAATTTTCAAAATCCGTTCCTTCACCGGCTCCGTGCACTTCATTGCCGCATAAACCGCCACGTTGCCGCCCTTGGAATGTCCGCCCACATAAAAGTGATTGTGGAGCTTTCCCGTTACCATGTTTAAGTACTTGGCGGCGTATTCCTGGCTGGGCACCGGATACTGGAATGCCATATTGAAGTCCTCTTTCCAGCCTATGATGGTTTCGTCCGTACCCCGGAACGCAATATACATGGTGCCGTCGTCCAAAAAAAAAGTAATGGCGGAAAACTGGGTTTCCCACTCCGGCTCCACAATGTTGATGTAGCAGTTCATTTTCAAGGTGCGGAACCGCCTGCTTTCATACATAGCTTCAAACAGCGCCCTGTTGTTCTTTTCAAAACGCTCGTCCGCATACAGCTTTTCATAGTCCGCATGCGCCCGTAACTGTTTCATGTTGACAAAGCGGCGGTTCTCGGTCACAAGCGGCACCATGCCGTCAAATTTTAAATAACAGAACTGGCAGAACACCAGACTGTCCGCGTCCGTCATGGGACGCTCCGCAAAAGTATATTCGCCGTAGGTTTTAATATAGTCCAATATGGTATCTGCCATATTTACCACCATACCTTTCCATATGACATCACTTTAAGTTTCTTCCTCTTTCACAGAAAAACTTCCGGTAAAATTTTCCAGTGCGTACTGCTTATGCTCCGCAGGCACCGGCTGGTTTAAGTACCGCTCCCGGAAGGCTTCTTTCACCCGGTTTACTTCGTCCTCAAACTCCCTTGCCGAAAGCAGGTTGCAGCCCTGTCCGGTAATGATAATCTGTTCCAGACCGTCGGATGTAGCCACCGTCACTTTTTCTTTTCTGCCGTTTTCATGGGCAAATTTTTCGATGTACTGGTCAGCGTTCTCTGCTTCCTTCGTAAACACCACATGGATGTTGTGGTAGTCCGAAACCTCTGTCCGGTGTCCCTTTACCCGGTAGGCATCAAACACCACAATGAGATTGCAGTGCACCATGCCCTGATAGTCACAGAGAATATCCATGAGCCTGCCCCTTGCGCCGTCAATGTTTACAGCGGCAATTTCTTTCAGTTCTTCCCAGGCAAAAATAATATTATACCCGTCCACTAAAAGATATTCTTCTTTTTTCGGAGCGGCTTTATACACCATCGCCTCCGCGGGAGCAGGCTTTGTATTGGTCCTCCGGTAAAAGCCCTTGCCCGGATTTTTCTCTTTTTTATTGGCATGGGCGGTCTTTTCGATGATGCTGTCAATTTCTTCCGTACCGAGGGCAATATCCGGTTCCCCGCTGTTTCTCCTGTAGTGCTTCTCTTCTTCCCCGGTGACCATGCGTTTGCCGTACAGTCTTGCGATTTCCTCCGTGCGGCCTTCCCTGCCGTCCACATGGCGGTATTCCATGACCTCATACCAGGGCACCTGATAACCGCTGCCGTGGGCACAGAATACGGATGCCGAAGGGTTGCGCATATCCTCCAGCGCATCATACCCCTTCTTTTCCACCACTTCTTCCGTGTTGTGGCAAGGATAATATCCTTTCAGCACGCACTGGATGCTGCCGAGTCCCTTCGTATAGGCGTGCAGTTCCTTCTGGTAACCGCCGATGGTGGATACCGGCGCCTGTCCGGTAAGAATTGCCCTGCCCTTCTCGATTTCCTTTACCGAGCAGGTGCCGAACCGCCGCTCCACATCCATCATGGCCCTGCCGATGTATTCCTCCGGCAGCTCCATTAAAAAGGCGTAATACGGCTCTAACAGAATGCTGTCCGCCGCCATAAGTCCCTGTCTTACGGCACGGTAGGTTGCCTGCCTGAAGTCGCCGCCCTCCGTATGCTTCACATGGGCACGTCCCGCTATGAGGGTAAACTTCACATCCGTAAGGGCGCTTCCCGTAAGCACACTGCGGTGCTCCCTTTCCTGCAGATGGGTCAGAATAAGGCGCTGCCAGTTCTTTGCCAGCACTTCCTCCTTGCAGTCACAGGCATAGCTTAAACCGCTGCCCGGCTCCTGCGGTTCCATGAGAAGGTGCACTTCCGCATAGTGGCGCAGGGGTTCAAAATGGCCGATGCCGATAACGGGCTCCGCAATGGTTTCCTTGTAGACCACGCTGCCCTCCGCAAATTCCACGACCACGCCGAACCGTTTTTTAATCAGGCGCTGCAGCACGGAAAGCTGTACCTCTCCCATAATGCGCACCTGGATTTCCTTGTGTTCTTCGTTCCACAGAAGATGAAGCTGGGG
Source organism: Lachnospiraceae bacterium UBA5899 (assembly GCA_002432425.1). Taxonomy (GTDB): domain Bacteria; phylum Bacillota; class Clostridia; order Lachnospirales; family Lachnospiraceae; genus Acetatifactor. The sequence goes on from DJEL01000059.1 coordinate 9,154, forward strand.
GTCTTCCTCTTCAAGCTGTTTCAGTCCCGCAAGTAACGTGACCGGCTCCGTGCCTTCCGGCAGCACCAGCTTGTAAGTAAGCACCGGCTCCAGCACCGGTATCTGTTCCTCCGCTTCCGCTCCCAGTCCCTGTCCCGGGAAGGTAGCCGACAGTCCGGTTACCGCACAGACACAGCCTGCCACAGCTTCGCCCGCCTGTTCAAAATTTTCTCCCGAATAAAAACGTATCTGGTTTACTTTTTCTTCACCGACCGTATCCTTTACCTTTAAGGAACCGCCGGTCATTTTGAGATACGTGAGCCGGTTTCCCTGGGCATCCCTTGCAATTTTATAAACCCTTGCGCCGAAGGTTTCCGGGTATTTCTTTTCTTCCGTAAACCGGTAAATGCCCGCCAAAAGCTCCTTTATTCCCTGCATTTTTAAGGCAGAACCAAAGAAAACCGGAAAGATTTTCCGGCATGCAATAAGCTTTCGTATATGATTTTCTTCTATTTGTCCCGTGGTTAAAAATTCTTCCATGATTTCCTCGTCACACATGGAAACCGTATCGAAGAATTCTTCCCCTTCCTGCTTCTTGAAGCTGACGCAGCCGTTATCCAGATTTTCCTGCAGGTTGGCAATAAGCTCCTCTTCCTCTTTTTCCGTCTGGTCCATTTTGTTGACAAACAGAAACGTGGGAATTTCGTAGCGCTTAAGCAGCCGCCACAGTGTCCTTGTATGCGCCTGCACGCCGTCCGCCGCGCTGATAATCAGAATGGCGTAATCCAGTACCTGCAGAGTGCGTTCCATTTCCGCCGAAAAATCCACATGTCCCGGCGTATCCATCAGGGTTATCTGCATATCCTCAAAGGAAAATGCCGCCTGCTTGGAAAATATGGTAATGCCCCGCTCCCGCTCCATTTCGTCGGTATCCAAAAAGGCATCCTTGTTGTCCACCCTGCCGATTTTCTTTAACTTTCCGCTTTCGTAAAGCAGTGCTTCCGATAATGTCGTTTTTCCCGCATCCACATGGGCTAACAGTCCCACAATCAGATTTTTCATGCATCCTCCTGTCCGTAATAGGCGCCGGCTCCGTGTTTACGGTAATAATGCTTGTCCTGTAATTCCTGCGGTGCCGGCTCTACCTTACTGTTGATGCTCTCCGTCCGGTAAGCCATTTTCGCCACTTCTTCCAACACAACAGCATTGTGTACGGCTTCCTTCGCATCCTTTCCCCAGGTAAAGGGACCATGGTTTTTGCACAGTACCGCCGGTACTGCCATAATCTCTTTCTTTCTCCGCTTAAATTCCGAAACAATCAGTTTGCCGGTGTTTGTTTCGTAAGCTTCGTCTATTTCTTCCTTCGTCAGGCATCTGACGCAGGGAACTTCTCCGTAAATGTAATCCGCATGGGTGGTTCCGTAGCAGGGAATGCTTCTTCCCGCCTGCGCCCAGCTTGTAGCATAGGAGGAATGGGTGTGCACAATGCCGCCGATTTCCGGGAAGGCTTTATAAAGCTCCAGATGGGTCGGCGTATCGGAAGACGGACGTAAGTTTCCTTCCACACGGTTGCCGTTTAAGTCCATGACCACCATGTCCTCCGGCTTCATGCTCTCATATTCCACCCCGCTGGGTTTTATGACAAACAGACCGCTCTCCCTGTCAATGGCACTCACATTGCCCCAGGTAAAAGTAACCAGTCCGTATTTCGGAAGCAGCATATTGGCTTCATAAACCTGTCTTTTTAATTCTTCTAACATGATAATTCCTCCGTCACCCGCAAACAGCGGCGCCTTTTTAAGCTCTCTGTCTGTTTACTCCGTCATCGTCTGTATGGCGGCTTTTTCCGCCTCAAATCCCTTGCGGTAGCGCTTCATGAACTGCTCGAAGCCCTCCACATCCTTCTTATCCGGCTTTCTTTCGCTGCCTTCTTTTCCGGCAAAAATACGCTTGTTTAAGAATTCTCCCAGGCTGTCGTGTTCCTTTTCCATAAGATAGGCTGCTAACAGGGCAATTCCCCAGGCACCGCCCTCTCCGGCTGTTTCCATAACCGATACCGGTGCGTTCATGGCTGCTGCCGCAATGCGCTGTCCCGCTTCCTTTGTCTTAAAGAAACCGCCGTGGCCGTACAGCTTATCCACCGTCACATGTTCTTCTTTTAGTAATAAATCCATGCCCACCTTCAGGGCAGCCAGTGCCGAATACAGGTGCATGCGCATGGTATTTGCCAATGTGAATTTACTCTCCGCACTTCTTACAAACAGAGGGGCTCCGCTTTCAAAACCGGTAACCGGCTCCCCTGAAAAATAGTTGTAGGAAAGCATGCCGCCGCAATCCGGGTCGCCCGAAAGCGCCACACTGTAAAGTTTTGTAAAGAGTTCATCCGGCGTGATTTTCATGCCGAACAGTTCTCCGAACTGTGCAAACAGATTTGCCCAGACGTTGATTTCGGAGGTGCAGTTGTTGCAGTGCACCATACCCACAAGGGCGCCGTCGGGAGTCGTCACCAAATCGATTTCCGGATATACCTTGGACAACGGCTTTTCCAGAACCACCATGGCAAACACGGAGGTTCCGGCGGAAATATTACCGGTGCGCACCGCTACACTGTTTGTTGCCACCATACCCGTACCGGCATCGCCTTCCGGCGGGCAGAACGGGCAGCCAGCTTCCAGTTCTCCGAAGGGGTCCAAGAGCGCCGCGCCCTCCTTTGTGAGCACACCCGCTTTTTCTCCCGCAGGCAGTACCTTCGGTAAAATATCCTTAAGAGTCCAGAAATAGTGTTTATCCGCAATCAGCTTTTCAAAAGCCGCAAGCATTTTTTCATCGTAATCCCCGGTTGCGGTATCAATGGGGAACATGCCGGATGCATCCCCCACACCAAGTACCTTTTCCCCGGTCAGCTTCCAGTGCACAAAGCCCGCCAGCGTGGTAAGATACGCAATGTCCTTCACATGCTCCTCGCCGTTTAAGACCGCCTGATACAGGTGGGCAATGCTCCATCTCTGGGGAATATTATAGGAAAAAGCACCGGTTAATTTTTCCGCTGCTTCCTCCGTCATGGTGTTTCGCCAGGTACGGAACAGTACTAAAAACTTTCCGTCTTTGTCAAAAGGAAGATAACCGTGCATCATGGCAGAAACGCCCATGGCGGCAATTTTCTTTAAGGGAATACCGTACTGCGCCTTTACATCCTTTGCAAGGCTTTGGTAACAATCCTTCAGTCCCATGAAAATATTCTCTTCGGAGTATGTCCAGATTCCGTTTTCCAGCCTGTTTTCCCAGCCGTGTCCGCCTGTCGCCAGTACTTTGCCGTCCTTATCCGTAAGCACGGCTTTTATTCTGGTGGAACCGAACTCAATCCCGAGATATGCCTGTCCGGCTTCTATCACTTTTGCTGCTTCTTTTCCTGTTTCCATACCCTACCCCATCTTTGTATTTATTTATGCCCCGGTGCTTTGTCCGTTTTCACCCAAAGCTTCTTTTAAGGTTCTCCATCCCAGTACGGCACATTTTACACGCGCCGGCATATGGGAGATGTCCTGCAGGGCTCCTGCTTCTTCCAGACTTTCGATTTCTTCCTCCGTAGCAGTCCCTTTTATCATTTTAGAGAAAATTTCTCCAAGATGCAAGGCTTCTTCTTTGGTTTTTCCGATAATCATGCCCAGCATAATATCGGCGGACGCCTGGGAAATGGCACAGCCGTCTCCCGTAAAGGCGCCGTCCGTGATAATGCCGTTTTCCACTTTCAGTTTTAAGAAAATGTCGTCCCCGCAACTGGGGTTGACGCCTTCAAGCACAATGTCCGCATCCGGCAGGTCATGCTTGAACTCCGGGTGGATGTTGTGCTCTGTCAGAATTTCATTATAAAAACGATTACCTTCCATATCCCATTCTCTCCCTTATGGTGGACACGCTCTCAATCAGGCGGTCCGCCTCTTCCAAGGTATTGTAAAACATAAAGCTGGCTCTTGTGGCGGAACCGATACCGAGGTGCTTAAGTAGCGGCTGGGCACAGTGATGTCCCGCTCTTACGCAGATGCCGTCATTGCTTAAGATTTCGCTCACATCATGGGGATGCACATCCTCTATGGTAAAGGTAACAATGCCGGTATGGTTTTCAGCATTTTTATCTCCCACAATGTGCACATGGGGCATACGCTCCATCTCTTCCAGTACATGGGCAGTGAGCAGATGCTCCTGCTTCTGCATGTCGGCAAATCCGATTTTTTTAATATATTCCATGGCTGCCGCCAGTCCGACCGCGCCTGCCGCATTGACGGTACCCGCTTCAAATTTATGCGGCACTTCTGCGTAAACCGCACTCTCTCTGGTGACGGACTCTATCATTTCTCCGCCGGAAAGGAAAGGCGGCATTTCCTCTAAAAGCTCCTGTCTGCCGTACAGTACGCCGATGCCCATGGGGCCTAACAGCTTGTGTCCGGAAAAGGCAAGGAAATCGCAGGCAAGGTCCTGCACATCCACTGCCATATGGGGCGTACTCTGGGCGCCGTCCACTAAAATCACGGCTCCTTTTCTGTGCGCCATCTCCGCAATTTCCTTTACGGGATTGACCCTGCCCAGAACGTTGGACACCTGGGTAATGGCTACGATTTTGGTCTTCTCCGTGATCAGTGCCTCCACTTCCGCAAGGTCAAGACTGCCGTCCGGCTTACATTCCATGAATTTTAAGGTTGCGCCGGTATTTCTTGCCACCATCTGCCAGGGAAGAAGGTTACTGTGGTGCTCCATAATGGAAACCAGAATTTCATCCCCCGCTTTTACGTGGCTTAAGCCGTAGCTGTATGCCACCAGGTTGATGCTTTCCGTGGTATTTCTTGTAAAAATAATTTCACTGGGAAGCTTTGCATGGATAAAGTCTGCCGCTACCTCCCTTGCTTTTTCGTAGGCATCGGTTGCCTCCACCGCCAGAGGGTAAAAACCGCGTAGCGGATTGGCATTGTGACGCTCGTAAAATTCTGTTTCCGCATCCAGTACACACTGGGGTCTCTGGGATGTTGCCGCATTGTCCAGATAAATATTGCCCGTCTTTACAAGCAGTGGGAAATCTTTCCTATATTGTATCACATCCATGTTAAGAAAGCACCTCCTTTAATCCGTCCTGTATCCATTCCTGTGCTTTTTCTTCACAGAGAAGTCTGCCGATGCGGTCAATGGCTGCTCTTGCCATAATGTCCTCCGCTTCTTTTTTACCAATGCCCCTGCTTTCAAAATAAAACAGGGTGTCCTCGTCCAGTTCGCCGATGGTGGCGCCATGGCTTCCGGCAACGGTTTCCTCGCTGCAGAGAATAACCGGAATGGTCTGGTTCTGCACGTCATCGCCCAGCATGAGCACGGTTTCGGTTTCTTCGCCTTCCGCACCTACGGAGCCTTTCTTGAAATCAATGGTACCGCGGAACACTTTCTTTGCCTTGTCATTCAGTGCGCCGTCCGCCTTAATCCGGGACCTGGTATCCTCTCCGAAATGGTTGACAACCATGTTGATGTCAAGCAGCTCTTCGTTCTGTACAAGATACCCTAAATCGGCATCAAAAGAGGCTTCCTTTCCCACTAAGTCGGTCAGGGTTTCTCCGTAAATATTGCCCTGTCCCAGCATAACCTGGTACAGCTCCAGGCTGCCTTTTTCTTCCACTTTCGTTTCAATCCGGTTAATTAAAGATGTTTCCTTTCCCGTCTTCATAACCTGTACGAGCTTTACCCGGCTGCCTTCGCCCACATGGATTTTCGTCAGGGCTTCCAGATGGGAAAAATCCGCATACTGCATATACACTTCCACTTCTTCTTTTTCCTTTGCGGAAATCTCTATCTGCTTTTTCTCATAGTTTCCGCCGGATACCTGCAAAAATACCGGTGTGTTTTTACTTTCTACCTGTATGGTTTCGCTTCCGCCTTCCTCTTCCCAGGGCAGTACGGCATTGTTCATTTTGAGCCAGTACCATGTTTTGGACGGCAGTACGTTTACTGTTCTTTTCATTTCACTCATCTTTTTCACTCCTTGCCTGTTATCCGATGCTTCCCTTCATTTCCAGACGGATAAGATTGTTCATTTCCACTGCATATTCCATCGGCAATTCCTTGGATACGTTGTCCGCAAAGCCGCTGACAATCAGGGCTCTTGCCTCTTCCTCCGTTAAACCTCTGGACATCAGGTAAAAGACCGCATCGTCGCTGATGCTTCCGATTTTTGCTTCATGTCCGATGGATGCTTCCTTGGTGCGCACATCCATGGCGGGAATGGTATCGGAACGGGACTCGGAGTCCAGCATCAAAGACTGGCAGGATACCGCGGACTTGGTGCCCGTTGCATTCTTCTGTACCACCACGCTGCTACGGAAGGTGCTGATGCCGCCTCCCTTACTGATGGAGCGGGTATTCATATAGGAGCTGGTGTCCGGCGCCGCATGCACCACCTTGGCTCCGGTATCTAAGTTCTGTCCGGCTGCCGCAAAGGTTACACCGGTAAATTCCATTTTTGCCCCTCTGCCTTTTAAGATGCTCATGGGATAGAGATAGCTTACGTGGGAACCGAAGGAACCGGATACCCATTCGATGGTACCGCCTTCCTCCACCAGCGCTCTCTTGGAGTTTAAGTTATACATGTTCTTGGACCAGTTTTCAATGGTGGAATAACGCAGCCTGGCGTTCTTTTTCACAAACAGCTCCACGCAGCCCGCATGCAGATTTGCCACATTGTACTTGGGTGCGGAACAGCCTTCGATGAAATGAAGGTTGGCGCCTTCATCCACAATAATCAGGGTATGTTCAAACTGTCCGGCACCCTTGGCATTCAGCCTAAAATACGACTGCAAGGGAATGGACACATCCACGCCCTTCGGCACATAGACAAAGGAACCGCCGGACCATACCGCACCGTGAAGCGCCGCAAATTTGTGGTCCCTCGGGGTAATCAGCTTCATGAAATATTCATGCACCATATCGGCGTATTCACCCTGCAGGGCGCTTTCCATGTCCAGATATACGACACCCTGCGCCGCCACTTCATCCTTTACATTGTGGTAAACCAGTTCGGAGTCGTACTGGGCGCCCACGCCGGCAAGGGACTTTCTCTCCGCCTGCGGAATACCCAGACGTTCAAAGGTTTCCTTGATGTCCTTGGGCACGTTTTTCCAGTTGTTCTTCATATCGCTGTGCGGACGCACGTAGGTGGCAATGTGGTCCATATCCAGTCCTTCGATGGAAGGGCCCCAGTCCGGCACTTTTAATTCCTGATATATTTTCAAAGACTGCTGTCTGAACTCCCGCATCCATTCCGGGTCATGCTTTTCCTTTGAAATCTGGTCTACGATTTCGGGGGTCAGACCTTCTTCGATACGGAAGGCATCGTGTTCTTCGTCTTTTATGTCATAGACACTGCGGTCAATGTCATCCACATATGTTTTTTCTTCCATATTTGTGATTTCCTCTCTTTTTCCTGACTTTCTTGCTTTCTGATGTTCTGCTTTTCTGCTGCTTCGGCGGCTTTTATTTCTCGTTGCGAAGCTCGGTGAAGCCGTTCTCATTGATGACATCAACTAAGGAAGCATCTCCCTCTTTTACCACAATGCCGTTTTCCATGACATGGGTCACGTCCACATGCAGGGACTCTAAGATTTTCGTGCTGTGTGTGATAATGAGCAGGCTTCCCTTGCATCTTTCCTGGTAAATCTGGATACCCTTGGAAACGGTTCTTACCGCATCCACATCAAGACCTGAGTCTGTTTCATCCAGAATGGCAAGGGACGGCTCCAGCATTAAAAGCTGCAGGATTTCGGCTTTTTTCTTTTCACCGCCGGAAAATCCGACGTTCAAATCTCTCTCCGCATAGGACTCGTCCATGTTTAAGAGCTCCATCATTTCCAGCAACTTCTTTTTATAGGTAAAAAGACGAATTCTTTCTCCGGTTTTATATTCCAGTGCGCTCCGGATAAAAGCGGAAAGGGTTACACCCGGTACTTCCAGAGGGTTCTGGAAGGAAAGGAAAATTCCTTTTTTAGCTCTTTCGTTGACCGGCATATAAGTAATGTCTTCTCCGTTAAACAGAATGCTTCCTTCTGTCACTTCGTAACGGGGATTTCCCGCAATCGCATATCCGAGGGTGGATTTACCGGTACCGTTGGGTCCCATCAGTACGTGGGTTTCTCCTTTTCCTACCTGCAGGTTAATTCCGTGCAGGATTTCTTTTTCTCCCACATTAACGTGTAAATCCTTAACTGTTAATAACTTGTGGCTCATGGCTTTTCTCCTTTTCTGTTTCTGTTTTCTCTCCTGAATTATTCTTTTAAGCTTATGTTTCTGCGTGTTTCCGGAATTCGGTGCAGCAGGTGCAGTGCTCTCTGTGCCCTTCTTCCAAAAGGGTCTTTAAGGTGTGGCTGTCCAGATAATTGTCAATGACACGGCTCAGCCCCATCCAGAACGGCATGGTATAGCATTTGTCCGCACTCGAACATTTCGTTTCGGACTCTCCCATGCAGGCAACGGGTATCATATCATTTTCCACCGTCCGCAAAATATCTCCCACCGGGTATTCATCCGCCGGTTTTACCAGCCGGTACCCGCCGGTCTTGCCCGAAGAGCTGTCCACCAGATGTGCCTTGGACAGTACCGTCATAATCCCTTCCAGGTATTTTCTGGAAATTTCCTGCCTGTCCGCTATTTCTTTTAAGGAAATGTATTCCCCGTTGTCATGCTCCGCCAAATCCAGCATCACACGCAGGGCATACCTTCCCTTGGTTGAAATCATCATATGCTGTATCCTTTCTTCCCGGCCATTTCCGGGATGATTGTATGCATTCTCCTGTATTCAGAATTTTTCCTTTTTCCGGTAAAAATATTCTTTCTCCTATCTTCACAGTAGGAATTATAAAAATTAATTCCCATTGTGTCAATAGGAATTAGTGTATAAATTCATAAACAAAGGAAACCGGGCAATATCGGGGCTGTTCCTCCCTTTCTTGTCCGGTTTCTATATTATTTAAATCCCCAAAAGCTGTTTTTTCCCCCGTTTGCCGCCTCGCCGTTTCCGAATGCCGCCCCGTTTTGTGCCGACTCCGCTATTTTCACCGGTGCTCCCGGGTTTAAGACACTCATCAGATTGTCGGCAAGCTGTCTTAATTCCTCTATCTTTTTCTCATAGTCATCCATGTACTCCTCGATGCTGGGCTCGTTTCTGTCAAAAGCAGGCGCGCCAATGGTCTTGCGGATGTCTCCCCAATAGGGATGATTGATGGACAACTCTATGTAAAATTTGTCAACCGGCGCCGATTCCTCAAAGGTCGGCTCCGACATCACGGAGGAGGAGGCTTTTTCCTTCATGCGCTCCTCCTGCAGTTCTTCCTGCCGTCTGATAAATTCATATTCTCTTTTTTCCAGCTTGAATGCCGCTATTCTCGGCTGCATGCCCTTTGCTTTTTCCGGAACACTGCTCTTATGGCAAATCAGCCCCTCCGCCGTTCCTTCAAACAACGGCTCATTGTCTTCCAATATACAGAAGGAATGTAAGTTGGATGCTTCCAGTGCAAATGCTCCTTCGCCGTCCTTTAAGCGGAACAGGCGGTGCTGGCTGTCTGTAATCAGGGCGCCCTTTAAGAAGCCGAATCCAAACCGGTAGCTTTCGGAAAAGTTCTTACGCAGGTCCTCATTTCCATCGTAATATGCCAGATATTCCTTGAATGCCTCCACGGACATCTTTCCCAGCGCTCCGTCCGGCAAATCCACCTTATTGGCGCAGTATTTGCAGATGGGAATATCGTCTGCAAGTATCATTGCCAAAAGTCTCGGTGTCGGGTTTCCGCAAATCGGACATAACTTCTTATTGTTTGTAAATAATCCCATGACTTCGTCTCCTTTTCGGCTGTTGTATTTTATGCTTATCCTATGTGGATTATCAAAGTTTTTGTTCCTCACGAAGAAAGACCGGCAGTTTTCACCTCCGGTCTTTCTTTATCTATTCCGAGCCCCTCTTACACAACAAGGTTATGGCACGTGTACAGACGAAAAAGTGCTGTCGTACTTGACAGGTCTGCCCTTCGTGACTACAATGAGTATACCCCGTACATCAATGTACGATGCAAGTGTTTTTTGATATTTTTTGTAAATTTTTTAGTTACCTAAGAAGAAAGGGGAATTTTTATGAGCGACTCCTCCAAGAAATACATGTCCATCGGTGAAATTGCCAAGTCTCTCGGACTGACCAGAAGAATTATTTTAAATTACGAAGATAAAGGACTCATCCAGGCGGACCACCGCGACAGCGCCACCGGCAACCGATATTATTCCGCCGATGTTTTGTCCGGCATCCGTGCCATCCGTGTCATGCAGAATTTCGGTCTTTCTCTGGACGATATTTATGCCTACTATCACGGAACCACCGACTTGACGCCTCTGATTGCCCGACTGGAAAAGCTGCGCGATGAATTGAATTTGAATATTGAAAAACTAAAAGAACGTGTAAAAAGCGAAAATGACTTTGAAATCCAGACTGTGACCATTCCGGCACAGACTGTTTTCTGCAAAACCCTGCGTGCCGATACCGTGGAAGGCAGGAAGGAAGACCTCCGCAGCATCATTCCCGCCGCCCTGCGGCAGTATGGTTCCGACACCACCAAGCGGATGTTTTTTATTTCCTATTCCCTGGACGACCCGAACCTCATTTCCTACTGTGTTGCCGTTCCCTCCGGCAGTCAGGGCAAAGACGTGAAAAACCTGCCGGAAGAAAAAGCTCTCTGCATCTTTTACCATGGCAGCTATGAGTCCATTCCCTGCATCCGCGACCACATTGTTTCCTATGCCAGGGAAAAGGGACTTTCCTTAAAGGGCACCTGCCAGCACATTTATCTGGAGGGACCGCCCCACCATACGGACCCGGAAAAATTTATCACGCAGGTGGTACTGCCGCTGGCGTAAATTTTAGTATAGCTCTCTCTGCGCCGCCCTCGCAAATACATGCTTTATATTTTGCCATTATCATCCCCCTGTAATTTTACACTGGAAAGAACTTTCTTTAGTGCCAGATAAGATTCATACACAGGCACAGTCCCCTCTAAATATCCGCTTTCGTATGCTTCGCTCTTCTTAATATCATTTCTCTTTAATATGAGCGATAAATTCTCGGCATATATTCCTCCCCGATTTCTGATGATGTAAATGCAATCATTTCTTTCAAACTCATCTAACAATTCAGAATAATGTGTAGAATAAATCAAGGTGGCTCCATTTTTATTAACACTGGGATTCATAAAGAAACGGACCAGCGTCGTTACAATCTCTTCGTTAAAGTGATTTTCCAGTTCATCCACAATAAGGTACCGCCCTCTATGAAGCAAAGCAGCGCATTCATAAAAACATTAATACCTTTAATAGTACCGGAAGAAAGATATTTTTCTATTTCCAGCGGGCTATTCAGTATAATCTCGTCCGAAGCATAAAATTTCAGGCGAATGTCCGCCGGCTTCTTCTCCATATTACATTTAAAATATTCAATGCTCGGGTCCAGAAATGTAAGAAGTTCCTTAGGAAATATGCCCAGTATGTTCAGCATATTATGATTCGTCCACTTCAACATGTCCCTAATCGGAAAGTTAGATTGTTTTTCCTTGTTTATCGCAATCATTACACTGACATCGCTTAATAAGAATTGTTCTTTTTGATTTCTTTCTATTATAATATCTGTATTTTCAAAATCAAACAAGCTCTTCTTAGTCTTTACTTTCCCAGCATCTTTTTCCCAAAGAGTTTCTTCCGATATTACCAACTTTTCTTCTTTGTCTACCGGATTTATCTCTTTTGTAATAACTGTTTCAAGCTTATAGATGCAATTTTCATTGTAAAAAAAGCTTGTAATTTTCACTTTTTCCTTTTCTGCCAGGTCATTTAAAATTTCTTTTGACTTAATACTGTTCAGTGCCTCATTATTAAGCATATTTATGACAAAAGAAATTACTTTTAAGATGGTCGTCTTTCCTGATGCATTGATACCAATAAAAGAAAGTACCTGATTTGCATAAATATTAGAAAAAATATGAAACAGTTTTTCTTTATCGTCCTCTGCTACTCTCTGTTTCGTAATAAAATCGATATCTATATCTTCTCTGAAACGCGGCATATTTTTTATATTGATTTTCAAAAGTCTCATGTTTGTTTCCTATTATTCACAGTCTTTTTGTTTTTATATATTGTATTATGCCACATTGTATGAATTTATTCAACTGTATAAACGTAAAATCCGTTTTTAGTTGTTTATGTAACTTCCCAGCAAATTTACAAAAAATATGCGGCTTTTGCCACAAAAATGGCTTAAAGCCGCATATTGCTCTGTATCTTATTGTTTAATGCTTTTCTCGGCATATTCCTGTTGCAATTCCTCTGTAAGGTACTCATCACTCATACAATGCATATCCGATACGCCGTCCCGAATCAACCGATAGATTTCTGAATGATAAAAAAAGGCCAATGCCTCATCCAGTGAAACTCCCTGCTGCTTTGCAAAACATTCTATGATACGACTGTATTTCTTCTGAAGTAAAACCGGATTTGCCGTCATAGTCTTTCACTCCTTTCAAACTTCAGCAACGACAGTGCTTTCTCTGTTCGGAAACAAATTTGCAGGTTCGGTTTTTCATAACGCAAACGCTTAATGGCTTCTGTCTTATCAATCAACCCATCAAAAAACAACTCCACCGTATTAAACACCTTATCATTGGCAACACCACCTACAACAAGGTCGTAATCTGTCGAATCATTTCCTCCTCGGCAGTTCAGAATAAAATCCAGCCATCTTTTCCACGGCGTTTGTACTTTCCACACCATTTTGCCGCCTGTTCATGTAAAGGAACCATGGTATAGAATCATACATTCACCCCTCTTTCTTTCATCACATTAAGAAGGTCATCTACAATATATTCCTTGCTCTGAGTATGCAGCACTTCATATTCCGGCACAATATAACCATTCAAAATATCACTCTTTTCCGTAAATGCCTGATAGACCCGCTCTGCATCCACGCCTAACTTTGCCGCTGTATTTTCAATACAAAAAACTGCAAACTCCAGCTCACTGGAATTCTTAATTTTTTCATCCTGCATTACACTTTTGGCCTCCCATTACTTAATGTTTATTGCAATTTTAGAAAGAGCAGCATTTTTATGCATCCTTTGCTTTGGTATTAAAATTATAATACACACCCATATTTTCTTCAATATTTTTAATAAATTGTCTAATTTCCTATTTTAATTAAGGCTATATCCTATCAGCAAAATCTTCTATTTTTTTACTTCTTCGGTATGCTGTCCGCCACGCACAGCGCACCGTACCCGACCCTGTCGTTGGGGTAAAATTCTTCCCCTCTTATTTTTCGTGCGCCCCGTCTTAAATAGGCTTTTACCTTTTCTCCGTACAGAAACGCATCATTCCCCCGCACAATGCCCCATTCCATAAGCAAAGCTGCCGCCCCCGTCACAAAGGGCGTGGCAAAAGATGTCCCCGTGAAGGACTGGTAACCGCCATAGATGTCCGGTGCCGTAATGTTTACGCCCGGCGCTGCAAGGTCCGGTTTTGCCGCCCCTGCTGCCAAAAGACCGATATCCCGCTCTGCATACCGGTAACCCCTGCCGGAAAAATCGGCATAGGCATCGTAGGTACTGTCATAGGCGCCCACGGTAACCACCTTCGACGCCGTGGAGGGAATGGTCAATGTCAGGTTGGGATTGGGTTCAAAAAAGCGGGTATTCTGATTGCGCGCCGCCTGAGACGGAAGGTAGAAATAAAAACTGCTTTCTTTTTCCTGCGTTCCCATGAGAAACGACCATATTCCCGGAGAAATGTACAAATTTTCCGGAATGAAATCAAAATAAATTTCCTGTTCCACCGCATAGGGGGACGGCTCTCCCACATAAATAAGTATTCTTGTCTGCTCTGCTTCCCAAGTTATTTCCCCGCCTTTTTCCGTGGAAAAAGAAAACTCCTGTCCGCCCGGCGAACGCAGTGTAATGCGAAACACATCCGTATAGGTTTTCCAAAGCTGCACACTGAAAGCCGTTTCATAGGCTCCCACGGAAAGTTCCGCTGCCGCCGTTTCTCCCAGATTTACTTTTCCTTCCCGGTGGCCTGCAGCGGCTCCTTCGTTTCCGCTTCCCACACAGATAACCGTTCTGCCGATTTCCGCCGCATTGTCCAAAAAGCGTTCCAGAAGCGAACTGCCGTCATGCGCTCCATAGGTATTGCCGAAGCTTAGGTTTATGGCAACCGGCCGATTTAAGCTTTGCGCTTTTCTCACCACATAGGTAACCGCCCGCATCATCTCTGTGGTGCGAGGAAAGGAATTTTCCCTCGGTGTTCCCAGCTTCACAATCAAAAGTTCACTTTCCGGTGCGACGCCCTCGTAGTTGTTGTCCGCTGTTCCGCTCGTTGCGTTCACGGCAGCCCCCGCCGCTATTCCGGCTACCGCTGTCCCGTGTCCGCTGCTGTCCCTGCTTGGCACCAGCTCGTACTGTCTGAGCGGGTCTGCTTCCCGCAGCGCCGCATTTATCTGCTCCCGGGTAAATTCTGTGCCGGTCTGAAATCCTTCCGGCGGGAAAAATTCTTTTTCCGCATCCGGGGAAACCGTCTGGTCCCAGAGAGCTAAAATTCTGGTGCTGCCGTCCGCATTCCGGAAGTTTCGGTTTGTATAATCGATGCCGGAGTCGATAACCGCAAGGAGAATGCCTTTCCCACTTAAAAACGGCTGTCTTTTCGTAACCGGCAGAACGCAGGAAACCTCTTTTCCATCTGCCATCGAAAAAAACAGCCGTTTAGGCTTTTCCACATATTCTATTTGCGGCAGCCTGCTTACCGCCTCCACAAAATCTTCCGGTACGGTCAAGAGACCATAACCCGCTATCAGTTCTTCTGCCGTCACCGCCAACCCCGAAACCGCCTCTCTAAGGTCACCGTTGTACTTGACTATCAGTTCCCAGGTTTTTGTTTCTTCCGTGAAACCGACATTTAAGTTCAGGGACTTTTCGCGCACCGGCTCCGGCGTCTGCAGGGCTAACACCAATACATTTTCTATCTTCTGGTTCATGGCAAATATCCAAAAGTTTTCTATGAATATATGCGCCGGAAACTGCCTTTTATTCACGCAGACCTGCCTCAAAGTTATTTCTCATAAAGCTGCCGCCGGTGTGGGCATTATTTTTTATAAAACTCCCGCATCAGGGCAACCGCGTACGCCGTATCCTTCATACCCGCTGTTTCCACTGCGGAATGCATGGCAAGCTGCGGCAGTCCGATGTCTGCGGAAGGAACGGACACATGCGCCGTAGAAATATTTCCCAGTGTGGAGCCTCCCAAAATATCGGAACGGTTGGTATAGGTCTGCACCGGCACATCCGCCTGTTTGCCGAGCAGCTTAACATAAGCTGCCGAAACCGCATCGGTGGTATATTTCTGACTGCCATGGAATTTCAGCACCACGCCGCCGTTTAACACCGGCCGGTTGGTCGGGTCCGCCTTCTCCGGGTGACCGGGATGCACCGCATGGGCATTGTCAGCGGAGAGAAGGAAACTTCCGGCAATCTTTGCCTGCAGCCAGCCCTCGCTTTTACCGAAGGACTCCCGGATACGTTCCAGAACATCCGATAAAAAGGTGGAGTCCGCCCCCTGACGGGTTCCGCTTCCCACTTCTTCATTATCAAATACAAGACACAGGTTGATATAGTCCTTCGGGGTTTCTTTTATGACTGCCCGCATAGCCGAATAGGCGCACTGCAAATCATCCAGTCTGGGAGAAAGAATGTACTCTCCTTTCCCGCCGATTACCGTACCTTTTTGTCTGGTATACAAAAACAAATCATAGGACAAAATATCTTTTTCTTCTACTCCCGCTGCCTCCGCAACGGTTGCCAGAAATCCCTTGCCGTTCTCTTTTTCTCCGTATAAGGGCAGCATGTCAATCTGCGGATTGTATTCCACGCCTTTATTCATATCACGGTTCATGTGAATTGCCACATTGGGAATAACCAGCAAATCCCTGTCCACATTGACAAGCTTTGTCACCACTTCCCCATCCTTTTCCAGGGAAACGCGTCCGGCAACGGACAACGGTCTGTCCAGCCAGGTACTTAAAATCATGCCGCCGTATTTTTCCACATTCAGCCGCACGTATAAATTTTCCGCAGTCATCTCCGCTTTTTCCTTTACCTTAAAGGATGGAGAATCGCTGTGTGCCGCTACCATGTGAAATCCTTTGATTTTTTCGGGTTCTTTATCCGGGATGGAAAAGGCTGCAATGGAAGAGTCGTTGCGCTTCACATAATAGCTCTTTCCCGGTTCAATTTTCCACTCTTCCGTTTCTTTCAGTTCCGCAAAACCGGCTTTTTCCGCCATATCTCCCAGATTTTCCACTGCCTGGAATGCAGTGGGACTTTCGTCAATAAAATGCAGTAATTTTTCTGTTTCTTTTTCAAAATTCATTATTTTCTGTCTCCTACATGAAATCCGGTAATGGTAACTACCGCTGCCTGATTTCCATATTCATCTTCAATGGTTATTTCGTAAAAATTGGTGCTTCTGCCTTCTTTGATGCAGTGCGCTGTGCCGATAAGCTTATTGCCTTTGACCTTGCCGGTATAGGTGATATTGGAGCTTAACGATACCACGGACTGTCCCATGCAGTTTGTGGCAACCGCAAAAGTAAAATCCGCCAGTACGAAATGCACGCCGCCCATCACCGCGCCTCTGGCATTTTTGTGACGGTCCGTCAGCTCCATGCTGCATTTTGCATAATTTTCACCCGCTTCTTCAATGTAGGCGCCGTTTTCCGTTGCAAAACGGTCCTGCGCAAAGAAAGCCCGAAGCTCGTCCAGCTTCTCACCGGTTATCCGCTGTTTCGGGGCTGTCCGATTTTCCAAATCTGTCTGTTTTTCCAAATCTGTCCGATTTTCCATTTTCTGTGCCTTTCCTGAGTCGTCTTTATTCTCTGATAATATCCAATTCTGTGACATTTACTCCCAACGCCGCCAGAATTACTTTCAGGTCCCTGTAACGCACCTTCATCGCTTTATACACAGCGGAGTCTTTTTCTGCCATGGTCATCCACTCCTGCAGGCGTGAAAATTCCTCAACACAGATTTTAATGGTTTCTAAATTGTTCATTTCTTCCATCCTTTCCACCGCCTTTCCAAATACATACGCCTATATGTATAATAGTATAACGGTTTTACAGCCTGTTTACAAGTTACAATAAAATATAAGTTCCGTATGCGTAGCAAAATAATTGGGATTTTAAAAAGAATATTTTTAGAATAATAAAAGATATAACAAAGAAATTTTATAAGATATTGCCCGGAGGGCTTTTTTGCTTTATCGAGAAATTCAACGAAATTTCCGATAAAGTAAAAAGGACGTTGCATCAACGTCCTTTGAAGCAGGGGAAGAGGGGATCGAACCCCCGTTAACGGTTTTGGAGACCGCCGCACTACCGCTGTACTATTCCCCTATGCTATTCAACGAATTGTATTATAGCATAGATACCGGCTGGAAAGCAAGCATAAATTTCAAATTTTCGTAATTTTCAAATTTTTACAACAATTTATTGCTTTCCCGCCGGAATACCTCATGACTATTCTCTTTACAGGCAGAATTCTAAATCAGTTCTATCGCTTCCTGCACATTGGAAACCCCGATGACCTTAATGCTTTTCGTATTTTTCAACATGTCGGCATTGGCTCTGGGCATCACGCAGGTGGTAAAGCCTAATTTCACGGCCTCCTGCAGCCGCTGCTCCGCCAAACTGACGGCACGGACTTCGCCGCTTAAACCTACTTCTCCGAATACCACGGTGCTCTCATCCACCGGCCGGTTCTTGAAACTGGAAACAATCGCCATCACCATGCCAAGGTCCACTGCAGGCTCCTGAATACGGATACCGCCCGCCAGATTTACATAGGCATCGCAACCGCTCATCTGCAATCCCAGACGTTTTTCCAGAACTGCCATCAAAAGGTTTACCCTGTTAAAATCCACGCCCGTTGCCTGTCTTCTGGGAATACCGAAATTGCTGTGGCACACAAGCGCCTGCATTTCCACCATAAGAGGTCTGGTGCCCTCCACCGTGCAGGCAACCACGCAGCCGCAGGCGTCCTTGGGTCTGCCGCTCAACATATATTCGGAAGGATTTCTGACCTCCGTAAGTCCTTCTTCCCGCATCTCAAATACACCGATTTCATTGGTGGAGCCGAAACGGTTTTTCACACTGCGTAAAATGCGGTAGGAAGCATACCGGTCTCCCTCAAAATAAAGCACGGTATCCACCATATGCTCCAATACGCGGGGACCTGCCACGGTTCCTTCCTTGGTTACATGTCCCACAATAAAAATGGAAACGCCCAGGCCCTTGGCAAGCTGCAAAAAGAGTGCCGTGGACTCCCTTACCTGGGAAACACTGCCCGGAGCTGCGGAAACGTCTTCACTGTACATGGTCTGTATGGAGTCAATAATCACAATCTGCGGTTTCTGGCTGCGGATGGTGTCCTCTATCAGAGAAAGATTGGTCTCACACAAAAGAAGCAGATTGTCGTTGAAGCTGCCAATTCTCTCGGCACGCATCTTAATCTGCTTTAAGGACTCCTCTCCGGAAATATAAAGCACCTTTGCACCGGCCTCTGAAAAATTCCGGCATACCTGCAAAAGCAGGGTGGACTTTCCGATACCGGGGTCGCCGCCTACCAAAGTAAGGGAACCGGCTACTACGCCGCCTCCCAATACCCGGTCAAGCTCCTGCATGCCGGTGCTGATTCTGTCTTCTTTTTCCATGGTAATCTCAGACAGCACAGCCGGCTTCTGCCTGGCTGTGCTGCCCTGTGTACCACTTTTCTTTAGTGCTGCCGTACTGACCTGCTCCTCTACAAAGGTGTTCCACTCCCGGCATCCCGGGCACTGTCCCATCCACTTTGCAGACTCAAAGCCGCAGTTTTGGCAGAAAAAAACTGTACTCTTTTTACTTTTTGTCATTACGCCTCTGTTACCTTTACAGCAACCTCGCCTGCGCCTGCAAGCTCTACGCTCAAAATCAGCTTGCCGCCAAGTCCGGTGCTCATTTTGCCGATGCTTTCTCCACCGACATATACTTCGTATTCTGTGTCATCTTTCATGCCCAACGTAATCTGGGAATCTTCCGCACCTTCTACGGTGAACTCCACACCGTTTTCTGTTTCTACGAAATGATTTACACTGGTTCCGGGAACGGACTCATATAAGAACATTTCGTTTTTCTCTAACTTTGTCATTTCTGCAAATGTCTTCACCTTATATGTGTTGCCGGAAATGCTGTCTTCTTTCTTTGCTTTCTTATCCAGTGTGTGATTGCCGAAGCCGATTGCTCCGTTTTCCTCTGTGCGAAGTAACTCTTCCACGATTGCCATTTGTATTTCCTCCTGCGTTGGATTTTACCTAAAGTTTACATGTATAGTATAATATATTCTGCGTTTCGTTTCTACTGATTTTTCACATGAAAAGTGACTTTTTCATCCTTGATGCCCGCCGTAACCGTATCGCCCGGTTTAACATTGCCCTTTAGGATTTCTTCTGCCAGGGCGTCCTCTACCAAGGACTGGATGGCACGCTTTAAGGGTCTTGCTCCCATCTTTTTATCGGAGTGCTTTTCCACCAGATATTCCTTCAGCGCCGGTGAAAATTTCAGCTTAATCTGCAGCTGTTCCTCACAGCGTTTCGATAAATTGGATGCCAGCAGGGATACGATGGATTTCATATTGTCCTTGTTGAGCTGGTGGAACACAATGATTTCATCGATACGGTTGATGAATTCCGGCTTGAATATCTTCTTTACTTCCTCCATAACACCGCTCTTCATCTTGTCGTAGTCTTTCTTTTCGCTCTTATCCACGGTAAATCCCAGATTTTTGGGGTCCACGATTCGCTGTGCGCCCGCATTGGAAGTCATAATCAGCACGGTATTCTTGAAGCTGACTTTTCTGCCCTTGGAGTCCGTGATATGACCGTCGTCCAGTACCTGCAGAAGAATGTTGAATACATCCGGGTGCGCCTTTTCAATCTCATCAAAAAGCACCACGGAGTACGGATTTCTTCTGACCTTTTCGGAAAGCTGGCCGCCTTCTTCAAAGCCCACGTATCCGGGCGGGGAACCAATCATCTTGGAAACCGAATGACCTTCCATATACTCGGACATATCAACGCGGATAAGCGCATTTTCGGAGCCGAACATGGCTTCTGCAAGCGCCTTGCAGAGCTCGGTCTTGCCGACACCGGTGGGGCCTAAGAACAGGAACGAACCGATGGGTCTGTTGGGGTCCTTTAAGCCGGTACGTCCGCGGCGCATTGCCTTTGCCACCGCCGTTACGGCTTCTTCCTGACCGATGACTCTCTTGTGCAGCTCATCCTCTAACTTTAAGAGCCGTTCGCTTTCCTTCTCCGCAATCTTTTCCAGAGGAACCTTCGTCCAGACGGATACCACTCTCGCAATGTCCTCTTCGCCCACAACGTATCTGCGTTTTGCCTCTGCCTGTTCGTTATTCTTGCGCAAACGCTCATACTTTTTAATCAAAGCGTCCTGCGCCCGCTTCAGTTCACTGACTCTTTCGTAGTCGTCCGCTTTCACGTAGTTTTCGATTTCCTTATCCATTTCCGCAATTTCCGCCAGCATTTCCTGCTGTTTGGCAGGTGTCTGTACGGAAGAAAGACGGACAGCCGCTGCGGCTTCGTCTATCAGGTCAATCGCTTTGTCCGGCAGATTTCGGTCATTGATGTAACGGTCGGACAGTTTAACGGCTGCCTCCACCGCTTCCGGTAAAATCTCCACATGATGATGCTCTTCGTATTTGGAGCGGATTCCGTTCAGTATACGGATGGAAGCCTCCACATCCGGCTCCTCCACATTGACCGGCTGGAAACGGCGCTCCAGTGCCGCATCCTTTTCCACATATTTACGATATTCATTGATGGTGGTGGCGCCGATTAACTGGATTTCGCCTCTGGCAAGGGAGGGCTTTAAGATGTTGGATGCATCAATGGCTCCCTCTGCTCCGCCCGCACCGATGATGGTATGCAGTTCATCCAGAAACAGGATAATATTGCCGTCGTCAATCACTTCCTTGACAACCTTTTTAATTCTCTCTTCAAATTCTCCGCGGTACTTGCTGCCCGCTACCATGGCGGACAAATCCAGCGTCAGGACACGCTTATCCTTTACGGTAAACGGTACATCCCCGGACACAATCCGAAGCGCCAGCCCCTCCACGATTGCCGTTTTGCCGACACCCGGTTCTCCGATTAAGCAGGGATTGTTTTTGGTACGTCTGCTTAAAATCTGGATTACTCTCTGGATTTCGTCCTCTCTGCCGATAACGGGATCCAGACTGCCTTCCTCCGCCATTGCCGTCAAATCGCGGCTGAACTGGGAAAGCATGCTGCCGCCCTTGTTGCCGGGACGGTTCTTCGCCAAATCTTCTTTATAAAGGCTGCTGTCCTCTCCGATGGAAATCAGCACATCGATGTATACTTTCTGTGTCGATACACCCAGCGTGTTGAGCAGTCTGACCGCCACATTTTCTCCTTCTTTAATAAGAGCCATCAGGATATGCTCGGTGCCAATCAGTTTTTCATGGAAACGCTCTGCCAGTCTGTGTGCCTCTGCCAGAACCTTCTGTGCCCTCGGGGAATAATTCTCCTTATCCTTCAAAGCTACGGCACCTTCAAAGGTAATCAAATCCTTTACGATGTCCATAACCTGTTTTTCATCTACGCCGTTCTGAAAAAGAACCTTGGCTGCCACACCGTTACCCTCTTTCAGAAGGCCTATCAGGATATGCTCGGTACCCACATAGCCCTGCTGCAGTTTTCTTGCCGTTTTTTCTGCATGTGAAAGCGCAACTTTCGCACTGTCGGTAAATTGTAGCTGCATGATTAGTGTCCTCCATAATCTTCATATATTTCATCTATCAGAGCATGCACCTCTTCCTGGGAAATATTCTTGCAGATACTCTTTGCAAGAATCACCTGCAGTTCTTCCCGCAGTTTGGAAATGGTGTTCATACGGTCTTCATCCACCGCAATGACTGCTCCTTTTCGTCTGTCCACCTTTACATAGCCCTCCTGTTTCAGAACAGTATAAGCTTTGTTCACTGTGTGCATATTGATGCCGATATCTTCTGCTAACTGACGTACGGAAGGTAACTGTTCGCCCTCCCGGAAACGCGATGTGGCAATACCTAAGATAATCTGATTGCGAAGCTGCAGATAAATCGCTTCGTCGCTGTTAAAATCTATTTCAATCATCATACTTAAGTTTCGCCTCCTTTTCATCTGTTATACATACAGTATAACACAATAAGGTTTTCCGTCAATGTTTTTTGGTTTCTTTATAAATATTTAATAATAAAGTAAAACAGGGAGCTGACCTTCCAGTTCCCTGTTTTGAGTTTTATCTTTCTTCGTATTTACCGATTTTAAGCCTTTTAATAAACTCGTCCTCCGGCAGGGGCTTGTCAAAATAATAGCCCTGCATCATGTCGCAGCCGGTGGTGCTTAAGTATTCGTACTGCTCCTTGGTTTCCACACCCTCCGCCACAATCTGGATGCCCAGTTCCTTCGCCATGCGGACAATGTTTTTCAACATGACAATGTCACGGAACTTTTTTTCAAATTCTTCATCCATCTGTACAAAGGAACGGTCTATCTTCAAAAGGTCTATCTCCGTCAGACGAAGCATATTCAAAGAAGAATAGCCGGTTCCAAAATCATCTATGGACGTACCAATGTCGTACTGCTTCAGTTTATTCACCAGCTTGGAAATTTCTTCGTAATCCCTGAAGTCCTCGCTTTCGGTAAGCTCTACTTCAATGTACCTGTGCGGTACACCGTGTTTGTCGATTACCGCCACAATATCCTCTGCCAGATGCTTGTTTTCCATATGGCAGCGTGAAAAGTTCACGGATATCTTCAGATAATCCTGTCCTTCCTCCTGCAGTCTTTTCAAAAACGCACACACCTTATCCAGTACATAAAAATCCAGCCGGCAGATGCTGCCGTCCTTTTCCAGAATGGGAATAAACTCACCGGGGGAAACAACATTACCTTTGAAATACCAGCGGATAAGCGCCTCCGCGCCTCCAATCCTGCTGTCCCTGGTCCGTACCTTGGGCTGATAATATACCACAAAGTCTTCGTTCTTTAAGGCATCATCAAAGTTGGCACTGATGTCCTTCTGCTTCATGATTTTGCTGTATTTCTGCTCATCATAATAGGCAACGGCACTTCCTTCTTTATCCCTTGCCACCTGATATGCCACGCTGGATCGCATCATGACTTCCCCGGCATCTTCCACACCCTTTAAGTGGGTCACACCAATGGTTGCCTTCAGTTCAAACTTATACTCTCTGTCCCCTACCTTCTGGGAAACTTCCACATTTTCCAGAAACTTCAAGAAATCGGGAGTATGCTCCTTCTTCAGCAGAACTATAAAGTTGTCGCCTCCGGGTCTTGCCACCATTTCCTCACCGTCCAAATGCTCTTTTAAGTGAGCCGCATATTGCTTCATGATTTCATTGCCGCTGCGGTAGGACAATTTCCTGTTTACATATTTAAAGTTGCGGATATTTAAGTAAAGGGACTCGTATCCGTCGATTCTGCCTTTTTCAATCAGCTCTCTTGCAAAGTCCATAAACGCTGTCAGATTGGGAAGTCCCACCATAAGGTCCGTTCCCTTGGCATGCTTAAGCAGTCCCTGAAGGGTCAGTCTCGACAGGATATTATAGATAACCTGCCCCATAAATTTAAGAATTTCTTTCTGTTCCGGTGTCCAGACCTGTCCCTTTTTCCCATAGATACAAATTCTGGTGGCACTTCCGTCCGCATTCAGATATTTATACACCTCCGGTGTATTTACAGGTTTCCTCTCGTCAAAAAGGACTATGGTTGCTTCCTTTGCCTTTTCTGAAAGAGAAATATCCACACAATTTAAGACCCCTTCTATTCTGGCAACAGGCACATCCTCCTGTACATAGGATACGGCTTTATGCAGTTGCAGTACAAATTCATCAATGGTCTGAACAGGCTTAAAAACCTCTTTTAAAAAGTTTTCCATACCTGTATTTTGAAATAGCATACGTTTCTACAACCTCTGCTTTCTTTTCATGTTACTTTTTTATTTGTTCAGAAATTCAAAGGAAAAATCATCATCGTCCTCAATAAAGTTCTTGGACTTTCCTCTAAATCCCGCAGAACCCTGCATAACCGGTCTTACCTCGGACTGGCTGCTTCTTTCTGCGGCAGTTCTTACTTCCGTACCGGTTCTCTGGTTCTGGGTAGCAAGTCCTGTTCCGGCAGGTCTCATTCCTGCAGGTTTTTGTCCCTGGGGGGCTACACCGTTTCCGGCAGGTCTCGTTCCTGCAGGTCTTGCGCCATGGGGAGCTACTCCCGTTCCGGCAGGTCTGCTGCCTGCAGGTCTTGCGTCATGTGCCGCTCCTGCGGATGTCCGGTGTGCTTCTCCTGCAGGTCTGTGTCCCTGTGCGGTTCCCGCAGGTCTTGCACCGGTTCTTCCGTCTGCTGCTCTATGTGCTTCCCCGGCAGGTCTTCCGTTCTGGGAAGGTCTCTGTCCGGCAGGTCTTCTTTCCGGACTTCTCTTGGGCTGTCTTCTTTCACTTTCCATATCAAAGCCGTCATCCATCATATCTCTTACCTTGAAAATCAGGAAGGATACACCCATAAGAATAAGTGCTAAAAGAATCACAAGCACAATAATAACCGTTTTCTGTTTGGAGACCTTTTTCTGTGATGCGTCTAATTTTTCTGCATTCTGCTCTGCTTCCGTAATCAGCTTGCTAATGGGGTATTTTTTACCGGCAACATTGTCAATCAGATACCAGGTATCCCCTTCCTGCTCCGTTTCGTAAGCAGGTGCTTCTTCCGGCTCTGCCGGTTCCTCTGCACCATCTCCGTTGTCTGCGGGTGTTTCCGGCTGTGTTTCGGGAGCAACCAGTTCTCCGGAAAGGGTTACGAAATCGGAGCGGATATAACCCTGTACTTCCTTGCTGTCAATCATGAAGGTGGAAAGATACCAGGTTTCACTGCCGTTTGCCTTGTAACCGGAAACGGTTACCACCAGATTTTTAGTGGCTGTGGTAACAATGCCGCTTGTGGTATTGGAATCACCTCTTACCCGGACGCCGTCCTTATTTACGGTTGCGCTGACCGGCTGTACCTCTGTCACACCTTCCGTATTTACGGTAACCGTAGAATTCACGGTGGGCGTACCGGTTCCGGAAGTGGATCCGGTGGTAGTGGTCGTTGTTGTGGTGGTAGTCGTCGTTGTAGAAGAGGAACCGCCGTCCTTCGTCACTAAATCAGAGCGGATGTAACCGGTTCTGTTGGCATCTACTTCTACCTTATACCATACCTTACCGTCCGTGCCGGTTGTTTCTTCCAGAATATTCAGCTTGTTGCCGTTTAACACGCTTGCTACGATAGAGCTTCCCAAATCCGCACCGGAACGGATGTTGGCGGATGAAGCGCTGACCTTTCCCGTTGCGGCAGAAACCGTAAGATGCGGTGCCAGACAAAGAACCGTTACAAGGCAAAAACATGCGGTAACAATCCATTTTCCTATTCTTTCTGCCATCTTGTTTTTCCCACTCATGTATCTCATTTTTTCCTCCGTTTCTGTATCTGACATAAAGGGTATCTGCCCCGGCAATCTGCGTTTATGCTTCGTCTATTGCCTTTCCAATGTCATGACGCATGTATTTATTTTCAAAGCTTACCCACTCCGTAGCCTCATAGGCCTTTTTGCGGGCTTCTTTCAAATCTTTTCCCTTGGCGGTAATGCCTAAAACGCGCCCGCCGTTTGTTACGACTCTGCCCTCGGCATCAAATTTGGTGCCTGCATGGAAACAGTAATAGTCGTCTTTTCCCTTGAAGTTTTCCAGTCCGGTGATGGGAAATCCCTTTTCATAGGAAACCGGATAACCGTCGGAAGCCAGTACCACGCAGACCGCTGCATTGTCTTCAAACTTAAGCTCCACTTTATCCAGTGTGCCGTCGATGCAGGCATCCACCACATCCATGATATCGTTTTCCATACGGCAGAGTACCACCTGCGCCTCCGGGTCGCCGAAACGGGCATTGTACTCTAAGACACGGGGTCCCTTCGGGGTCAGCATCAGTCCGAAGAAAATAACGCCCTTGAACTCTCTGCCTTCCTTTGCCATGGCATCCACCGTTGCCTGATAGATATATTTCTTACAGAACTCATCCACTTCTTCGGTATAAAATGGGCTGGGTGAAAAGTTGCCCATACCGCCGGTGTTCAGTCCCTCGTCTCCGTCCTTGGCACGCTTGTGGTCCTGTGCGGAGGTCATGGGCTTGATGGTCTTTCCGTCCACAAAGGAAAGTACGGAAACCTCTCTGCCGGTCATGAATTCTTCGATTACCATGCGGTTGCCGGCGCTGCCGAAATGCTTGTCCAGCATGATTTCCTTCACGCCCGCTTTGGCTTCTTCCAAAGTGTTGCAGATAAGCACGCCTTTTCCCAATGCCAGTCCGTCCGCCTTTAAGACGATGGGCATTTCCGCCGTTTCCAGATAAGCAAGCGCTTTATCCGGGTCATCAAAGGTTTCATAGGCTGCGGTCGGAATGTTGTATTTTTTCATAAGGTCTTTGGAGAAAGCCTTGCTGCCCTCTAAGATAGCCGCTTTTTTGTCCGGTCCGAACACACGGAAGCCCGCTTCCTTAAGAACATCCACCAGACCGCCTACCAGAGGGTCATCCGGTGCCACAAATACTAAATCCACCTGTTTTTCTTTGGCATATGCCACGATTTTATCAAATTCCATAACGCCTATGGAAGGTTCACATTCTGCAATTTCCGCAATACCCGCATTGCCGGGTACACAGTAGAGTTTGTCCACTCTTCTGCTTTTCTTCATGCTAACCGCTATGGCATGCTCTCTGCCGCCACCGCCTATAATCAGTACTTTCATGCATTGCCTCCTTTTGTGTATACATGTCCGTCTTTTACATACAGTCTGTCATTGGCAATATCATCAATCGCCTGGGGAAGAAGCAGCCACTCTGCCTGCTCCATCACACGTCTCTGCAAAATCTCGGGGGTATCTCCCTCTTCGGTAAACACGGGCTTCTGGGCAATAATCGGTCCCTCATCCATTCCTTCGTTTACAAAATGGACGGTTGCTCCCGTTACCTTTACGCCCCTCTTTAAGGCTTCTTCATGCACATGCAGTCCGTAGTATCCCACACCGCAGAAGGCGGGAATAAGGGACGGATGGATGTTGATAATCCTGCCGGAAAATTTTGCCACCATGCTCTCCGGGATTTTTACAAGGAAACCTGCCAGAACGATTAAATCCGGCTGAAGTTCTTCCATTTTAGAGGTAAATGCTTCGTTAAAAAGTGCTCTTGACTCATAGTCCCTCGGGCTCATAACCACACCCGGAATGTGATGGGCTGCCGCTCTGTCCAGAGCTTTTGCACCCGGATTGTTGCTGATAACGGCAACAATTTCGGTATTGGTAATCTTTCCCGCATCCACGGCATCCAATATTGCCTGTAAGTTCGTACCGCCGCCGGATACGCAAACAACTGTCCTTAGCATAAGGTTACTCCCTTTTCTCCGGCTTCACAGGAACCTACCACATAAGCGGTATCTCCGGCTTTTTCAATCGCTGCCACGGTCTTTTCCACATCGGCGAGGTCTACTGCCAGCACCATGCCGAGTCCCATGTTATAGGTGTTGTACATCATCTTTTCTTCGATATTGCCGGTCTTCTGCATCAGCTTAAAGATGGCAGGCACTTCGTAGCTGTCCTTCTTTACCACCGCATTGATGCCTTCGGGAAGCATTCTCGGAATATTTTCATAAAATCCGCCGCCGGTGATATGGCTGCAGCCCTTTACGGTAACACCTGCATTCTTGATTTCCTTTAATGCTTTTACATAAATACGGGTCGGAGCAAGCAGTGCCTCGCCCAGAGTGGTGCCCAGTTCTTCGTAGTAAGTATTCAGGCTTTCCTTTGTCATCTCGAATACCTTGCGTACCAGGGAAAATCCGTTGCTATGTACGCCGGAAGAAGCAATGCCCACAAGCACATCGCCGGGCTTGATATTTTCTCCGGTAATCAAATCCTTTTCATCTACCACGCCTACGGCAAAACCTGCCAGGTCGTATTCATCCTCGGGCATCAGTCCCGGATGCTCTGCGGTTTCTCCGCCGATAAGCGCCGCACCGGACTGTACGCAGCCGTCTGCCACGCCTTTTACGATGGTGGCAATCTTCTCGGGATAGTTCTTGCCGCATGCAATATAATCTAAGAAGAATAAAGGTTCGCCGCCGGCACATGCCACGTCGTTCACGCACATTGCCACGCAGTCGATACCGATGGTATCGTGCTTGTCCAGTAAAAATGCCAGTTTAATCTTGGTACCTACGCCGTCGGTACCGGATAACAATACGGGCTTTTCCATCTCCTTAATCTTGTCTAAGGAGAAAGCTCCCGAGAAACCGCCGAGACCGCCCATTACTTCCGGTCTCATGGTTGTTTTAACAAACTTCTTCATCAGTTCCACTGATTCGTATCCTGCTTCAATATCCACGCCTGCGTTCTTGTAATCCATAATAATCTCCACCTCAATTTTACTTTTCCATGTATTTTTTGTAGCCGACTTCCTGCAGTCTTGCGTCTTTTTTCTGTACCTGTTCTTTTAAGTTTTTGCTGTAGTCCTTCAGCTTTGCCAGAAGCGCCTCATCGGAAACCGCAAGGATTTTGGCTGCCAGAAGGCCTGCATTGGCACCTCCGTTGATTGCCACCGTCGCTACCGGAATACCGGAAGGCATCTGTACGATGGAATACAGGGAATCCCTGCCTCCCAAAGATGTGGTGTGCATGGGAATGCCGATAACCGGCATGGGGAAAATAGCGGCGCACATGCCCGGAAGATGGGCTGCCATTCCCGCACCTGCGATAATCACCTTGAATCCTTTCTCCTCTGCACTCTTTGCATACTCGAAAAATACGTCCGGCTCTCTGTGTGCGGAGATAATGGTCATTTCATAAGAAATACCAAGTTCCTCCAATACATCCGCTGCCTTTGCCATGATGGGCATGTCCGAATCGGAGCCCATTACAATACCTACCTGTGCCACCTTGTTTTCTCCTTTCAGGCTTTTATCCGTAAAAAATCTCAGTAAAGAAAATAAAACATTCTTAAGTTCAGTTTACTAAAAATTCACCCTCGGTGCAATGTATTTTTCTTAATTTTATATGAATTTACTCATAAAAGGGCTTATTCAGTTCTTCGCAGCCCGGCAGAACAAATCTGCCGTTTTCAATAATGGGCACCCTGCTTCCGTCCTTTTTCACGGCAGCTAACAGTCCCAGTTCATGATACGGAATGGTGATGTCGGTATGGCAGTTGAAATAAGCCTTCTGCATATCCGTCTTCCGCAGTGCGGAAACCTCATTTTCCCGGGCAATGATTTCTTTTCCGTCGGGATTGTAGACTTTTACGTCCTCCGCCTGGGAATAGCAGGTATCGCCCACTGCAAAATGCGGTCCCATTTTCTCTGCAATCAGAATGGGAAGTTTGCCGCCGATGCCGTATTTTTCCGCTACCATATACGCCGTGGTATTGGTGCCTACCGCAAATTCGCCCAAAGGAAGGGTATCGTGATGCATCAGCACATTATCCTTTATATAACGTCTGCCTTCTTCCGCATCCGGGAAGTTGCCGCAGTGGTAGTCTGCCACCATACCGTCCTTGAAATCAATTTCAAAATCCCGGTATTCCAGCCCGTTTAAGAACACGCGGCTCACATGCAGCACACCGTTTGTGCCTTTCAGTCGCGGAGAGGTAAAGACCTCACCTACCGGAATATTGACGTCTGCCACACAATTTTCAAACTTGGACTCTTTTTCCGGGTCGTTAAGGGTGCAGAGCATTACCTTCACATCCGTGCGGTTGCCGTTCATGCCCTTTACTTCCACGTATTCCGCCTGGTCAAGGGTATCAATTATGGTCTGCTGGATTTTCTGATATAAGGAATAGTCCAGTGTATTGATGCGGATAATTTCATCAAAAATCTGCGTAAAATTGTCCCCGATATCCGGTGTGGGGAACGCAATAATGGTGAAGCTTCTTTCCTCTTCCTTCACATAATTGCTCATCATCTGACGGTATGCGGAAATATATTCCACATTCAGGCGCTGGTACTGCTCATCGCCCTGAATGGCTTCCTTCTTCGGTACCGGAGAAAAAGGTTCCTCTCCGAACACTTCAATCACCGCCGGTCCGCCGAACAGTGAGGCTTCCTTCTTATATTGTTCAAACGCGGTCTTTAAGGTTTCTAATTTCCGGTTCATATACTGTCTGTCAAAGAACAGCATATCGTCATCCTTGTGGTCGTAAAGGTACTGTCTGTTGGGTGCGGTGCTCTGGTAACGTCCTCTGTAAACAATGGAGTCCAGTCCGATTTTCTTAAAATTGGAAACCGCTCTCCTTACTACCCGTTCAAAGCCGATGTTGTAATAAATGCACACGCTCTTCTTTTTGCTGATGTCTTTATTGGTGGTGATAAATCCTATCCGGTATCCTTCCGTGAAGGTATCCGCCATGGTGGCTATGGTTTCTTCAGGAAGACTGTTTAAGAATGCCGCTGTTTTCAGCTCGCTGTCGGAAATATATTCCCCGTAGCGGTACAGGTAACGCAAATCCGTTAAATCCGCTTCCATGAGAAGCTTCTTTGCCATATCCTGCTTCGGCACCACCAGATTTTCTACCTGTTCTAAGGAAAGTACATCCGCATAATCGCTTCTGTGCCAGTAATAGATCTTGCGGATTTCTTCATAAGCGGGAATTCCGCCGTTTTCTTCTTTTTCACACACAAAGGCACTGTAAATCTCTAAGAAAAGTTCGGCAAGTGCCAGAAATAATTCTTTCTTTTCGTCGTATACAAAACCGATACCTCTCCGGTAATGTACGTGCAGGGCAGAAAAAAGTCTGCCGTATTCCTCTCCCAGACGTTCCACTGCGAAAGCGGGGTTTGCATAGCTTGTGTCGTATCTTTCTCCCAGCAGTTCGCCGTAATGCTTCTCATTTAAGGCAGTCAGGTCGGCTTCGTCCAGTTTGTCAAAGGCTTCGCCGTTCACTCTGTCCGCAGTCCGGAACAAATGGGCAAACCATTCTGCTTCCATTAAAAAATAAGCGGAAAATTTGCCTAAATCTACTCTTTCGTTTTTCAGTTCTTCGCAGATTTCCTCTATTCTGCCGCGGGCAAGCTCCCATCTTTCCGTTAAAATTTCCATATCTTCCATGTTGTTTTCCTTTCTACGCTAAATAATTTCCCACATAAATCACAATGCCGATGCCGATAAAGGAAAGGGCATTGAAAAGAATTCCCAGAAACGGGAACAATTTATACTTATCCTTCTCCAGTGCCGTCATAATTCCCAAAATAAGTCCGACAACGGAAAACAGGAATATCAGCAGTCCCGTCATGCCGTATCCTACCGGCGCATCACCTTTTTTTAAATAGGTCAGATAAATGACCGCCACAAGGGAAACCATGCTGATAATTCCCAAAATCGCGGACATGATTGCCCTGGGCGAATGCTTTTTATTGGTAAAAATATAGTGCTGTTTACGTGCCATCTCCCTTTAGCCTCTTTCTTTCCATAATAAAAGGAAAAGGGCACCCCCTGTGGAAATGCCCGTTTCATCTCTAAAATAAAATATCAGACTTTCTGGAAAGAAGCTTCGCTCCCCCGATAATCAAAAGAACGCCGCTGGCAACTCCTACAATCATGGTCAGAATGCCAATCGCAATATTCGCAGCACCCGTTCCCCGCATGGTCTTATACACTTTTTCTTCCATAGTCATCCTCCTTCTTACATCCTTATGCTTCTTTTTTTACGCCGTACTGTGCATAGTAAGCATCAATCGCCTGTTTTAAGGTATCATCAATGTAAACCGTTCCCCTGTAGGGCTTATTGTAAAGGTACTCTGTCACTTCGGACATGCTGACAATGGCACGGGTCGGGAAACCGTATGTTTCGCTGACTTCCTGCAGTGCGCCCATTTTGCCGCCCAGTCCTACTTCTTCTCTGTTTAGGGAAACCATAAGTCCTTTGATTTCCACATTTGCCTGTGCTCTGACGATAGGCACCGTTTCTTCCATGGATTTGCCGGAAGTGGTAACGTCTTCAATCATTACCACGCGGTCGCCGTCTTTTAAATTGCTTCCTAAAAGAATGCCCACATCTCCGTGGTCCTTTACTTCTTTACGGTTGGAGCAGTAACGGATTTCTTTTCCGTAAAGCTCGCTGTAGGCGATGGTGGTTGCCACACTTAAGGGAATCCCCTTGTATGCCGGTCCGAACAGTACATCAAAATCGTCCCCAAAATTGTCATGAATTGCCTTTGCGTAATACTGTCCCAGCTTACGAAGCTGTTCGCCTGTCACATAAGCTCCGGCGTTCATGAAAAAGGGGCTTTTTCTGCCGCTCTTTAAGGTGAATTCACCGAATTTCAGCACCTTGCTGTCTATCATAAAGCCAATAAATTCCTGCTTGTACTGTTCCATCTTTTCTTCCTCCGTATCAATGCCTTAAGTCTTTTCCTATGCTAACATAAATCCGGAAAATATTCAATAGTCGTAAGTTTCATTTCCTCTTATTCATTCCCGTCGATGTCCAGTATTGCATTTTTGCCCATCTTTTTCCCCTTACTGTAATTCATTTAAATACGGTACAAATTCCACGCAGGAATAATCCTTTGCTGGATTGTTTCTCACCTCCAGTTCCTCTAAATTGGTTAAATTCTGCAAGGGTGTAATATCCGATATTTCATTTTGGAACAGATACAGTATGTTTAGCTTTGTAAGGTTTTCCAGCACCGATATATCACGGATGTGATTATGGCATAGATCCAATTTTCTCAGCTCGGTAAGGTTTATTAGTATATCGATATCCCTTATATTGTTTTTGTATAAATGTAAAACCTGTATCTGCGTCAATCTTTCCAGTGCAGAAATATCCTGAATTTTATTTTCATGCGCATACAATTCCTGTAAGTTAATCAAATCTGCAAGTGCATCGATATTTGAAATTTGGTTTTCTGCCACCCACAGCTCGGTTAAATTCGTCAAATCTTCCAAGGCACTGATATCCTCCACCCGATTCATTCCGATTGACAGGTACTCCAGCCTCGTTAATCCTCTTAAAGGGGTGATATCCTTAATCCGGTTATTCCATAAATTAAGTTCTCTCAGCTTTGTCAGTTCACTCAGTGGTGAAATGTCCGATATCCTGCATAACGACAAATCTAATTTTTCCAGATTCCTCAGATTTTCTATCCACGATATATCCTGCAGCTGTTCTGACTCTAAGTCAAGTTCTTCCAAATTTATCAAGTTGTCCAAAAAAGAGAAATCACTGATACTTCTGTTATATATTTTCAAGCTCTTCAGTGCTGTCATTTTTCCTATGAATTCCAAATCATCATTGTATTTTACTCTAAAAGTTAATTGGTTAAGCTTTGTTAGGTTTTCGATACTTTCCACGTTTTTTATCTGATTGCCCCAGACAATCAGTTTTTCCAGATTCGGCAATTCCGTAATAGCTTTCAAGTTTTCTGCATCATCCACTTCCAGTTCCGTTATATCCCATGTGTCACTCAACCGGATGGGACGGTCACTGATTCCAGTTGCTTTCTTAACTGCATACTCCAGTGATTCATCATTCCATTTTATTTCATGGTCCTTCACTCCCGGTATTACCCAGCCGTTCACATTTTTTATGACCGTCATCTGCCGGATTGTTTCCAGTTCCTCTGCTATGTAAAATCTGTCACACAGTTGCTTTTCACAGTTCCTTACTTTGATATAAAAGCGGTATGTCCGGATGCCCTCTTCCTGCTTCTGCAAGCCGCAGCCCCACAGACACAGGGCTGTTGCAAATATTACTAAAAAGAACAGGCTTCCTTTTTTTAATTTTCCTTTATGATTCATTATCCTTTTCCCCCATCATTGCACGGTATTGTCCGTGGAATGCTCCCAATAATATGCAGCTTCTTTTCTCTGTCATCAGTACAAAATACTTGCCTTAGGAAAGGACTCCTGTATTTTGTTCATTTCCTCTTCCTTCTCCGCAAGAGGCGTATTATCCAATGTAATATTTTGTAAATAATCCAATTGCAGTATCGGTTCGGCTTCTTCTATATTGCTGTTCACTATTCGCAGATATTCCAGCTTTTTTAGTTCTGCAATGACTTCATAATGGCTGCAGTTGCAGTCCGATATCACCAGCGTTTTCAGATTTTTACAGTTTTTCAAAGCCGATAAATCTAAATTTGTCATATTTTCAACTTCCAAATATTCTATGCGGTTTCCGTCATATAAAAAATTAAGGTCCTGTAAATCCAGGCTTTCCTCTGCATTACCTATTTTCAGATTTTTCAGTTTCCTACAGTTTTGGAGTATTTCTGTTAATTCTCTTTCCAGTCTGGCAATGCTTACTTCATCTTCCTTTTCTCGTAATATATAGATATGACTATAGAAAGCGTTATAAATTTTTTGCATGTTATAAGGTGTTCCTACTGCCAATGTCTCCAAATTTTTACACTTCTGAATATCTTTTAAGGTAGTAAAAGTTGTCGTATATCCAATATTTAAATGTTCTATTTTCTCTATGTCTTTTGGGGTTACTTCTCCGTAATTATGTTTTTCACAATTCAAAGCAATTATTTTCGCCATATTGGTATCTTCAAAAAAGACTTTTTGTGTAAAGCAGACAGCAATTCCCAATACAATCAGGCATACGCATCCCACTATACCCCCTATTATTTTCTTCTTAGTCATTTTTCCTCCTAATACTCTATTTCTGTGTCTGTAAGACTTTCTTTCAGTCTTTTCAATTCTTTACTGTTCTTAGCCAACGGCGTATTTTTTATAGACAGTTTTTTTATTGTTTTTAACGAGAGCAGATAATCCGCAGAGGCAATATTTGTGTCCGAGAGCTCTAATATTTCTAACTGTTGCAGGTTTTCCATCGCCTGATAATCCATAACTTCACAATCGTTAAGATTAAGTTTTTTTATATTTTCACAATATTGCAAAGCAGATATATCCAGATTCCTCATCCCCTGAATTTCCAATTCCGTCAGTCTGTTTCCTTCGTATAAAAAGCATAAATCCTGCAAATTAAAATAATCCCGGGCATCCCCGTATTCCGGGTTAAAATCGTTCCTGATTTCACCATTGTTTATAGAAAGAACCGATAAATCATCGCATGCCATTAAAATTTTCTGCAATTCCTCTTCTATTTCCCGTACCCGTTCTTTGCTTTCAAATCTGGGCATTTCCTTTCCATAGCAATAATAAAGATATTCCCTGGTATCCGGGTCACCTTCAAATCTGGGATAATTGATATAAAGCTCCTGCAGATTTTCACATTTCTTAATATCCTTCAGCGTTCCATACCAGCTTGTATATCCTATGTTTAATTGTTTTACCCTTCTCAGCTTTCTGACTGTTACCTTGAATGAAAAACTAAAACT
>DJEL01000047.1:0-231 GCA_002432425.1 Lachnospiraceae bacterium UBA5899
CTGTTTATTTGTCAAGGTTCTGTTCGGCAATTTCCTTAAGAATAATCTCGGGAAGTTACCTGACGGAGAAGGAGGGATTTGAACCCTCGCGCCGCTATTAACGACCTGCACCCTTTCCAGGGGTGTCCCTTCGACCTCTTGGGTACTTCTCCAAATGAGGTTGAATCATCAACTCTTATTCTGTTTTTCACCGAAGGAGTAATGCTCCAACGGAGAGGGTGGGATTCGAAC
>DJEL01000047.1:317-26469 GCA_002432425.1 Lachnospiraceae bacterium UBA5899
TATGACCGCTTCGATACCTCTCCAAACCGTCATGCCGCTTGCCTGACGCAAGACATATCTTAACAAAAAAGGGTTTTCTTGTCAACAACTTTTTTCAGAAATTTTTAATTCCTTTTTTTATGCTGGTTTTAGGGCATATTTCACTGATTTTTACCTCTTTTTTTGCAAATTGTTTATATTGTCTTTCCTTTTAATAACTGATACAATTATTTCATCGTTAATATATTATTTATAAGGGAGTTTTTTAACAAAGGGTGAGTTATTATGGCAGGAAAAAGATATAACATAGGTCTTGTCACCGGTAATGTAGAAGACGATTTTCCCAACCGGATCTGCGAAGGTGCCATCCAGGCAGCTGCTGAGCTGGACGACAATCTCTTTATCGTGCCGGTTAAATATTTCGACAGCTATGACTTTACGGACCCATTACAAAAATATGAATACCAATACAATACGTTAATCAGCTATGCGCAGGTGCATTCCCTGGATATTGTGCTATTGTGTCTGGGCAACATCTCCGCTATCCACGAAGCGCGTTCCACGGAAATCATGAACGGCTTCGGCAATATCCCCATTATTCTGATTGCTTCGGAACTGGAAGGATATTCGAGCGTGTGCTATTCCAACGACACCGGCCTTACGGAAGGCATCGAAGCGCTGGTTACCAGAGAAGGCAGGGAGCATATCGGCATCATCACCGGTTATACGACCAATAAAGATTCTTACGAAAGACTGGATGCCTACAAAAAGGTTTTGCAGGCGCACAATCTTCCGATTGATGAGTCGCTCATCTGCTGCACCTACTTTGATGAGAAATGCCGTGCCGATGCGGCGGACTTCATCGACCGCAATCCCGATTTGGATGCCATCGTCTGTGGCAACGACTCCATTGCCGCCGTTGTATACGATTTATTGCAGAAACGGGGAATCTTAGTCGGAAAGGATATTTCAGTTATCGGCTTTGACGACATTCCGGGCAGCAAATATCTGACACCACCTCTTGCCACCGTAAAGGCAAGTGCTTACGATTTGGGTTCCCGCGCCGTTATGCAGGCTCACCGCAAGCTGCTTACCGGCACCATGGGACAGGTGGAACAGTTCCACGTTTCCACCAAGTTTTTATACCGTTCCTCTTTAGGCTCCGGCTGTGGAGAGGAAATCAAACTGCAGAACCTTTTGGATGAGCAGGATAAACTGATTGAAAACGTACAGCAGGCGGAAAACAGCCGCAAGCTGATTATGACTAACCACAATATGAATATTTTTTCCCGTGATATGCTGATGCTTGCCGATGATAGTGATGACAGCTACCTGTGTATCATGAACAGTCTGACGGAAGCGGGTATCAAAAACAGCTATCTGTTCATATTAAAGGAGCCGGTTTCGTTCCATCCCGGTGACAGCTGGGCGCAACCGAACCAGATTTACCTGCGTGCCTGCTTAAACGACGGCAGGGCTTTCATTCCCCGTAAGACTGCCCAGCTCATTAACATCCAGAATATTTATGACCATCCGCATATGTCGGACACCCGCAATACTTACGTCATGATTGACCTGTATTCCCGTGATTTGCAGTACGGCTTCTTACTTTGCGACATCAGCTATGACAATCTGCACTATCTGGAGTACTTATGCTATCAGGTAAGCATTGCCATCAAGTTCATCAACATGTTTGCCAAACAGCACACTCTGCTTTTGGAAAAAGATGAAATGCTGCAGCGTCTGCAAAAAGAAAATTTACAGCTTGACTCCATTTCCGGAAAAGATGAGCTGACGGGTATCTTAAACCGCCGCGGCTTCTATAAAAAGGCCGATGCCTTTATCGAGTCTGCCGCAGCAACCGGTCAGTCCGTGGTATTTGCCTACGCTGACCTCAACTACTTAAAGCAGATTAACGATATTTACGGACATGCAGAAGGTGACTTTGCTTTAACTTCCTGTGCCACGGTTCTGGAAGAAGTCTTCCCGGGAAGCCTGGCGGGCCGTATCGGCGGTGATGAATTTGCCGTGCTTGCCCTTCGTCAGAATATTTCCACAGAAGCGGACTTAAAGAAGCAGATCAGCCAGAAGCTGGCGGAGTGTGCCGAAAAAGCCGGCAAGCCTTATTCCGTTACTCTTTCCGTGGGCATTTACGCGCAGCCTGCCAATTCCCGTTTCCTGTTAAATGATGCCATTGAAGCTGCCGATGCTCTTCTGTACGAGGAGAAGAAGAAAAAGCCTCCCTTTGTAACCGGGAAGCCTTAATGTTTGTTTGCAGGTTCATATATTATTTACTGAGATAAACCTTAGCCACCTCCATATCTTCGGGGGTGGTTATTTTTATGTTTTCATAAGAGCCTTGCAGCATTTTTACCTTTTTGCCGTAGACGCATTCCGCTACCATGGCGTCATCCGTGACAGTCACATTCCGGTAGGCGTCGGGATTTTGCAG
Organism: Lachnospiraceae bacterium UBA5899; assembly: GCA_002432425.1. Taxonomy (GTDB): domain Bacteria; phylum Bacillota; class Clostridia; order Lachnospirales; family Lachnospiraceae; genus Acetatifactor. The sequence continues at coordinate 2,749 of DJEL01000047.1, forward strand.
GAGTTCTTCGTAGGCGCCTGTAATGAGCGGCAGGGAAAATACCTGGGGCGTCTGTACCGCGTACACCGTCTTTCGGTCGGGTGTCCTGACGGCAAAGCCCTCTTCGTCCACTATCTTTATGGTGTCCTTTACCGGTACTGCCGCACAGACTGCTTCGTAGGCGCAAACACCTTCATAGAGCCGTCCGATGATTTCTTCCGTCAGCATCGGTCTTGCTCCGTCGTGAATCATCACATAGCCGTCTTTTCCCTCCAGTTTTTTCAGGGCATTGCCAACGGAAAAATAACGTTCTTTTCCTCCGGCAAGAATGGCTGTTACTTTTTGAAAGCCGTATTTGTCCACAATTTCTTCTTTTACATAGGACAAATCGTCCGCTCCCGCCATCAGCAGTATCTCATCTATATAAGGAGAGTCCTCAAAGGCTTTCAGACTGTAATAAATCACCGGTCTGTCAAGCAAGGGCAGATACTGTTTGGGAACACTGCTGCCCATACGGCTGCCGGTTCCTGCAGAAAGCACAATGGCATAGCATTTTTTCGTTTTGTTTTCCTGCATAATGCCTCCCTATCTTTCTCCCAAGCGGAGATTTGGTACGGCATTTAAGGATAAATCGCTCCGGATGCCCTTGATAAAGTCATAGTAGCCTGCCGCTCCTATCATAGCCGCATTGTCCGTACATAAAATCGGGGACGGATGATAGAATGCGATGTTTTCTTTGGCGCATCTTTCTTCAAAGGCTTTGCGCAGTGCGGAATTGGAAGCGACGCCTCCGGCTATGGCAAATTTTTTATAGCCGTACTGGGATACCGCATGCATGGCGTGTTCTACCAGTACATCCACAACCGCTTTCTGGAAGGAGGCCGCCACATCCGGCACGCAGACCTCTTCTCCCTTCATCTGACAACTGTTGATGTAGTTAAGCACTGCCGACTTTAAGCCGCTGAAGCTGAAATCGTAGGCATTGTCTTCCACTTTTGCACGGGGAAAATGAATGGCTTCCGGGTTGCCTTCCTTTGCCACTAATTTATCAATCTTGGGGCCGCCGGGATAGCCTAAGCCGATAGCTCTTGCCACCTTGTCAAACGCTTCCCCTGCCGCATCATCCCTGGTGCGTCCGATAATTTCATATTCGCCGTAATCCTTTACCACAACCAGATGGGAATGTCCGCCGGAAACCACAAGGCAGATAAAGGGCGGCTCCAAATCCTTATTTTCAATATAATTGGCGCTGATATGTCCTTCAATATGATGCACACCGATAAGAGGAATACCGGTGGCAAAGCTGATAGCCTTCGCTGCGGAAACGCCTACCAAAAGAGAACCTACCAGCCCCGGGCCGTAGGTCACAGCAATGGCGTCCATCTGCCTTAAACTGTAGCCTGACTCCTTTAATGCTTCTTCGATTACCTGATTTATTTTTTCGATATGTTTACGGGATGCAATTTCCGGCACAACCCCGCCGTAGAGGGTGTGCAGCGCAATCTGTGTGAAAATGATGTTGGAGCACACCTCGCGTCCGTTTTTCACAACTGCCGCCGCTGTTTCGTCACAGGAGCTTTCGATTGCCAGAATTACAATATCTTTTTCCACCTTGGTTACCATACCTTTCTGAGAAGTTCTCAGTTTTCTTCCGTATTGCCGGCATCCTCATCCGCAAGCTGCCAGCCCAAAATCCGCCAGTGCCCTTCTTCGTCCTTGTGCAGCACAAAAATTTCATCCACCGTTCTTTTGTGGGAGCCGCTCTGGACAACATAGGAACAGGTCATTTTCGCATATTTTTCCTCGCCCCGGTTGTAATACACCACATCATCGCTGGAGGGCAGGAAATACCCGCTGATACGCATATTTTTTTCTTTATAGGCATTTATCTGCACCGTGAGATTGACCAGATAAGCGTTCCAGTCGTTCTCGTCTTTCAGCTTTTCGTCGTACAGACGGTAGGTCTGCTCGGCAAGTTGCTCCAGCTCGGCGCCGGAATAGGTTTCGTTATAAAAACATTTGGTAATATCACTGTAAAACTTAATCACTTCTCTGGGAGACGGCGGATAGGTGTAGGAAAGATTGCGATTAATCAGCTCCTGCGCCACGGTAAGTTTGACATTCTCCTCCGTTACCTTGGATGTGCGGTTGCTCAGATAATAGTAATATCCAAGCATCCCCACCACGAAAATCAGAATGACAATTCCGCTTTTAAATATATCCGTTTTCCCATTATGATGATTGCCGCTTTTACCCGGTGTTTTTCCGGTGGCTGTTCTTACCATGTGTGTTCCCTTCCTCACAATGTGTTTGGGTTTACTCGTCAAATTTCAATTCTACGCTTCTTCCGTCCTTGGCCGCAATGGCTGCGGGGAAAATCTTCCGCACCTCGGGCATGTATTCCTCCGGGTATGGAAGCGACGGACTGTAATGTGTCAGCCACATTTCCTTTACGCCTGCGCGCTTTGCCATATCTGCCGCTTCGTAGAATGTCATGTGCTTGTACTCTTTTGCTTTGCTGAGCTTGTCCGGCTCCCCGTACATGCCTTCGCAGATAAATAAATCCGACTCTTTCGCATGCTCCACAATCCCTTCCGTGGGACGGGTGTCCGTTGTATAGGTAAGCTTGATGCCCTTTCTTTTGGGACCGAGCACCATGTCCGGTGTCAGCACCCTGTCGGGAAGAACGATTTCTTCGCCCTTCTGCAGACGGTTCCAGTACTGCTTTTCAATGTTCTGGGAAAGTGCTCTTTCCACTTCAAATTTGCCGGTACGCTCCACCACTAAGCTATATCCATAGCATACCACATTATGATTTACCTTGAAAGCCTCGATATAAAATCCGTCAAAGGGAATTTGCATTTCATTTTCCATAATTTCCATGCAGACCACTTCAAAAGGAAGCTCCGGTGCAATGACGCGGAGCGCCGATACCACGCGGTTCAGTCCTTTGGGGCCGATTAACAGAAGCGGCTCCGTTCTCTCAGCATTTCCCATGGTGAGGAGCATGCCGGGCAGTCCGCTGATATGGTCTGCATGATAATGGGTAAAACAGATGATATCGATGGGTTTGGGACTCCAGCCTTTTTCCTTTAAGGCTATCTGGGTGCCTTCACCGCAGTCTATCAATATGCTTTTGCCGTTGTAACGCATCATGAGGGCTGTCAGCCATCTGTAGGGAAGGGGCATCATGCCGCCGGTTCCCAGTAAACATACATCTAACATAGTTCCGTTTCCTCTTGTACCGTTACCGGAATTGTAAACTGCCGTATCATCCGGTCATAGCACTCTTCACATAAATCAAATTCCTGACGGATACCGTCTTTTTTGCTGAAATATCCAAAGGAAACCTCGGCGCTGAAAATGCCTTCCCTGACGATTCCGTTTTCTATCTTCATGGGTCTTCCGCACTGGTTGCAGAAAATCTTCTGTACTTTTCTTTCCGTGGATGTTGTTTTTCCGTATACTTTCATACCTGCCTCCTGTTATGCCAAGCTTTCCGCGCATGGACAGTATAAAGTATAACATGCCCGTTTCCTTTTGCGTGCTGGTAATTTATGCATGCTCTTCCTTGCGTTTCCACATAATGAGGGCATCCTCTTTCGGCTTTTCGTAAAAGCCGGGGCGAATCCCTTCTCCCGCGAAGCCAAGCGCTTCGTAAAGCCTTATGGCAGGTTCGTTTCCCGCCCGTACTTCCAGCGTGTAATCCGCAATCCCCATGCGTTCTCCCTGCTCCATAAGAAGGGTCAGCATGCGTCTGCCGATACCCTGTTTCCGCTTCGCTGGCTCCACTGCCACATTGCAGATGTCGCCGTCCGTCCATGCCCGGAACACCCCGCAGTAACCGGCAAGCTGTCCTTCCTGCCACACGGTCAGAAAAAAAGCATCGGGATTGTCCACGGTGTCACAGAATGCCTGCTCCGACCAGGGTTCACTGAAGCATTCTTTTTCCAGCACCGCTACCCTGGCGGCATCTTCCTTCGTAAGCATCCGGAACAGCAGACCGTCCTCCGCTTCATAGGAAAATCTTTCTGGCTTTGCCGCCCTACTGTCCATCCTTTGCCGCCTCCGCAGGATTGCCTGCCTGTTTTGCCGCCTCTGCCTGCTTTTCTGCCGCCTCCTGCTCCATGCGTTCTCTCTCCGCCTGACTTAAACGCAGGTAAATGGGCTGATGGGCTGCCGCCGGTACGGTCTTTCCTTCTTTGAAATAAATTTCACCTAAAGCAGCTACCGAACCGGCACGCTGTCTGTTCATGTGGGCGGGAGCAAAGAAATACGGTACCTTCACACCGCTTTCCAGTTGTTCTTTGTAAATGGGAACACCGTCACCCAGAAAAATGACTTCCCTTCCCAATTCGTTTACGGCTGCTATAATATCCGCCACATCCACGGCACACTGGTCCTTTAACACCCGGATACCGTCCGAAACTTCATACAGACCGGTATACACCTGATTTCTGCGGGCGTCCATAAGCGGGCAGACCACCTTGTCCGTACCGTATAAATTGTATGCCAGTCCCTCCACGGTTTTCACTTCCACAATGGGACATTCCATGGCAAGCGCCAGTCCCTTGGCGGTAGCGGAGCCGATGCGAAGTCCGGTAAAGGAGCCGGGACCCGCTGCCACGGCAATGGCATCCACCGTGGACAAATCCAGTTCTATCATATCCTTCACAGCCTGCAGCATGGGCAGCAGTGTCTGGGAATGTGTTTTTTTATAATTGACGGTGTATTCCGCAGCGAGGACATCATCCTCCACAACCGCTACGGAAGCTACCAGTCCCGAACTGTCAAGCGCCAGTATTTTCACAATAATATTCCATCCTTTCCGTCCATTTCCTCGATGGTTATTTTCCGGTAATCAAAGCCCTTGTCCAGGCATTTTTCAATGGTAATGCGGGTGTACCCCTTCGGAAGGATTTCCTCTATCAGGTTTGCCCACTCTATGAGGCAGACTCCTTCTCCGTAAAAGCAGTCCTCATAACCGATTTCATCCATTTCCTCAATATCCCCGATACGGTATACATCAAAATGGTAAAACGGCATCCTGCCCTCGTCATATACCTGCACGATGGTAAACGTGGGGCTGCTTATGGGTTCGTCAATACCGAGGCCTTTGGCAAATCCCTGGGTGAATACGGTCTTGCCCACACCCAAATCGCCGATGAGGGTGTAAATCTGTCCCGGCTCTGCCGCTTTTCCCAGGCGCTCTCCCAGCGCCCTTGTTTCCTGTTCTCCGTTTGTTTCAAAAATACGACTCATGTACTGCCTTTCCTGTCTGCGTTACTGCTTGATTTTTACTTTGGATGCCGGCAGATGGGTTTCTATCACCTGAATCACCTGCGGGGTGTATTCGCCCATATCCCTTCTGGGGAAAATGCAGGCATTTACTTTGGATGTATAGACAATGATGCTGCGGTTCGTGGACACCGCCTTACGGATGTCCTCCCACTTCTGCATCTCCTCCGTGCCGTTCTGGGAGACATGGATGCCTTCATCGTCCAGCACATAGTGCAGAGGCTCCTTGAATGCCGGATTGGCAAGCGCCTGCTGCCTGCTTCTTAAAAATAAGGTCCATGGCAGGTAGACAAGCAAAATCACACCGGCTATCACCATCAGATACCCTTTCATATATACACCGGCTATCACCATCAGGGCTCCCACCACGCTGCCGAACAGGCCGGAAAATCCGTTGTAGGTATGACGGAGCATATAGTCGTACAAATCTCCCGCCTTCATATTTACATCAAATTCTATCATTCTTTCTTACCTTTCCTGCTGCCGGAGTACCGGGCGCCGTCTTTTTCCCGTAATCCCAGAAAAAGCACCTACTCAGTAGGTGCTTTCAAATCTGACGTACAATGTGGACACCTTGTAGCTTCAATGCTGATTTCAGATTGACAGTATGGACACTTTTTCGTGGTGGGCACCGCCGGCGCTTCTTCTTTGTGTGACAGCTTGTTCATAAGCTTGACAAACATAAACACCACAAATGCCATAATGATAAAGTTAATCACATTGGAGATAAAGGATCCGTAATTAAAGGTAGCGGCTCCGGCTGCCTGTGCAGCTTCCAGTGTCGGATAGTAGGAACCGTCCAGAGAAATAAACCAGTTGGTAAAATCTACTTTTCCGGTAAAGATACTTACGACCGGCATAATAATGTCGTTTACCAGGGAATTTACAATGCCGGTAAAGGCACTGCCGATAATCATGCCGACTGCCAGGTCAATCATGTTGCCGCGTAACGCAAATTTCTTAAACTCTTTTAACATGGTGCTTCCTCTCCTCTTACTCTCTTGTATCTTGCAAAAGCCATTTTTCTTTCTATATTATATGGAAAAAGGAGAGAAAAAGCAAGTCTTGATTATCTGTGGCCCGTCTTTAAAATGGGACTTAACGGCTTGTAAATCAGCATGGTAAGTAAGGATACCACTCCGCCCTTTATGAGGTTTATCGGCGCTACCGCAAAACATACATAAGTGGTCAGGTTGGTAATGGCGGGATTGACGGCGGTTCCGCCCGCAATCAGGGTGTCTAAAGGAATGCCGTACATTTCCGCATATTTCGGTAAAAGATACCAGGCATTCAGCGCCGTACCGAACAGGGTGATACAGACGGTTCCCAAGACGCAACCCAGAACGGCTCTTTTCTTGGTTTTCTTAAATTCATAAACAAGGCTCGCCGGCAGAAGCAGGCTGCAACCGATGGTAAAGTTGGCAAGGTCACCCACAAATGCGGTATCGGTGCCCTTGATAATAATTTTCAGAACCACTTTACAGAATTCCACAAACACGCCTGCTACCGGTCCGAACGCAAAGCTGCCTATCATAACCGGCAGTTCGCTGAAGTCCAGCTTGTAGTGTCCCGGTGCCAGAAAAGGAAGTGGGAAGTCCAGCATGTAAAGAATAACGGAGATGGCGGAAAGCATGCCCGTCACCGCCATCATACGGGTGGTGAAAATTTTCTGTGTCCTGCCGTTCTTCTTGTCCGCCATTTTCCGGATAATAAGCGCCGCTACGAAGATGAGCACCACGATGCCCAGAAACTCCAGGAAAAATACTAAATTATCTGCGATTGATTTTGCTAATCCATTCATAAATAAAACCTGCCTTTCCATTTCTTTCGGTCTAAGAGATTTCGTCTTTTTGTGTAACGGTACGCACCTTACTGTCTTTCCGACAATAAAAAACCCCGGCATAAAACCGGGGTCATTACATACCAAGGACAACTTTCCCATACTTGCCGCCGCAGATATGGAAAAGTTTTCTCTTCTTTCATCCAGACTGTAACTGTTGGTACCGGATTCTGACCGGTTCAGCCATGCATTGCATGGGTCGCAGACCTATCAGCTTTCGCTGCATCACTGCCAGTAGGGAATCTCACCCTGCCCCGAAGATTTATTTATTTTACGTGCACATAATAGCACAGGGAAAATCAAAATGCAATACTGATTTTGCTCCTACTTCTTATCCTTGGCAATTTTCATGGTAAGACCGATACGCTTCTTTGCCACATCCACGGAAAGTACCTGCACGTCCACTACATCTCCGACGCTGACTGCCTCTAAAGGATGCTTGATAAAGTGGTCGGTAATCTGGGAAATATGTACCAGACCGTCCTGATGCACGCCGATGTCCACGAACACACCGAAGTCAATGACGTTACGGACGGTTCCCTTTAAAATCATGCCTGGCTTTAAGTCCTTCATATCCAGAACATCACTGCGCAGTACCGGTGCGGGCATGTCCTCTCTGGGGTCACGCGCCGGCTTTTCCAGTTCTTTGATAATATCCGTCAGGGTGATTTCGCCGATGCCAAGCTCCACGGCAAGCTTTCCCTTGTCGGAAATCCGGCGTTCGATGCTGCCCAGTCTTTCTGCGGCATTGTCCTTCTTTGCGGGCGCTTCCTTTGTTTCCGTCAGGGTCACGCCGCCCATTGCCTGCGCCAGTGCCTTTCCCATGGCGGTGTTGGTGTTGTGTACCTGAATGGTTTTCTTTGCGGGTGCCTTGGCAAGCTTATTCTCTGTTTTAACAGAAGCGGTCTGTGCCGCCTTTTTCTGGAATTCCTTTACATCTTCCATGGTAAGTCCCAGTTTTGCCAAAAGCTTTTCCGCCGCTTCGTAGGATTCGGGATGCACACTGGTGGCATCCAGCGGATTGTCCCCGCCGGTAATGCGTAAGAAACCGGCGCACTGTTCAAATGCCTTGGGTCCTAACTTGGCTACCTTCAAAAGCTGCTTCCGGTTGGTAAAGCGGCCGTTCTGTTCCCGGTAATCCACGATATTTTTTGCAATCGCCTTGCTGATGCCGGAGATGTATTCCAGAAGGGAAACGGATGCGGTATTCAAATCCACACCTACCTTATTGACGCAGTCCTCTACGACACCGTTTAAGGTTTCGCCTAATTTTTTCTGGTTCATGTCATGCTGGTACTGACCGACACCGATGGATTTCGGGTCGATTTTTACAAGCTCGGCAAGCGGGTCCTGCAGTCTTCTGGCGATGGATGCCGCACTTCTCTGTCCCACATCGAAGTTGGGGAATTCCTCCGTTGCCAGCTTGCTTGCGGAATAGACGGAAGCACCTGCTTCGTTTACAATCACGTACTGCACCGGCTCTTTCAGTTCCTTAATCATTTCCACAATAACCTGCTCGGACTCACGGGATGCGGTTCCGTTTCCTACGGAAATCAGGGAAACACCGTATTTTTTAATAAGCTTCTTTACTTCTGCCTTGGCTTCTTCTACTTTGTTCTGAGGTGCTGTGGGATACACCACCTTGGTGTCCAGCACCTTTCCGGTAGCATCCACAACCGCTAATTTACAGCCGGTACGGAATGCCGGGTCCCAGCCCAGTACCACTTTGCCTGCAATGGGAGGCTGCATGAGAAGCTGCTTTAAGTTCTTGCCGAATACGCTGATGGCGCCGTCTTCCGCTTTTTCCGTCAGTTCGTTTCTGACTTCTCTTTCAATGGAAGGGGCAATCAGTCTGTCGTAGGCATCTTCCACTGCTTCTTTCAGTACGGGTGTGGTAAATTCGTTGTCCTTTGTAATGAGCTGTTTCTCCAGATAACGGAGAATTCTTTCTTCCGGTGCATTGACCTTTACGGTAAGCACCTTTTCCGCTTCTCCTCTGTTTAAGGCAAGAACTCTGTGACCGGCCACCTTTTTCACCGGCTCTTCAAAATGATAATACATTTCGTATACGCTCTCCGCCTTTTCATCCTTGGCTTCGGATGTAATCACGCCTTCTTCCATGGTGGCGTTGCGGATATAGGCGCGGTATTCTGCGGAGTCGGAAATGCTTTCGGCAATGATGTCCTTCGCTCCCTGCAGCGCTTCTTCTGCGGTCTTTACCTGCTTTCCTTCCTCTGCGTCCTCACCGGTTACATATTTCTTTGCTTCTTCCCAAACAGGCGCTTCCGCCGTCTGCGCCAGTATGTATTCCGCCAGTCCTTCCAGCCCTTTTTCCTTGGCAATGCTGGCTCTCGTTTTTCTCTTGGGACGGTACGGACGGTATAAATCCTCTACCACTACCAGTGTTTCCGCTGCCAGAATCTGCTTCTTTAACTCATCCGTCAGCTTTCCCTGTTCCTCTATGCTGCCCAGTACCTGCTCCTTTTTCTCCTCAAGGTTGCGAAGGTACAGCAGTCTTTCATGCAGATTGCGGAGCTGCTCGTCATTTAAGGAGCCGGTTGCCTCCTTCCGGTAACGGGAAATGAAGGGAATGGTGTTGCCTTCATCAATCAGTCCCACGGCTGCTTCCACCTGCCATTTTTTCACCTGAAGTTCTTCTGTGATTTTGCTTATAATGTCCATATTTCCTCACATTCTGCCTTAACGGCACCCCCTTGCGGGTTCTGTCTTGTAATTACTCTTGCTATTATACTGAAAAAGAGGACTTGTTTCAATTGTAAAAGAGTAAAAAAAATGCTACAATATCTGAAAAGTTTCAGAATTTTTATGATAAGGAGTACCCCTATGGATGACCGTTATACGGACGATGATTTTTATAACTATCCGTTTCCGTCCTTTACTGACAACCGCAATAAATTTGCCCGTGCTTCCCTGATTTTGGGAATGTGTTCCATTGTTTTAATCTGCACACTTTTTCTCCCCATTCCGTTGGGCACACTGGGACTTCTTTTTTATTTTCTGTCCAAAAGGCTTCATAAGCCGGTGGATTCCTCCGCAAAGGCAGGGCTTGTGACTTCCCTGATTGGTTTATGCGCAGGACTGATTTTCATGGGCTTTACCGTTTATTCCTCCGTACAGCTCTTAAAACCGGAAAACCGCGATGTGTTAAATGCACAGTTTGAATCCCTTTACGGCGTGGATTTTGACGAATATATCAACCGCATTTACGGTGATGAATAAAGGAGGGACTACTGTGAATTCTTATTTTTCCAATGCGGAACTGAAGGACAAAGCCAAGGAAAAGCTGACCGGGCATTTCGGTTTTTTAATCGGATGCACTCTGCTTTCTTCCTTCCTTACCTATATTGTTTCCGTCCTTTTTTCCAATGTTTATACTTACTCCAACATGGCGGAGTTTGCGCTGGGCGAGGCGATTTCCTTTCTGGTTTCCCTGTTTACCGGTGTCTTAAACGTAGGACTGACCCTGATTTATTTAAAAACTGCCTGCGGAGCGCCCTGCAGTTTTTCGGACCTTTTCTCCGGCTACCGGAACCGCTTCAATGTGTCCCTCGGCGTTTCCTTTTTCCGCAACCTGCTTTCCCTTTTGCCGGGACTTGCCTATGCCGTTCCGTTAAGTCTGTTCCAGCTTACGGGAAAGGTAACTTATCTGTATGTAAGCATCGGTCTTTTGCTTGTTTCTACCGTGATTTACCTGCCGTTTTACCTGATGCTTTCCCAGTGCCTGTTTATCATGCTGGATTTCCCTGATAAGTCCGTAAAAGAAGTTTTGCAGTTCAGTGCAGAAATCATGAAGGGGCAGAAAAAGCGGCTGTTTGTTTTGATTTTGAGCTTTATCCCCATTACGTTACTGGCATGTTTATCCCTGATTGGCGTTTTGTGGTTAATCCCTTACGTCAATATGACCTACACGATTTTCTATCTCAATGTCATGCAGAACTACCGGAAAGTATAAACCGGTATCTATAAAAAAGGAGGAGCAACGATGCTTTACGCATCCGCTGCTCCTTCTACCGTCTTAGCGCCTGTGCTAATCCATTTTAAGTATCCGTTTATAAAGTTGTCCAGATCACCGTCCAGCACCGCATCGGCGTTGCCGCTTTCCACTCCGGTACGATGATCCTTTACCAGCGTATAGGGCTGCAGCACGTAGGAACGTATCTGGTTGCCCCAGCCGATTTCCTTTACTTCACCGCGGATGTCGGACAATTTTTCCGCATTGGCTTCCTGCTTTAACAAATACAGCTTCGCCTTCAGCATCTGCATTGCCTTTTCCTTGTTCTGGAACTGGCTTCGTTCATTCTGGCACTGTACCACGGTTCCCGTAGGAATATGGGTGATACGGATGGCAGAAGATGTCTTGTTGATATGCTGACCGCCCGCGCCGCTGCTTCGGTAGGTATCAATGCGTAAATCCTCGTCGTTGATATCCACATCCAGGTCTTCTTCAATATCCGGCATAACATCCAGAGACACAAAGGATGTCTGGCGCTTGCCCTGCGCATTGAAGGGAGAAATACGCACCAATCTGTGCACGCCTTTTTCGGACTTTAAGTAACCGTAGGCATTTTCGCCGTTTACCTGGAACGTTACGGATTTGATACCGGCTTCGTCACCGTCCAGATAGTCCAGCACTTCAATGGAAAATCCTTTCCGCTCTGCCCATCTGGTATACATACGGTACAGCATGCCGCACCAGTCGCAGCTTTCCGTACCGCCCGCACCGGCATTGAGCTTTAAGATGGCATTGTTTTTGTCGTATTCTCCGGACAATAACGTACTGATACGCATCTGCTCAAATACGCTGATGAAGTGGTCCAGCTCTTCCTGGATTTCGGGAATAAGGCTTTCGTCGTTTTCCTCGTAGCCCATTTCAATCAGAGTCAGAATGTCATCGTAACCGGTCCGTAAATCCTTGTAGGTCTGACAGGTATCTTTTAAGTTTTTCAGCTCTTTCATGAGCTTGTTGGAACGGTCGGGATTGTCCCAGAATCCGGGCGCCTCCATTTCCCGTTCTAATTCTTCGATTCGCTTTTCCTTATTAGCTAAGTCAAAGTGAATCCCTCACTTCCGCCAAAGGGGTTTCATAGGTAAGCAATTTTGCTTTCATGTTATCCAATTCTACCACTTAAACGTCACCTCTTTCTTTTTATTGATAACAGGGCAGTGCGCTTTATTTATTTCTGCCGCAGCACTGTTTGTACTTTTTGCCGCTACCGCAGGGGCAGGGATCGTTGGGATAAATCTTGGTGCTTTCTCTCTTCTTCGGCGCCTTGGGACCGGAATCGTCCTTGTTGGTACTGGTTACCTTGGCAACCTGTTCTCTTTCCACCTTCTGCTCCAATTTCACACGAAGTAAAAGTCTGACGGTATCCTCACGGATGTTTTCCGTCATTTCATCGAACATTTCATAACCGCTTATCTTGTACTCGATAACAGGATCTCTCTGTCCGTAAGCCTGTAAGCCGATACCCTGACGCAGCTGGTCCATATCGTCGATATGTGCCATCCACTTCTTGTCGATTACCTTAAGCAGGATAACACGTTCTACCTCTCGCATCATTTCCGCTTCGGGGAACTCGGTTTCTTTGGCTTCGTAAAGCTTGACCGCCTCTTCTTTCAGCTGCTGCTTTAAGCCGTTTTTCCTGGTAGCGGTAATTCTTTCCTTTGTCACCGGCTTTAACGGAATAATGGGCAGCAACAGGGAATTCAGTTCGTTGAAATCCCATTCATCGGAGCTTGCATCCTCACCGATTGCCATATCCACGCAGTGCTCAACCACATCCGTAATCATCTTGTAGATGACATCGCGCATGCTTTCACCGTCCAGAACGCGGCGTCTTTCACTGTAAATAATCTCTCTCTGCTCGCTCATGACACGATCATATTCCAACAGATTTTTACGCACGCCGTAGTTGTTGTTTTCAATCTTCTTCTGTGCGGATTCAATGGCATTGCTCAGCATCTTGTGCTGGATTTCCTGGCCTTCGGGAATACCGAGGGTATTGAACATATTTATCAGTCTCTCGGAACCGAACAATCTCATAACGTCATCTTCCAAAGAGATGTAGAACTTGGATTCACCGGGGTCACCCTGACGTCCGGCACGGCCTCGCAGCTGGTTGTCAATACGTCTGGACTCATGACGCTCGGTACCGATAATCATAAGACCGCCGGCTGCCTTGGCTTCTTCATCCAGCTTGATATCCGTACCACGGCCTGCCATGTTGGTTGCAATGGTAACGGCTCCGTGAATACCTGCATCGGCTATGATTTCCGCTTCCAGTTCATGGAACTTTGCATTCAGGACTTTATGCTGAATGCCTCTTCTCTTTAACATATCACTGATTTCTTCGGAAGACTCGATGGTAATCGTGCCAACCAGTACCGGCTGTCCCTTGGCATGTGCTTCTTCCACTGCCTGTACGATGGCATGCAGTTTTTCCTTCTTGGTCTTGTAAACCGCATCCTGATGATCCACTCTGGCTACCGGCTTGTTCGTCGGGATTTCAATTACATCCATGCCGTAAATATCACGGAATTCTCTTTCTTCCGTAAGAGCCGTACCGGTCATACCGGCTTTCTTGGCAAACAGGTTGAAGAAGTTCTGGAAGGTAATGGTGGCAAGGGTTTTGCTTTCTCTCTTGACCTTTACATGCTCCTTGGCTTCAATCGCCTGATGCAGGCCGTCGGAATAACGGCGTCCCGGCATGATACGTCCGGTAAATTCGTCTACGATAAGTACCTGGTCGTCCTTTACCACATAGTCCTTGTCACGGAACATCAGGTTGTGGGCGCGGAGCGCCAGAATAATGTTATGCTGGATTTCCAGATTTTCCGGGTCTGCAAAGTTGTCAATCTGGAAGAATTTTTCTACTTTTTCCACACCGGCTTCGGTCAAGTTGATAACCTTGTCCTTTTCATTGACAATGAAATCACCGGTTTCTTCCTGTACCACGCCCATCATGGCATCAATCTTGGAAAGCTCTGCCACATCTTCCCCTCGCTTCATCTGGCGCGCTAAAATATCACAGGCTTCGTACAGTCTGGTGGACTTACCGCTCTGACCGGAAATAATCAGAGGGGTACGGGCTTCATCGATGAGAACGGAGTCCACTTCATCGATGATGGCATAGTGTAAATCACGGAGAACGAGCTGCTTTTTGTAAACTACCATGTTGTCACGCAGGTAGTCAAAGCCCAGTTCGTTGTTGGTAACATAGGTAATGTCGCAGTTATAAGCTTCGCGGCGTTCCTCTGGAGTCATGCTGTTTAATACCACACCGACCGTAAGACCTAAGAAACGGTGTACCTGTCCCATCCATTCCGCATCACGGTGCGCCAGATAATCGTTGACGGTAACGATGTGTACGCCCTTTCCTTCGAGGGCATTCAAGTATGCCGGAAGGGTGGAAACCAGGGTTTTGCCTTCACCGGTACGCATTTCCGCAATACGTCCCTGATGAAGAATGATACCGCCGATAAGCTGTACGCGGTAATGTTCCATATTTAAGGATCTCTTGGCGCCCTCTCTGACTACGGCATATGCTTCCGGCAGAAGGTCGTCCAGTGTCTCCCCATTCTGTAATCTCTTTTTAAATTCCTCCGTCTTGCCTCTCAGTTCCTCATCGGTAAGGGCCTGCATTTCCGGACGAAGGGACTCGATTTTATTTACAATCGGTTCGATTCTCTTTAGTTCTCTTTCGCTGTGTGTACCAAATATCTTTGAAACCAAACTCATAAATCTAATACTCCAATCTGCGTTCTTTCACAACATAAGTTTTATTTTAGCAGATTTCCATACCATATTCAACCAAAATACATGACTAAACCGTTAAAGTTTTATTAACAAAATAGCAATATTTCCGGTTTTCCGGGTACAAAAAACTGCCACGCCTCTATCCGGCATGGCAGCTTCGTATTTTTATTAGTATTCCATTGCCTTTTCTTCGCCTGTCAGTACACGAAGTCCGCCCTGGCAGAGAGCTAAGAGCTCATCTTCGCCGGGATATACGGTAAAGGGTGCAATCCATTCTGCTTTCTTCTTTAAGTTTTCAATTACTTCTGCGCCGTAAGCAATACCGCCGGTTACGATAATCCGGTCTACCTTGCCTTCCAGTACGCATGCCATGGAACCGATGTCCTTTGCTACCTGATAAAGGAATGCTTCCTTTACTTCGGCTGCGTGTGCATCGCCTTCGTTTGCCATCTTGGTAACGGTACGCATATCGTTGGTGCCAAGGTATGCATTCAAGCCGCCCTTCCCTACGATTTTGCTGTAAACTTCTTTTTCGGTATACTTACCGGAGAAGCACATTTTAACCAGTGCGCCGGAAGGAACCGCACCTGATCTTTCGGGAGAGAACGCGCCGTCGCCGTCAAGGGCGTTGAATACGTCTACTACACGGCCGCCGATGTGAGCGCCTACAGAAACACCGCCGCCCATATGGACCACAATCAGTCTTAAGGATTCATATGCTTTGCCGCATTCCTTTGCGTAGCGCTTTGCCACTGCTTTCTGGTTCAGTGCGTGGAACACACTGGTGCGGGGAAGTTCGGGTACGCCGGAGTACCTGGCTACGGTCTGCATCTCATCTACAACAACGGGATCTACAATATAGGAAGGAATTCCTAATTCATCACCAATCTCTCTTGCCAGGATACCGCCTAAGTTGGATGCATGCTGACCCTGTCTGCCAATCTTTAAGTCCTCAAGCAGTTCGTCGGTTACGGCATAGGTACCGCCGGGAATGGGCTTTAACATACCGCCGCGACCAACTACCATGTTCAGGGACTTCATATCGAAGTTCTTTTCTGCCAAAAGATCGGTAATGATTTTCTTTCGGAAATCCTTCTGGTCAAAAATGGTAGCATACTGACCGATTTCTTCGGTGCTGTGTCTTAAGGTTTCTTCAAATAACAGGGTCTCGTCTTCAAATACGCCGATTTTGGTGGAAGTGGAGCCCGGATTGATAATCAGACTTTTAATGGACATTTTATTTCTCCTTTTCCCGCAGCCTTCCTTTTAAGGGGCTGCTGCATTTTGTGCATTACTGCTGGTTTTTCTTCATTTCTTCCGCTACTACGGCTGCTAAGGCAATAGAGTTTACCTTGGTTTCAAAGGTATCGGAACGGCTGGTTAAGATAACGGGAACCTTGGTACCGGTCAGGATGCATCCGTTCTTTACCTTTACCAAATGTACAATTGCCTTGTATACCAGGTTGCCTGCATGAATATCCGGGAACAGAAGGATATCGGCATCGCCCTGGATTTTTCTGTTGGTTGCACCTTTATGCTTTGCGGCTTCGGGGTCAATCGCCAGGTCAAGGGACAGAGGTCCGTCGATAATACAACCGGTGATTTCACCGTTTTCATTCATTTTGGTAAGCTCTGCCGCATCAATGGTAACAGGCATCTTGGGATTTACCACTTCTACTGCAGCTAAAGGTGCTACCTTCGGGCATTCTACGCCGCATGCTCTCGCTACGGGAAGGGTATTCTTAATAATGTTTACCTTGTCTTCCAGAGTGGGATATGTCATAAATGCTACGTCAGTTAAGAACAGAAGTCTGTCGATACCGGGAATTTCAAATACGCATACGTGTGAAAGCACGCCGCCGGTACGAAGACCCACTTCTTTGTCCAGAACGCTTCTTAAGAAGTTCTTGGAGTCAATCAGTCCCTTCATATACATGTCTGCTTTTCCCTCATGGGCAAGCTTTACTGCCTTTAAGGATGCCTGAATCATATCCGGCTCGTCAATAATTTCATATCCATCCAGGTCCATGCCGATGGATGCTGCGATTTCTCTGATCTTCGCCTCATCACCTACTAAAATTGCATCTGCGATGCCTCTCTTTTTGGCTTCTCTTACGGCTTCCAGCACTGCTTCGTCCTGTGCTACGGAAACTGCTACTTTTTTCATTCCGCATTCGCCTACTTTAGCGATAATGTCATCAAAACCCTTGCTCATTTTGTCCTCCATTCCGAAACGCTTCATCTTTCTATCTTTTCACGTTTTCGCTTGTAAAATCATTCGTTAAAATAATATCACGTAGCATTTGAAAAATCAAGTTTAGAAAAGCAAGAGCAGAACGGTGCCTGCCGCCATGCCCAAAAGCAGGGGATACCCTATGGTCAGAACCGGTATCAGGATGCGGTGGTATTTATGCTGCCGCTTTGTCCGTTTATCCTGCACAAGCTGTAACACTCCCGTCAGGGTGCAGAGCACCACGCACAGTGCCGCCATGATACGAACCGGGTAAATACTTACGCCGGTTCTGGTGTGGCTCTCTTTTTGTCCATTGGAAAGATACAGAGTTTCCACCGTGAAGGTTTCGCCGGAGCGGATAATGGAATCGGTTATGTCTTTTGCACTGCCGGTCAACCCATCATCCGCTGCATCCTTTGCACTGTCTTCTCCGGCAAGACCTTTTTCTGCAAGATATCCTTCAAACCATGTGAGGGAGGTCTGATAGAATACTCTCTCAAAAAGTACCTCATTTACTAACTTTGTAAGGGTAGATGCCTCATTTTCGTAAACCGTGATGCTCCAGTTGCCGTTACCGTCCAGCAGTTCATTTTGCAAGTTATCCTGCAAAATATAGCCGCATTCCGCTTTTCCCTGCAGGACCTGTTTCTTCACTTCTTCTTCGGAGGTACAGGACTGAAATGTTATCAGTCCGGTCTTTTCCTGTAAAAGCTTTGCCAGTTCTTCCTCTGCTCCGTAAAACACCGCCGTTACCTGATTTTGCGATTTCTTTTCGATATTCCCTACGGCAAGTGAGCACACAAGCACCAAAAGCAGGCTTATCCAGAGCATTTTGTTGCAAAGTGTCCGCCTTAAAATTGCCGTAGGAAGCCCGGTATGGGGCATGGAATGTGTTTTTTGCCGCTGAATGCCGTGGAAATTTTCAGTTGCTCCTGCATGGCGGCTCTCCTTTTTATAGAGAACGGCAATCCCCATACACAATATGGCGGTGCCAAGCAGAATACCCGCCGTCTTCCCGGTTCCCTCCGTGTTTCCGGAAAGCAGGGACAAAAAAGCTTTTTTCAGATACCAGACCGGATTGTAGGCTGCAAGCTTCTGCATTGCACCGGGCATAAGCGCCATGGGCACCACACAGCCTGCGCCGTATCCTAAAAGGGCAGCAGTCAGAATAACCGGAAGTGGAAAGACCGATTTCTTCTCCGTAAAACAGGATAGCAGAATTGTCCATGCCGAAACCGCCAGCAGGCCGCAGATAAGGACACCCACTGTTTGTAAGGACAACTGCAGCGTAACCGTCCTTCCCGGCAACAGGAAAATCCCCGAAAGAATAAGTGTTCCCAGGCACAGCATACCGGTAAACAGGACAAGAAATCTCGCCGCAAGCTGCATTCCCACCGGTATTCCCGCCCGTCCGGCTATGATTTTTTCCAGCATGCCGTTCCGTAAAAGGTACGCGCTGAAAAACAGCCCCGTAAGCAGAAAATACAGTGTAAGCAGGCTGCTTCCGTAATAATTCACAGCTCCTTCGTTTTCCGTCCGGGAGAGCCTGCGTGTCCGGAAATACTGCTCTCTGTTTAAATAAAGTTTCAGGTTGGCGGTATCCACATCGTTATAAAGACTCTGTTTCTGCTCCTTTCCCAGTCCGTGAATGTCGGCAAGTCTGCTTATCGTATATATTTCTCCCTGTGCCGTCTGTAGGGAACCCACTCCCGCCTGCAAAAGGGTTTCCAGCACAAGTCCCTGTAAATCGGTTTTATCCGCAAGATAAAGCTTTGCCTGCACGTTGTTGCCGTTTAAAATTCCTTCCACCGTATTTTCCGGCAATACCAGAAGCGCCTGCAGGCTGCCGTCCTTTACCGCCTCTTTTCCTGCCTGTTCCTCCGTTTTGTCAAAGCTACAGTATTCCTTTACGGAGTCCATGCCTTCCACAAAACGCAGTCCGTAATCCATATAAGTGCTTTCTTCTGCGGAAAAGCCTATTTTTATTTTTTCTGTGGGGACATCCCGGAACCATTTCTGCATGCAAAAAACAGCCATACCCGCTATGCATACCGGTATCGCCGCTTTCAGCAAAATACCGGGCAGCCTTACCGCTGCCCGTTTGTATTCTGTTTGCAGAAATTTAGTAAACCGTCCCATTTTATTTTCCTACTCGACAAGGCTTGTCAGGGAACTTAAGCTTTGTTCCAGTTCCAGAACCAGAGAATAAATATCCATCTGTGACATTTCAAAAACATTGACCGCTCCCTCCGGGGCATTGATTTCTCCGTCATAGGGTGCAATCTTATAAGAACCGGTTGCTTTGAATATGGTCTTGCTGTCTTCTTCCAGAAGGATATTTCCGAATGTGATTTCAAAGCTTTCTCCCGCCTTATAGTCGGTAAAAGCACCGTCTATGTCTAAAGACAGATTTTCGGAACCATCCCCTATTTTTACAGAAACAGAAAACTCTTTGTCCGCTTTGGCAAAGGTGCTGTTGAATGTAAAATCTCCGGAACTTTTCTCTCCGTCCGCATCTGTGAAGTCTGCATGAAGCGTGTAGGTAATAACATCCTCTTCCTTAGTTCTCTCCGCCGTATAATACAGTTCACACTCCGTGGTTTCTCCTGTGGTCATTTCCACATTCCACTTGCCGGTAATATCCTCCGTGGAATTTTTCTCTCCGTTAAAGTTTAACGCAAAGCCAAGATTGGAAATGCCTGCATTGTCAAGAAGGATATCCTCTTCCGTTTCTATGCCGGTGAGTTTTCCACTCTTGTCGGTGCTGAAACGAATAACCGCGTCTTCCTTCAGGCTGATGTCAAACACTTCTGCTATGACATCGGTTATCTCTTCTTTGGCGTCATCCTTCATCTCCTGCAGTTCTTCACCGGAAACCTGCAGATAGCTGATAGCTGCGTACTGGCTGTCAATGTATTCATCTATAGCAGCATTTAAGGCCTCACTGTCTGTAAAAGCCCTGCCCAGGTCTTCCATGAAATCGTTGACGGCATCTTTATCGACGGTAACGGTAATATAGCCTTTTTGCTGCTTATAAACAGATGCCCTGCGCAGAGCCTCCTTATGCTGGCCGATAACTGCCAGCATTTCCTTTGCAAACTGAGTTCCCCTTGCAAGAGTTTCCTCTGCGGAGGCATTGTCCTCTTCCTTATCGCCGTAAACATCAATACTGAAATTTTCATCCAAGTCCACGCCCAGTAAGCTTTCCCATACGGAACCCTGATAGTCCTTACCTATGGTTTTTAAGTTCATTTCGTAGGTATCGGATAAAAGTCCCGGCAGCGCCATGTAAAAATTATCCCCAATGAGTGCCGTCTGCAGTCCTAAGAAATCCACATTTGCCATGCTGAACGTAAGCGTTGTTTCGCTTTTCTGTTCCGGCCTGTTCACATGGGATGTAAAATCAATGCCCACCGTATCAAACATACTGTTTTCATTCAGGTAAGGAACGGCAATATTGACGGAGCCTTCCATACCGGTCGGATTTTTCCGGGCATTTGCCAGAATGTCCTCTATCTTCAGTTCCTCTAAAAAGCTGCTTTCATTGTTGGCAAGTTCCCTGCCCAGCTTTTCAAAGGCTCTGGCCAGCTTCCGCTGCGGTGTATTGTATACAAATGTATATACCAAAGCGGCGGCTACTGCCAGAAGAACAGTGACAGCGGCAGCTACGCAAATGCCGATTACCACCCCCTTACGGCTCTTTTTCGTTTCCATGTTCTGGTTTTCAAAATCCATAATTTCCTCCCTCTTCCGGCTCCTGCCGGTTTTCTCTTTCCCTTGCTTCCTGTTCCATTTTTCCGTTGCGGATGGAATAAATTTTATCGCACAATTCCAGATCCGCTTCTTCGTGAGTTGCCAGAATAAGGCAGCCTCCCTGTGATTTGCATTTTCTTAAATAAGCACGCAATTCCTGTTTGGATGCCATATCCAGAGCCGTTCCGGGCTCATCCAGCAGTAAAACCGGTGCATTTTCCGCCATGGAACAGGCAATGCTGACTTTTTTCTTCATGCCTCCGGACAAATGGCTTACCCGCTTATGTAAAAATTCCTCAATTCCCAGACTTTGCAGAATACCTTCCTTCAATGCGTTTTGCAGACTCTTTTTGTCCGGATACCAGAACAGCAGGTTATCCCACACGGAAAGTTCTTCGTACAGAGTGTTATTCTGGGGAACATAAGCGGTAAATTTGCGGATATTTTCGGGTGTACCGGGTTCTTCATCAAAAAAGATGCTTCCCGCCGTCGGTTTATAAATGCCCGCCAGAATGTTTAAAAGCGTGCTTTTTCCGCAGCCGTTCCTGCCTACAATGCCAATGCACTCTCCCGCATGAGCCTCAAAGGTAATATCCTGCAGCACCTTTTTTCTTCCATATGCACTTTGCAGTCCCTCTACCCATACACAATTCATATACATGCTTCTTTCCGCCGGAAAAACATTTTATTACCGTCTGCTGCCTTTCAGCACCGGCAAAACACTTCCTTACCGTCCGCCGCTTTTCAACGTCTGCAAGGCTTTTGCCCCGTCCGGTAAACGGGTGCCTTTTATCGCATTATAACAGAGGTTTGCCTTTCTCACAAGAAAAATCAAAAAAGGCCCCGGAGCTTATGCTCCGAAGCCTCTTAGGAATTCATTGTCCGGTTATTACTGAACCTTTGCTGCCTTTGCTTCTTTAATCTTCTCGGTCAGCATGGGAACAATCTTGTTTAAGTCGCCTACGATGCCGTAGTCAGCTACGTCAAAGATAGGAGCGGTCTCATCTTTGTTAATAGCAATGATGAGGTCGGATTCTTCCATACCTGCCAGGTGCTGGATAGCACCGGAAATACCGATTGCAAAGTATACGTTGGGACGAACGGTCTTACCGGTCTGTCCAACCTGAAGGTCTTTGGACTTCCAGCCTGCATCTACAACTGCACGGGAGCAGCTTACGGTGCCGCCGATTGCTTCTGCAAGATCGTCCAAGAGTTTGAAGTTTTCAGCACTGCCAACGCCACGTCCGCCGGAAACCAAAATCTTAGCATCCATGATATCAGCTACGTCGTTTACAGTCTTAACAACTTTAAGGATTTCTACATACTTGTTGTCGGGAGTAAATCCGGGATTGAACTCTTCGATTACAGCTTTTCTGCCTGCTTCCTTGGGAAGCTTCTGCATAACACC
This sequence comes from Lachnospiraceae bacterium UBA5899, assembly GCA_002432425.1. Taxonomy (GTDB): domain Bacteria; phylum Bacillota; class Clostridia; order Lachnospirales; family Lachnospiraceae; genus Acetatifactor. The sequence continues at coordinate 25,037 of DJEL01000047.1, forward strand.
GGGACGTACGGTTGCCATCTGAGGACGGAATTCCGGACATGCGATGGTTGCGATGGTGTTACCGCCAAATGCTGGACGGGTCATAAGGAGCTGATTGTGAAGCTGTTCCTTGCCGGGAATCGGGTTGATAGGGAAATCACCGATTTCAAGCTGTGTACAGTCTGCTGTCAGACCTGTATGAATTCTTGCTGATACACGGGGACCTAAGTCACGGCCGATTGCAGTTGCACCTACAAGGAATACATCGGGTTTGTACTTCTTAATAACGGATGCCAGTGCATGTGCATAAGGCTCTGTTCTGTATTCTTTTAATTCCGGATCGTCTACTACGATAACTCTGTCTGCGCCGTACTCGCCAAGTTCGTCTGCAAGGTTCTTTACATTGCTGCCGACAAGTACTGCAGTTACATCTGTACCTAAAGCATTTGCAAGGTCTTTGCCCTTTCCGATCAGTTCAAAAGCGATGTTGTTGATTTCGTTGTCAACCTGCTGAGCAAAGACATATACGCCTTTATATTCTTCTAAATTCATTGTCCACACCTCTTCCTGTTAGATAACATGTTTTTCTTTTAACTTGTTCATGATATACTCTACAGATTCTGTAGGATCCAGAGTAACCTTTTCGCCGGCACCCTTTCTTACCTTATCAGAAGCCTTTGCAATCTTGGTAGGGGAACCGTTCAGACCAAGGTTGGAGTCCTCAACATCAACTAAGTTTGCTCTGCCCCATACGGTAATGTCAGCTTTGCAAGCCTTGAAAATTCCGCCCGGAGTCATGTAACGGGGCTCATTTAATTCTGCAAGTGCAGTAATCAGACAAGGCATCTTAGCTTTCAGTACATGATATCTGTCATCGAACTGACGCTCTACGATAACGCTGTCGCCTTCTACGTCGATTTTCTGAGCATAGGAGATAACAGGAATGTTTAAGTGTTCGGAAATCTGAGGACCTACCTGAGCGGTATCGCCGTCGATTGCCTGACGTCCTGTGATAATTAAATCATAGTCTAAGTTGCGGATGGCACCTGCCAGTGTCTGACTGGTAGCCCAGGTATCAGCACCGCCGAGTACACGGTCGGTAACGAGGATACCCTTATCTGCGCCCATGGCGATTGCTTCGCGAAGTACATCTTCAGCCTTGGGAAGACCCATGGTGATAACAGTAACTTCTGCGCCGTATTTATCTTTTAATCTTAATGCTGCTTCCAGACCTGCTTTGTCATCAGGGTTCATGATTGTCAGCATGGCACCTCTGTCCAGTGTTCCGTCGGGATTGAACTTAACGCCGCCCTTGGTATCAGGTACCTGTTTTACACAAACAACGATTTTCATTGTATTTCACTCCTTATCCATTTTTATTTAAGCAGGGCACCAGAGATAACCATTCTCTGAACTTCGCTGGTACCTTCATAGATCTCGGTAATCTTAGCATC
>DJEL01000047.1:26577-31901 GCA_002432425.1 Lachnospiraceae bacterium UBA5899
GCCTTGGTAGTAACTTCCATAGCAACTTCTGCAGCGTATAACTTAGCCATAGCTGCTTCTACAGAATAGCTTACCTTAGGATTGGTTGCATATTCTGCCTTCTTCATTGCTGCCTTGTAAACAAGCAGCTTAGCAGCTTCTACCTTGGTTGCCATATCTGCTAACTGGAACTGGGTGTTCTGGAAAGCGGAAATGGAACGTCCGAACTGCTTTCTTTCCTTGGTGTAAGCAACAGTTCTGTCAAGAGCGCCTTCTGCAATACCAAGTGCCTGAGCAGCGATACCGATACGTCCGCCGTCCAGAGTATGCATTGCAATCTTGAAGCCCTGTCCCTGCTTGCCAAGCATGTTCTCCTTGGGAATTCTGCAGTCTGTGAAAATCAGTTCATATGTGGATGAACCGCGGATACCCATCTTCTTTTCCTTGGTACCGAAAGTAAATCCGGGAGTTCCTTTTTCTACGATAAATGCGGAGATTTCCTTTAAGGTCTTGGTTCCCTTTGTAACGGTACCGGTTACAGCAAAAATTACATATACGTCTGCTTCTTTACCGTTGGTAATGAAAATCTTGGAGCCGTTTAATACATATTCATCGCCGTCAAGTACAGCCTTGGTCTGCTGACCCTGTGCATCGGTACCTGCGCCGGGCTCGGTAAGACCGAATGCGCCGAGCTTTTCACCCTTTGCAAGGGGAACTAAGTATTTCTGCTTCTGCTCTTCGGTACCGAAGGTCAGGATGGGGTCGCAGCAAAGAGAGGTATGTGCGGAAACGATAACGCCTGTGGTACCGCATACCTTAGAGAGCTCTTCTACGCAAAGTACATAGGTAAGAGCGTCTGTGCCCTGTCCGCCGTACTGTTCGGGAACGGGAATTCCGAGGAAACCGTTCTTTGCCATTTTTTCAACTGTTCCGCGAGGGAATGCTTCCGTTTCATCAACCTCCTGTGCAAGAGGCTTTACTTCTTTTTCTGCGAACTCTTTAAAAAGAGAACGCGCCATTTCATGTTCTTTTTTCAAAGTAAAATCCATGATTACTTTTCCTCCATACAATCTATTCTTTAATCATAAGCACTTTACGCTGCGGAAAGCTGCTTATTTTGCATAGTCATAGAAGCCCTTGCCGGTCTTCTTTCCAAGCTTGCCTGCACGAACCATCTTACGAAGAAGGGGATGAGGACGATACTTGGGATCTCCGGTTTCGTTCTGCAGTACTTCCATGATGGCAAGTACGATATCCAGACCTACTAAGTCACCCAGAGCAAGAGGTCCCATAGGATGGGATGCGCCAAGCTTCATAGCTTCATCGATGTCGGCTACGCTTGCGATACCGTCAGCATAGATACCGATTGCTTCGTTAATCATAGGGATTAAGATTCTGTTTACAACGAAACCGGGAGCTTCCTTAACTTCTACGGGAGTCTTGCCGATTTCGGTTGCGATTGCCTTAATCTTTTCTACTAATTCTACCGGAGTATTTTCACCGGCGATAACTTCTACCAGCTTCATTCTGTCTGCAGGATTGAAGAAGTGCATACCGATCATGGGTCTATCAAGACCTGCACCGATTTCGGTAATGGAAAGGGAAGATGTGTTGGTTGCAAAGATGCAGTCAGGCTTTACAATAGCTTCCAGTTCCTTGAATGTGGTCTTCTTAATCTGCATATTTTCAGGAGCAACTTCGATAACTAAGTCGCAGTCTGTGCAGATGTCCTTTAAGCCTGTTGTAATCTTGGCAGCGATAGCGTCTGCTTTCTCCTGTGTGATTTTTTCCTTGCCTACGAGGAAGTTCAGATTCCTTAAAATTCTGCCCTTTCCTCCATCAGCAAATTCCTGCTTGATGTCGCAAAGACATACTTCATAACCATCTGTCATTGCAAATGCCTGTGCAATTCCGGCACCCATGGTACCTGCACCAATAATACCTACTTTCATTGTAGTTCCTCCTTGTATGTGAATTGTTTTCCTTAACGGTTTTTGAACGGCTCTTTTATTTTTTCCTTATTCTTGTCAAGGAAAAATGCCATGCCGTACTTCTGGTCTTCGGATTCGAAGCAGTCACCGAACAGCTTCTCTTCCAGTGCTACTGCCGCATCCATGTCGAGGTCTAAGCCTTCATTGATTGCTTTCTTGCAGTTGCGGACAGCAATAGGCGCATTCTTTGCAATGCCTGCTGCCATTTTCTCTGCTGCGGGAAGAAGCTCTTCCTGTGTGTAAACAGCATTTACCAGACCGATTCTGTATGCTTCGTCAGCCTTAATGTTTCTTGCTGTGTAAATCATCTGCTTAGCCATGCCTGCGCCGACAAGTCTTGCCAGTCTCTGGGTACCGCCGAATCCGGGGGTAATGCCGAGACCTACTTCAGGCTGTCCGAATACAGCGTTGTCGGAACAGATTCTGATGTCACAGCTCATGGAAATCTCACATCCGCCGCCTAATGCAAAGCCGTTTACGGCTGCAATAACGGGAATGGGGAAAGTTTCGATTTTACGGAATACGTCGTTGCCCTTCTTGCCGAAAGCTTCGCCTTCTGCTTTGGTCAGGGTGCTCATTTCTCCGATATCTGCGCCTGCTACGAAGGACTTGGTGCCTGCGCCGGTTAAGATTAAACATCTTACTTCGTCAAGGTTTACGGCATCCAGAGTCGCATTTAATTCGTCGAGTACCTGGGAATTCAGAGCATTTAATGCCTTTTCGCGGTTGATGGTGATAATACCGGTCTGGCCTTTCTGTTCATATAAAATATAATCCATGATTGTCTCCTCTTTGTAACTGTCAAAACAGATACTCCGAAGCAGGATAGCCCCGCTCCGGAATGCTTTTTTTGATTCTTAATTAGTCTTCAATTTTAACAATGGTAGAGCATCCCATACCACCGCCGATACACAGGGTAGCAAGACCTGTCTTAGCGCCCTTTGCCTGCATCTCATGAAGCAGGGTAACAAGGATACGGGCACCGGAAGCACCGACGGGATGTCCGAGTGCGATAGCACCGCCGTTCGGGTTGAGCTGCTTGTCCACATCAATGCCGAGTTCCTTACCTACTGCTACGGATTGTGCTGCGAATGCTTCGTTTGCTTCGATGATGTCGAAGTCTTCAATCTTCATGCCGGTCTTAGCCATTACCTTCTTGGTGGAAGCTACGGGACCGATACCCATTACTTCGGGTCTTACACCTGCAAGTGCGCCTGCTACGAAAGTAGCCATGGGCTTAACACCTAATTCTTTTGCTTTTTCTTCGCTCATAACAACGATTGCTGCTGCACCGTCGTTGATACCGGAAGCATTACCTGCGGTAACGAATCCGTCTTTGTTGATGGTGCGGAGTTTTGCAAGAGCTTCCATGGTGGAGCCGTGACGAGGTCCTTCATCTACCTTGAACTCTACCATTTCTTTTTTCTTCTTAACCATAACGGGAACGATTTCTTTTTCAAATGCGCCGCTGTTCTGGGCTGCTTCTGCCTTCTGCTGGCTCTTTAATGCGAACTCATCCAGCTCTTCTCTGGTAAGTCCCCACTCTCTGCAGATATTGTCTGCAGTGGTAATCATATGGTAATTGTTGAATGCATCCCAAAGTGCATCGTTTACCATGGTATCTACTAAAGTACCGTTGTTCATACGGTAACCGAAACGAGCCTGGGGAACTGCATAAGGAGCCATGGACATGTTTTCCATACCGCCTGCAACTACTACATCAGCATCTCCTGCCATAATCATCTGTGCTGCCTGGTTTACACAGTTAAGACCGGAACCGCAGACAACGTTCATGGTAACTGCTGGTACTTCGATGGGAAGACCTGCTTTGATGGATGCCTGACGTGCTACGTTCTGACCCTGGCCTGCCTGGATTACACATCCCATGTAAACCTGGTCAACATCTTCCGGCTTTACTCCGGCTCTGTTTAATGCTTCTTTAATAACGATTGCACCCAATTCGGGTGCAGGTGTTGTGCTTAAAGAACCACCCATGGTACCGATTGCGGTACGGCATGCTCCAGCTAAAACTACTTTTCTTGCCATTGCTTTTCTCCTCCAAAACCTTTCATTTTATAGATTGTTATTTTTTTGTCATTTCTATCAAGTCCCATTTTATCATAGCATTTTAGGTTTTGCAATGGAAAAACAAAAAAACTCACTGGGAAATCTTTTCTTTTTGCAGGTAGAGTGTTACCGCCGGGTCGCGGATGTCCGAAACCCGTTTCCATTCCTTCGTTCCTTCCACTTTTGCAGCCTCACTTTGGTGTCTGCTTAAGAACATGGTAAGCGGATAAACGTTTATCCAGATTTCATGGTCGCTCTCTTTCTGGGACTCATCAAATACGAGTTCCATTCCCCAGTGCAGGTGGGTCACTTTGATGTTGTTGGTGTTTTCCGTGGTGCTGTAACCGGTGTGCCCCATATAGCCGATGACATCCCCCGCCGTCACCGCACTGCCTTCCTTTAAGTCTTCCGCATAGGGGTAGTTCTGACGCAGATGGGCGTAATAATAATAGCGTTTTTTGTCGAAGCTGCGGATGCCGATGCGCCAGCCTCCGTACTGATTCCAGCCGATTGCCTCCACGTAACCGGACTCAACGGCGATAATCGGTGTACCAACCTGTCCCATCATGTCATGGCCCAGATGCTGCCTTTTATAGCCGTAGCTTCTTCCCGCTCCGAAATCGTCATAGTGGCTGTATTCAAAGCCTTTTGCAATGGGGGAATAGGCTTTCAGTCCGTATACCTTTTCCCAGATGCTGCTTCCGTCCTCCGCCCTGACCTCTCTTTCAAATTCTCCCACCATGCCGCCTAAAACCGTACGGTAAGCTTCTTCATAATAAGAATAATATTCGTTGTCCTTCATCAGTTCTTTCATGGTAAGTCCTTTTTCCGCCGTGAGTTTTTCCGTGACCTTCGCGATATCTTTCTTTATGCTTTTCTCATGAGAGTCAAATTCCCCGCCGTATCTGGTCCCGAGATAGGCAAGCAGCTCCACCCAGTCAAAATGCACATCCTGTTCGTAGCTTTCCACATCCGTGCGGTAGGCTTCGCAGAGCGCCGTATAGCTGACATCAAAATCCACCCATTTGATATAACCGTCACTGACTGCCTCCACCATCCAGTCCTGCTGTTCCGCATTCTTCCTGCCTGTCCATATTCCCGCCAGCGCAATCAGGCACAGCACCAGCTCCGCTGCCACAGCAAACTGTAAAATGCGGATTTTCCGTTTCTTTTTTTCTTCCATATGCCACCCCCACACACAATTTTCTATGCATGTATATGTTGTAAGCTCTGCTAAATATGCCTCGCTTTCCCGCAATATAAGAGGGGCTGTCGCACTAATGTGCG
>DJEL01000031.1:0-34599 GCA_002432425.1 Lachnospiraceae bacterium UBA5899
TGTGAAGATACATCCTTTTCTAACTCTTTATGTTTCCCAAACAAATAAATAACAAGTATAGAAATCATAATTGAAGATATCCTCGATATATATCTGTTTCTTGTTAGATAGACAGGCAGTAAAGATTTATGAGGATGTTCAATCGGAGCATATAACCAGATACTCACTATAGCACTCATTAACAAACCAGTAGTGATAATCATAGGTATCTTCGTCCACAGCAGTTCTGGTACATAAACCGCAATCAGATACATCCATAGTGTAACAAATGCACACCCTCCCCTTGTGGAGGCATGATATCCACCCATACTCCGGGAAAACAAACAGGAAAAAAGAATAAATATAAAAGTCGGCTCTACCTTTTTAAGTATTATACCCAACAGAAGTAAAGCAAAAATGGATATCATTCCGTCAACGATAACCTGCATACCGTACAAAACAATTTCCACATTATGGTCTTCGCCTGAATTTACAATCAGATTTCTTACCAGCTTTTCCATTTTCGTTTCTCCTTTTTCTTCCGGCCCTCTGTTTTCTTCATAGCATTTTTCCATAGCACATGCAACTGTTTGGCACAAGTGACATGATTTTGGCAGAATTAGCATAACTTTATGCTTTTAGTGCAGTGCAAAATCATGTAAAATATATGGTATGACGATTTAATGTGTTGTCTGTCAAAACACATAACAGAACCGTGGATGCTACAATACCTGATAGGAGCAAGGAAATGTATAAGATATGCATATGTGATGATGAAAGCATTTTTCTGGATAAAATAAATAAAATTGTGAAGGTCTTTTTTTCCGGTAAGTCCGATATCCATATTCTTACCTTTTCGGATTCTCTAAAATTTGCAGACAGCATTCCACATGCTGATCTTTATCTTCTGGATGTGAAAATGCCGGAAGTTTCCGGTATGGAGCTCGCGCAAAAAATTCGCTCCATGGATTTGAAATGTTCTATTATATTTATCAGCAGTTTATATGAACCGGTCTTTGACTCCTTTCGCTATACCCCTCTCCGTTACATCCGAAAGGAATATTTAGAGGAAGAACTGCCGTCTGCTCTTTCCTCCTTTCTGGAAATGAAGCAGCGCACCTGCCGTACTCTCCCGGTAGTTCAGAATGGATTGGAAATTTTCATATCCCTTTCTTCCCTGCGCTTCTGTGAGTCCGATGCACACTATGTAGTGTTTCACTGCCTCCAAAAAGAATACCGGATACGTGGGAAGCTAAGTGACTATTCCGCAGAGCTCCTGCCATACGGCTTTGCCAGACCCAATAAGAGTTTTATCGTAAATCTGTTTTATATATCTGTCCTGACAAATCAAAACATTTTACTGGATAACGGCACCCTGATCTCCGTTTCCAGAGCATACAAAGAAACCTTTAAAACTTCTTTTTTAAGATACCAGAGGAATTTTCATAATGATGATATTGTATAATTTTGCAGAAGCACTCAGTTGTATTTTATATTTTATTTTTTCGGTCTTTGCCTTAGAAACCTTTTTTTCCCGCTCCTCAAAATATAAATTTGTTTATGTCCTGTTTGCGGCATTACTATACTTTCCGCTTACATATTCACCCATTTCCATTCTTCCTAATCTGGCAGGTTCTTTTTTATCTATGGCAATTCTTTATGTACTGTCACTCCTGTGCTATAACGGAAAATGGATTTACAAATTTCTTACCATACTTCTTTACAATATTTTTGATATCCTTATCGGCAACATTTTCTTTTACATAGGAACTCTGAGCACCGGTAAAAATTTTTCAGAATTATCCATTCCCGGCTCTGTTACCCGTATTTATATTCTGCTCCTGATTTATCTTACAGAATTTATGATCTTGTTTGCCATACATCGGAATCGGAAGTCCTCTGCTGTTTTTTCCTTTGAAAGTTATACCATTATCTCTCTGTTTTTACTTTGTTCCTTTTTAGTGGTGCTGATTAACTACTACATCCTGTTTTATCTGTCCCAGGGGAATGATACTCTCGAGATTCTTGGTCTGGTTTCTACCTGTGTTATGTTGATTATCATCTTCGTAACCTTGTTTCTTTTTCACAGACTGCAGCTAAAAAACCGGCAGTTGCAGGAATATGAACTTCTGTGCCTTACCGTGGAACAACAGGAAAAACAGCTTCGTTATATGGAAGAAAATGAACAGCGGATACGGGAACTCAGGCACGATATGAAAAATTATTTTCTTTCTTATGAAACCCTTTTGAAAGCCGGAAAAGTAAAGGAAGTGATAGAAGACCTGGAAAAAATGATTTCTGTGCGTATGCATGCAGAAAATGCCGACTTCTGCCAGAACAAGCTGGTAAATGCCATGCTTCTGCAGAAAAATATGCTCTGCCGTGAAAAAGAAATTGTCTTTTCCGTCAGAGTTGCTCTTGCCAATACTTTTCATGATGTGGAAATGATAGTGGTACTATCCAACATTATAGATAACGCCATCGAGGCAGAGGAAAAACTTCCGAAAGAAATCCGACGTATTTTCGTGGAAATCATTCCGCGTCCCAATGCAATCAGTATGTTGATTGAAAATACAATTCTGGTATCTGTTTTAGAAAATAACCCTGAACTCCATACCACAAAGCCTTCCTCGGAATCTCATGGTATCGGATTAAAAAATGTAAAAAGACTTTTAGAAAAGAGAAATGGACTGATAGATATTTTTGAAGAAAGCGGAAAATTCTGTGTCCATATTTATTTTCCGGTATTATAAAAACAGCAATTTCCAAATAGGACGTTTTCCAATGTAAAAAGGCTGCGCATAGGCACAGCCTTCTGGTAACATCCGCCACAGCGGAATGCTCTCTTATCGTTTCCACTTATTTTTCTCTTGAAATTCGGATATATATATGCTATATTACAAAAATAAAATCTATATCTGTTCTATATTTTCAAACCCATTCTATATTTATTCTTTCTATTCTCACACGTAAGGTAATTATTCATGATTGAAAACATACTGGAGAAGGAGGGTTAAGTATGAAACCATGCAAAAACAAAGATGCTATGGAATATGCTAAATGTCTGGCAAGAGAATTTTGCGCCAAAAACGGTTTGGATGTCCGTTTATTGGATTTGCAATCCGTCTATTCCATTAACGACAGTATTATTTTTGCACAACCCTCTTCCGTAAAACCTCAAGGGCTTCAGAATGACCTGATTACACAGCCTGTTCCTACGTTAATCGCAGAAAAGACTACGGATGGTTACCAAATAAAGACCACGAAATACACCTATGGAATATTGGGTAATGTCATTCTAAAATAACCGGATTTTCCGTCCTTTAGATATAGTACACATTCACGGTACCGAAATCCGTATCTCCTATGATATCCAGTGAAATGTCACTGCTGCCCTCGCAGCGTCCTTTTTCTTCCACACTGCCAAAGGAATGGTCCATTCTGACCTGTACTTTCCAGATTTTCGGAACATAAAGGCTGACTTCGCCAAAACTATTGTCCACGTTTACGGTCGCTTTTCCGGACGGTATCATGGCATTGTCAAAATATACCGTAAGGGAACCGAAGCTATTGTCAAGGTTCGCATAACAGAAGTTTTCGGAATTGATATACTTAATGGACTCCCCGAAGGAATTTTCGCATTCCACTCTTTCACCGTTGTACTCTCCGGTGGAAGAACCGCCCACATTGATGTTGGCATGCTTCCAGATACGCTTTTTCTTCTTGGGGAAAATCATGGACAGTCCGATACTGCCAAGTGCTGCCGCACCCAGTACCGGCCAGGGCGTCAGTGCCGTAATGCCAAGAGGCTCCGCATACAGAATACACACAATCGCTATGGAAAACAGAATTTGCCAGAAGCTTATGTTCCGGATGCCGTTCACCAAAAGCCAGATGCAGAACACGGTAAAAATCACCGTAAATACGCTGACCTTGGGAAGAATACCCAACTGGCTGACAATTACATACACTGCTGCTAATAGGAAAAATATTCCCCAGAAAATCTTTCCGCTTTTTTTACTTATGTTCATACGTGAACCCTCTTTTCTTTGATTTTGTTTACCAATGCTTTATAATAATTTCGGGAAACATAGACCTGCTTGTGACTGCCTGCAAATGTCACAAGACTGGAAGCTGTCAGGTTTCTTGTCAGGGAATACACCCGGTCCGTATTCAGAATGGTGGATTTTGACACCCGCATAAAAAAGCCCGGCAGCATATCCTCCCATTCATAGAGCTTATACTTCGTCTGATAAATGTCGTCGACGGTATGTGCACAAATACCCTCTTCGTCCGTTTCAAAAAACAAAATATCCCGCAGCTCCAGAAAATACTCCGTAGTTCCCTTATAAAAGGTGAACTTCTGGAAGTTATTTACCGTCTGCACAATCGTTTTCTGAATTTCCGTGATTTCATCCGTAAGTCTGCTCGTCCGGATAAGCACTTCATCCTCTTTCAGTTTTTCATCCAGTTCAATCCTGATTTTCATACTGATGCTCCCTACTGTATCTGTCAGCCGGGGAACCGCTTTGCTTCTTAAGTCTTCCGGGCTTCTGTTCCCTGCTGACAGTTACAGTATAGAAAATATCTTTTCTCTTGTAAACCGTTTCCGGCTAAGAGGTAAATCCGAAGCGGTAACAGGTAAAAAATCACCTGTAAGCTACCTCTGTATCTGCGAAAGCATGGTAAAGGTGCCGTCTATGTCCAACCTGCCGTAGCCCCATTCCCGGTTCGGGTAGGTGTAGCTGCTGTTCCGGTTGGCGCCGCGGATTAAATAGTTCTTGATTTCCTGGCTGCCTGCGGACGGACTGTTAAAACGCACCACTGCCCATTCCATAAACTGGGCAACACCTCCTGCCGTCAGGGCTGCTGCCATACTGCCCCCGGTCACTTTTCCGACGGGCGTGGACACATTCACCCCCGGTGCGGCAACATCCGGTTTGATAAGACCGTTGCTTAAAAAGCCTCTGCCTGAGTTTTCATAAAAGCTGTTGTTGGCATCATTATAGGAAGAAACCGTGACGGCACGGAAGGTCATGGAAGGGTCCGTCAGAGTGGTGTAAGGGTCCGGCCGCAAGAAGTAGGTTTCCCTCCGTAAAAACTGCGTAATCGGCAGCCAGAGATGAAACTGCCTGCTCCTGTCCGGTCCTAAATTATATACACGGATATTCCACACTCCCGGTGTGGGCGCATCAAACCGGAACGTAATCAGTTCCTCTCCGGTATTCGGCTCTACCAGAATACTGTCAATGATAATTCTCGTTCTCTCGTAGATAAAGCTGAAGGTCTGGCTTTCTTCCGCCGTAAGACGGAAACGTGGAACCACCTCTCCTCCCGGTGTGCGGATGGACGCAAACAGCACATCCGGCACCTTCCCCCACATTTCCATTAAGAAGCCCTGTTCTCCTTCTCCTACTCTTATTTCCACGGTTTCATAGGACTCTTCTCCCTCCGGCACGTAACCGGAAAAATGATGGGCGGCATTGCCTTCGTTTCCGGTGGTCAGCACCACCGCACGGCTGCGTTTCTGCGCCAGACTATTCAAATACTGCGCTAAAATGGAACCCAGCCCGTGATTGCCGGAATTGGAGCCTATCCCCAAACAGATGACCACCGGCCGTTCAAAGGTCTCGGCAAAGGACTCCGCAAACTTTATTCCCAGCATGATATCCGTTTCCGCATAAGCGGGAACATCCTCCGGGATATTGTAAAAGTTCCGCAGGGGACGTTTTGCCTCCCGCAGTTTCACCACCACAATATCCGCACGGGGCGCCGCTCCCCTGAATGAAGAAGAAAAGCTGCCGGCGGCTGTGCCCGCCATGGCGGTTCCGTGGCCGTTGGTATCGTAGGAGGGAATTTCTGTATAGGGATTTTCCGAGCGCAGCGCCGCATCCATATCCGCTTTTGTGTAGTAGGAACCGTACTGGAAGCCCTCCGGAGGAGTTCCGCTCTGCAGGGTCTGGTCCCAGAGTCCGATAATGCGGCTCTGCCCGCTTTCGTCCCGGAATACACTATCCGCAAAACGAATACCGGTATCGATAAACGCCAAAACCACCCCTTCCCCCGTAAGGGAAAGAGGTGGTCTCTGCGCCGCAAGAATACCGGCACTTTCTAAGCTGATGGGGTCAAATTCCTCCGCCATCAGACCATATACTTTAGGTAAATACTGGTACAGATACAGGGAGCCCTGATAACGCTCTATTTCCTGCTGCCGTACATAAAAGATATTATATCGGTCATCCACAGGGGTAAAACAGACATTTTCCTGCTGCAGCCGCTTCGCATAGTCGGATGTAAAATCAAAAATCAGTTCCCCGTATTCCTCCGAGAGAATTTTTTCCTGACAGGTCATGGCAAAAAACCTTTTCTCTTACTATATGAGGAAGAGCGAAATTGTGTCCTTACCGCACACCTTTCTGCCGGAGAAACCGCTTTGAATGCCGTCAGTCCTTCTTCTTCTCAATCTGGGGCGCCGGTTCCACACGGATTTCGTTTAAGTTGCTGCGGATTTCAATCAGGGGACCGCCCGTTCCTTCAATGTAGGCGCGGGTAATCGTTACCTTGCCGATGTTGTCGTCCTTGGGCACCTCGTACATAATATCCAGCATAAATTCTTCAATGATGGAACGAAGCGCTCTGGCGCCGGTGTCCTTCTTCATCGCCTTTTCGGCAATGGCTTCGAGGGCATCGTCGGCAAACTCTAACTTCACTTCATCCAGTTCCAGAAGCTTCTGGTACTGCTTCAAAATCGCATTCTTCGGCTCGGTTAAAATCTTGACGAGCATATCCTTGGTCAGACCCTGCAGGGTAAAAATAATAGGCAGACGGCCGATAAATTCGGGAATCATGCCGAACTTGCGGATATCCTCCACCGTAACCTTGGAAAGGAGATTTTCTTCCTTGTCAAAGGCATCCTTTAACTGCGCATTGAAGCCCATGCTGCTCTGCTTTGTCAGTCTTTCCTTGATAATCTCTTCCAAATCCGGGAATGCACCGCCGCAGATAAATAAAATATTGCGGGTGTTGATGGTAGTCAGCGGCACCATGGCATTTTTGCTGTTGGCGCCCACCGGCACTTCCACGTCCGCACCTTCCAGCAGCTTTAACATACCCTGCTGTACGGATTCGCCGCTTACATCACGGCTGTTGGTATTTTTCTTCTTGGCAATCTTGTCGATTTCATCGATAAAGACAATGCCCTTTTCGGCTCTTTCCGTGTCGTTGCCTGCTGCCGCCAAAAGTTTGGAAATGACGCTTTCGATATCGTCGCCGATATAGCCGGCTTCCGTAAGGGAAGTGGCATCGGCAATGGCAAGGGGTACATCTAAAAGCTTTGCCAGGGTCTTTACCAGATAGGTCTTGCCGCATCCGGTAGGCCCTATCATGAGCATATTGGATTTTTCGATTTCAATATCGTCCATGGTTCCGGTAGCCACACGCTTATAGTGGTTGTAAACGGCTACGGAAATCACTTTTTTCGCATAATCCTGTCCGATGACATACTCATCCAGACTCTGCTTAATCTTGTGGGGCGGCGGGATATTCTTGATATCCAGCACGGGCGCGTCCTTCTTTTTCTTCTTTAATTTCTGCTTGTTGGGAATACCGCCCTGTCCCTGCAGGTCCGCTAAGTTGATAAAGCTGATGTTGGGAAAACCATTGGGAGTATTTTCCTCCGGGTTCATCATGCCCGGGTAGTTTAACATTCCCTGATAGTCAAACTGGCTGATGGTGTCCATGGTCTTGTGCAGACAGTCGCTGCAGACGGTAATATTGTTGGGCAGATGGAACATTTTTCCGGCTCTGCTTTCCGGGCGGCGGCAGACGAAGCAGACATCCTCGTACTGGTTGTCCTGCTTTTCCTCACTTCCTTTTGCGGCGGAAGTTTTATTTTCCTCTGTACGGCTTTCACCGGTGTGGGTTTCCCCTGCACCGGTGTTGTCGTTTTCCATATATATTTCTGTGTTTTCGCTATCGTGTTCTGACATAGAAATCTCCATTCGTTATAGGATTAGTTCTGCGGTCTTGCCCCCAGAGTAACCGTAACGGTACGTTCTACATACTCACCGTTGATGCTTCTCATAACGAGCACATCAATGGTTTCTCCTGCTGAATAATACTTCAGCTGTTCTCTGAGTTCATCCGCTGTACTGACTTTCTTGTTGTCCAGCTTCTGAATAATATCGCCTCTTAACAGTCCGGCTTCGGCTGCGGGAGTACCGTCCTCAACCTGGGAAACATAGACACCTTCCGGCATACCGTAGAGCTCTGCGGCATCGGAGGTAACGGACTGCGGGATAATGCCTAAGTAACCCACCTGGCTGTCATCCACTTTTTCTCTGGTTTCATAGGTCATCAAGTCGCTTAAAATAGGCTCTGCTGCGGAAATAGGAATGGCATAACCGATACCTTCTACTACCGTACCGCCAATCTTGTTGGAGTTGATACCGATAACCTCACCGTTCATATTTATCAGTGCGCCGCCGGAGTTGCCGGGGTTAATGGCTGCATCTGTCTGGATAAAGGTACCCTTGGAACCGTCATCCATTTCCACTTCTCTGTTTAAGGCGCTGACATAACCGCCGGTTACGGAAAGTCCGTAGCCCAACGCATTGCCGATGGCGATGACGGACTGACCTAATTTCAGGCTGTCGGAGTCACCTAATTTTGCAATTTTAACGGAGTCCAGTGTGCTCTGCTCCATGTCGGCAAGCTTTACGGCAATAACGGCTAAGTCCATATCGGGATCGCTGCCCTTTACGACTGCATTCACATCGGCGTCATCGATAAAATGCACGGTCAGTTCCTTGGCATCCTCAATTACATGATAGTTGGTGGCGATTAAAAGCTCGGTATCATTTTCTCCTACGATGATACCGGAACCGCTTGCCGTACCGTCCTGCTCAATAGGCTGACCGAAATAAGTAGCGGTCTGTGTATAGTTGTTGACAATGGATACCATGGCAGGCATTACTTTTTCTACCACATCCGTTGCATCCGCAGCCGTAACGCCGGTCGTGCTTGTGGTAAGCACCCCGCTGTCGCCGGAAGCCATGTTTTTGTTGAGCTGGTCATTGACCCATGCCTTCAGGTCATCGATGCTCTGGGTGTCATCCGTGGATGCTACCGATACGTTTTTCTGGTTAAACATGCCGGTGCTCTGTCCTACGGCATAGAAACCGGCGGCGGCGCAGAGACCGAAGCAAAGCCCCATGCCTGCGCAGGCAAAGAATTTACGGAAGAACCGACCCGCTCCTCCTTTTTTCTTTTTCTTTCCCTGATTGTCAACAGGCGCTGCGGGCTGGGGTGCTGCTCCCGCAGGTGATGCCTGGTAATATACATAATTATTATTCTGATCCTCGTACATAACACAATTACCTCTCTTTCTCTTACTGATAAGCATATCTTAAACAGTAATTGTGTTTTATTTGTGACGAAACTATGATAAAAGTTTAAAAACCGGAAAATTTTTCAATTATTCGACGGTAACGGACTTTGCTAAGTTTCTCGGCTTATCCACATCGCAGCCCTTGCCTACCGCTACATAATAGCCAAATAACTGTAAGGGAATAATGGCGAGGGAGTTTGCAAAGTACGGATGGGTTTCCGGAATATAAATAATGTAGTCCGCCGCTTTTTCCATAGCCGTGTTGTCCTCTGTGGTAATCGCCATAACAAAGGCGCCTCTTGCCTTTACCTCTACAATGTTGCTGATGGTCTTCTGGTAAAGGGCGGGCTGGGTAGCCACTGCCACAACAAGGGTTCCGTCCTCAATTAAGGAAATGGTGCCGTGCTTTAATTCGCCTGCCGCATAGGCTTCGGAATGCACATAGGAAATTTCCTTTAATTTTAAGGAACCTTCAAGGGAAATCGCATAGTCAATACCGCGTCCGATAAAGAATATGTCCTTTGCTCCCACATAACGGTTTGCAAAACGCTGGATTTTTTCCTTCTGTCCTAACAAAAGTTCAATCTGGTAAGGCAGTTTCTTAATGTCCTCAAGCAGGCTGGCAAACTGTGCATCCGCAATTGTGCCTCTGACTCTGCCGAGCTTCATGGTAAGCAGATAGAGCGCTGCAAGCTGTGCGCTGTATGCCTTGGTGGTTGCCACGGCAATTTCGGGACCTGCCCAGGTATACATAACACTGTCCGCCTCTCTTGCAATGGAACTTCCCACCACATTGACAATGCCAAGTACCTTAAAACCTCTTGCCTTGGCTTCCCGTAACGCCGCCAGGGTATCTGCTGTTTCTCCGGACTGGCTGATAACTACGACCATGGTGCCTTCTTCCAGAATCGGGTTGCGGTAACGGAACTCGGATGCCACATCCACTTCCACGGGAATGCGCACCAGACCTTCTATGATGTACTTGGCTGTTACGCCGGTATGATAAGCGGAACCGCAGGCAACAATGTAAATCTTTTTCACGGCCTTGATTTCTTCATCCGTCATATTCAGCTCATCAATCACAATATCTCCGTTTTTGATACGGGGAGAAATGGTATCGGTAATGGTCTTGGGCTGTTCGTAAATTTCCTTCAGCATGAAATGCTCGTAACCGCCCTTTTCCGCTGCATTAGCATCCCAGTCAATGGTAACGGGCTTCTTGGTAATCTCTTCTTCGTCCACGGTGTAGAAATGCAGTTCGTCCTTGGTAAGCTTTACCACTTCCTGATTTTCCACATAATATACCGTGCGGGTATACTTTAAGATAGCCGGTACATCGGATGCGATAAAGCTGCCGTCCGTACTCTTTCCCACAATCAGGGGGCTGTCTTTTCTGACCGCATAGATTTCTTCCGGGAAATCCGCAAACATGATGCCCAGTGCATAGGAACCTTCCACTCTGTGAAGCACCTTGGTAATGGCCTCTAAGGGGTTGCCCTTGTAGTAGTAATCTAAAAGCTGTGCCAGGACTTCGGTATCGGTTTCGGATACGAATTCATAACCCTTGCTCTGAAGCTTTTTACGCAGGGGAATGTAGTTTTCGATAATGCCGTTGTGTACCACGGCAATCGTCCTGTCCTTGTTGTAATGAGGGTGTGCGTTCACATCGCTGGGTGCGCCGTGAGTTGCCCATCTGGTATGGCCGATTCCCGCATATCCCGGCATGTTTTCACCGCCGTGGGTCAGGTTTTCCAGTACTTTCAGACGTCCGACTGCCTTCTGCACGTTGATTTTTTTTCCGTCAGATACCGCAAGACCCGCGGAATCATAACCTCTGTATTCCAGTTTGGCAAGTCCGTCCAGTATAATGGGAGCCGCCTGTTTATTTCCAATATATCCTACAATACCACACATATTTTTCTACCCGTTCCTTTCTGTTACTTCCTATTAGTATATGCGTTATTCTTTTTTCTGATTTTCACAAATTTTACCACACAGCCCGGAAACTGTAAAGCATTACTGCCAATATGCCTCGTTTGCCGTGCATTTCTTTACCGTCTTCGCCGGGAGCATTTTATAATGCATGCCCAGGAAATAGCCGGCATACCTACTTACGCATTGCAGATAAAAATAAGGAATAAGAAATACCTTTCCCGTGGTAAACAGATACGCCGTGGTTTCCTTTACCATTCTGCCGCCCTCTTTTTCGGAAGGCACCTTCTTAAATACCTCCGGATGCTCCGCCTGGGAAACGCCCAAATCGAAATTCCGGCGGAACTGCTGGCTTAAACTGTAATTATGGGAATGCAGCACTCTTGCTTCTGCCGTATAGGCAATTTTGTACCCTGCCTCCACTGCCTTCGCCGCAAAGAGCATGTCCTCGTTAAAAATAGCCTTTTCCGCAAAGCCGCCCAGTTTTTCATAGATTTCTCTCCGGTAGGCGGCACACACATCCGAGCAGAAATAGGTTTTAATGCCCAGTGTTTCCAAATCCTCTTTCCCTTTCAGGCGGGAGCCGTCCGGGTAATTAAACTGTCTGGTAAACCGCTCTATGACGCGGCAGTTCTTTCTCGGAAGCTGTCTGGCGTAGGAAACCGCCACATCCTCTTTCAGGGGCGCAGTGATATTTTCTATCAGCCTTCTGTCCGCCGGCAGGGCATCCTGCGTCATCATGACAAAAATGTCCGCATCGGATTTCTCCACCGCCATCCTGCGGATCATGCCGTGGTCGAAATCTTCTTTTTTCACGGAATACAGCTCTATTTTTTTATACTTTTTCTGCAGGTGCAGAAGTATGGAAGTTTCTTCTTCCTCTGCGGAGGTTGCTCTTTCCCTGCTTTCTGCTTCCACTATGGAAGTTTCTTCTCCATTGTCAACCGTTTCCACCAGAATGATTTTGTGAATTTCCACCGTCTGGGCATACAGTCTGTTTAAGAGCGCCACCAAATCTTCTCCCGGCCGGTACACCGGAATAATTACATCAATATCCATTTAAGTACCCTCACCTTTCCCCGGTTATTTCTGAAAAAGGAGCCTGAGACATTTTCCCAAGCTCCTTTGCTTTAATCAATGTTTATATATTGGGATACGAAATCATGAATAATCTTGGAATATTCCTGCACTTCCTCGGAAGGTTCATAGTCGGTATCATTGAACAGGAATTCATGGAGCCATGTTACGTTTTCCGTCAGGTTGATGGGATATACACAACTTCCCTTGGAACCAAGAACACCTGCACCTCTCATGGAAGCTTCGGGGAAACCGCCTTCATCCACGATATTGTACTGCGTAACTTCACCTAAAATTCCGACAATTTCATCCATGCTCAAGGATGTGTATACATTGTTGGAAACATCGTTGGCAACCTTGGTAAGTGTTACCAAATCCATGGTTTTTACCTTGTCCACAATCGCCTGGATAACTTCACGCTGGGAAGCCGCTCTTGCGAAGTCGTTACCGGTCTTGTAACGGATACGGCAGTAAGCGGTTGCCTGCAGACCATTCAAAAGCTGGTAGCCGGTGGAAGTAACCGGTGTGTAATTTACACTCATTTCCTGCGCCATGGTTTCCTGATAGCTGTTGATATGGCGAAGTTCTTCATCATCCACATCAAGGTAAACACCGCCGATATCGTCAATTACCTGTGTCAGACCGTCAAAGCCGATGGTTACGAAATCCTTAATATCCAAATCCAGGTTCATATTCAACATCTTCATGGCCTGTTCCGCACCGCCGTAGCTGTAGGCGGAGTTGCATTTTCCGTATTTATCGTTGCTTAAATTTAAGTAGGTATCACGATATACACTGCAAAGCTTCACATCCTTGGTTTCCAGGTTAATGGAAGCAATGATGATACTGTCGCTCAAGGTACCCTTGGTCAGCGCCCCTTTTCGGGAATCTACGCCGAACAGAACAATGTTCCGGTACTCTTTCAGGTTTTCGTTTTCCTGTACCTGCTTGTTAATCTCTAAATCATCTTCTTTAATAGATACATTGAAAAGAGGACCGCCCTTTTCGCCATCCGTGCCGTTGCCTGTGTCCGACGGTTTTTCCATATACCAGAACAGTCCGAGAACTCCCAGTAAAATCACCACGACCAAAAGCTCCACGACCAGAAGCACTATCTTTCTTTTCTGTTTTGCTTTCTTTCTGGTTGCGGGCTTTCCCGCTGTTCTGCCGGAAGATTTTCTGGTATCGTACTCTTCCTGTCTTCTTTCACCTCTTGCCATTTCTAAATCTCCTTTTCCCTTATCCCTTCTCTAATAGGCATTTTTATTGATAAATCCTGTGAAAAACGTCATGAAAATAATTTTAATGTCAAACCACAGGGTCCAGTTTTCAATGTAATACAAATCGTATTCGATTCTCTTTCGTATGGAAGTATCGCCGCGGTAGCCGTGCACCTGCGCCCATCCGGTCAGTCCCGGCCGCACCTGATGCTTTACCATGTAGCGGGGAATTTCTTCCTTGAATTTTTCCACAAATAAGGGTCTCTCCGGTCTGGGACCTACCAGGCTCATATCCCCTTTTAAGATGTTGAACAACTGGGGCAGCTCGTCGATGCTGGTACGCCGCAGTATCTTGCCGACACCCGTTACTCTGGGGTCGTTCTTTACCGTCCAGGCTTTTTTCTCTTCGGAAGCCTTCTGCAGCTCCATGCTGCGGAATTTATACATATAAAAAGGCTTGTTGTGAAGTCCCACCCGCTCCTGCTTGAAAATAACGGGGCCCTTGCTGCTTGCCTTTACGGCGATTGCCGCAATCAGCATAATGGGCGAGGTCAGGATAATTCCCACGATGGAACCCACAATGTCCATGGCTCTCTTTACTATCATGTTGCCGGTGTTGGAAAGCGGCACATAACGGATATTGATAACGGGCAGTCCCATTAAATCCTCAGTATAAGGCTTGCTGGGAATCAGGCTGTTGTAATCCGGAATGAATTTGGTATGCACACCGAACTTTTCGCAGGTGTTTACGATTTCTTCCAGCCGGTTATAATCCTTTAAGGACAATGTAATGGCGATTTCATCCAGCTCGTTTGCCGGAAGCAGCTCTAATATATTGTCGATACGGCCGATGACCTTGATGCCCCGGTAAAGAGTACCTGCCGGAACAAAGTCGTCCAGGATGCCGCAGACCACATAGCCCCATTCGGGATTGCCTAAAATCCGGTCGATATATTCCTCTGCGGAACGGGAATAGCCCACCAGCAGAATATGCTTTAGGTTGTAGCCCTTTTTCCGGAAGGAACGCAGCGTCTTTCTGACCAAAACCCTCGAAGCCGAGGTCAGAAGGATGTTTAACACGTAAAACACACAAATCATTTTTCGGGAGTAATCCACCTGCTTCACTACATACAGCAAAGCAATGTATCCCACCAGACCAATGGTATTGGCACAAACGAGATTGTAGATTTCCCTGCTTATCCGGGACGTTCGCTGAGGCTCATACACATGGCAGAGGTAATACAGCAGAATATAACCCGGCACAATGAAAATAAGCGCCCGCAGGTAGTGTTCCATGGAGAGGACACCCGCTTCCGGGCCAAAGTGGTTGAATACCTTAAAGTGCAGTACCCAGGCCAGCGCATATGAAATTATCACAATCAGGGCGTCCATAACAAGATGTAACCTGTTAAAAACCTTCTGGTTATCTTTTATCATATTTCTCACATGCCTTTCGCATCCCACAAAGGAAGCCTGTTGTCGGTAACTGGGTTAAGATTAAATTTCCTTTGTATCATAATTGTATCATTCTTTTTTGCGTTTTCAGTTTGCGAAACGCTTAAGCAGGTTTATCCAGAGTGCAAACTGTATTTTCACATAGTTTCCCAAGTTTTCCGTCAAAACATGCACTTTCTTTTTTCTTCCGTCCTCTGAAAGTCCGCGCATAAATCCCTTTAAGCAGCCTGCGGCATAGATTTTTCCGTAACCCTTGCGGACAAAAAACAAAAATTTCACGAGAAATCCCGGCAGAAGAAACGGCAGATTTAAAATAATCTGCAAAAGCGGCATGTTCTTTCCGATGATTGCCACACTGTTTGCCGAAGAAAGACCTACCTTAAAGGCATTGTAACGGGAGCCGCTGGCAGCGCTTCCGGCATGGAGCACCTCCGCTTTCGGCTCATAGAAATTGCGGTATCCGTAAATCTTCGCACGCCATCCGATATCCACATCCTCCAGATAGGCAAAATGACTGTCGTCAAAATATCCGATTTTTTCAAAAACACTTTTCCGGTAAATGGCGGCGCCGCCACAGGCGGAAAAGATTTCACAGGGCTTGTTGTAATCCCCTGCCGGCTTGTCCTTTCCTCTGGCAAATGCCCAGCCTAAGGCGCAGTACAAGTCACCGGCATTGTCCATGGTGCCCTCTTCCTTCATGGAAAGCATTTTCGCACTGACGGAAAAAGCATCCTTACGTTTGGAAATTGCCTCCTCCAGTGCTTTTGTAAAGCCGGGCTTCACCACAGTATCGTTATTAAGAAGCAGCACAAAAGGCGTTTTGGCATGACGGATGCCGACATTTACCGCATGGGGAAATCCCGTATTTTTTATCAGAGGTATCAGTGTGATATCGGGACATTCTTCCTTTATCCACGCTGCGCTGCCGTCTTCGGAACCGTTATCCACAACAATGACCGCCGCCGGATGGTTTTTCAAATCTTCCCTAAGGGACTTCACGCATTCCTTCAGGTAGGCAATTCCGTTGTAGTTCGGTATGACTATGGTTGTTTTCATCCTTTCCATCCTCCCGGCAGATACGCTATCCGGTATCCTTCCTTTTTCACCGCTTCGCAGACCTTCCGGCTGATTTCGGCATATTCCTCTTCCGTAAAGTATTTGCGGCTCTCAAAGGTACCGTTTTCCTTTATCACAAAGCCGCCCACTAAAACACCTGCCGTGTTTCCGGACGCCTGCTCTTTCAATACACTCTGCACTCTTTCCATAAGCTCCTTACGGACCTTCATGGTGCGGATATCCACGGCATACACATCCTGTACCAGCTCCGCACGGTTCATCTCGCCCGCATAGCCTCTTTTCAGACCCCGGTACGGATTTTTGCCATCTGCATCATACATACCGTATGTTATTTTATTGTTTTTATACGCCGGCCAGCCGATTGCACCCACATCCTTACGCAGGGAAAGGAAATCCGGGTGATAGTTTACCTCGTAAAATCCCAGATGCTTGCTGTGTGCCACACCTGCAGCCACTCCCTGCTCTTTTAAGAAATTCCGCACCGCATTTCTGCCCGCTTCGTAGGCATACTGCTTGCTATGGGGATTGTCCGCCGTGGATGCGCTGTGGCAGCGCCAGTGATACAGTACTCTGGCAATATGGCAGATGTTTTCTGCCGGATCCGCTTTGTCCGGGCATCCGGCGGCAAACACAGGCTGTCCGCCTTTTCCGTAAATACTGCCTACTGCCCGGAGCACCAGGTCAAAATCCTGCGCCCCGTCATATTCCTCCCGGAACCGCAGTTCTTTCAGAAGAGCGGTTTCCATTACCATAAAATGACAGATGTAATTATTCGATAGAATTAAATCTAAATTAAATTTTTCTTTTTTGTGAGGGCAGAAATAATGCTCTCCGTTCTCATCGCATTTATCTTCATCGGAATACAGAAGCTGCAGGTGTACCCCTCTCTTCTTTGCTTCCGCAATTGCTTTCGCATTTTCATACAGAGCATCCGGTGTCAGCAGGTCGTCATGATCCAGCAGTCCGGTATACAGTCCCGTGGCATGCCTGAGTGCTTCGTTGGTGTTGCCGGAAATCCCTTTGTTTTCCGCAAGGCGGATATAACGTATCCGTTTATCCTGATAAGTATCCACGACCTGTTTTACGGAATCATCCCCGCCTGCATCCGCCAGTATCAGTTCAAAACTACCGTAGGTCTGCGCCAGCACGGAGTCTATCATCTCCCGTAAGTATTTCTCCGGGGTCCGGTAAGCGGGTACAAGAATACTGAACAGCAGGGGTGCCATCCGGGAAGCCTCCTCCTTCTGTGCCTTTAAGGCCGCTTCCGTGGGAGCTTCGTACTGATAATCCTCTTTTTTCCGTAAACGTTCTAAGGCTGCGAGATAAGTATCCCGCAGCCCGTTTCTTTTTAGATAATATAAAGTTTTTTTCAAGTTACTTTTTGATAATTTGGCCATAATATTACAGAACCGCTTTTACATCTTCTGTCAACTTTTCTACTTTTGCAGCCGCGTCTTCGATGCTGTTGCCCTTTACGCCCATGTAAAATTTAATCTTGGGCTCTGTACCGGAGGGACGTGCGCAGCACCAGCAGTTGTCCGGTAATTCAAAATACAGGACATTGGAGATAGGCAGCCCGGTTTCCGTTACCGCACCGGTTTCCATATCTAAGATCTTGTTTTCCTTATAATCACGGAAACGAAGAACCTTTAAGTCACCGAATGCCTTGGGCGGATTCTTACGGAGCTTATCCATGATTTCATTGATCTGCTTTGCACCGTCCACACCCTTTAAGGTAATGGTGTACTGGGTTTCCTTGTAGTAGCCGTATTTCTCATACATTTCTACCATCATATCCCACAGGGTCTTGCCTTCCTTCTTGCAGTAGGCTGCCACTTCGCAGAGGCACATAACGGCAACGCAGGCATCCTTGTCACGGGAATGGGTTCCGGCAAGACAGCCGTAGCTTTCTTCCAGACCGAATACATAATTGTAGGAATGGTCTCTTTCAAACCACTTAATCTGTTCGCCGATGTACTTGAAGCCTGTCAGTACTTCAATCAGTTTTACGCCGTAAGCTTCGGTAATGGGCTTTGTCATGTTGGTGGTAACAATGGTGGTAACAAGCGCCGGCTTTTCAGGCATTGTATGTGTCTTGGTTCGCTCTCTTAAAATATACTCGGCAATCAGCATACCGGACATATTTCCTGTGAAAGGAATGTATTCACCGGTCTTGGTATCCTTTGCATATACACCTAAGCGGTCGGCATCCGGATCGGTAGCCAGAACGATGTCGGCATCCTTTTCCTTAGCCAGACGAAGGGCATAAGTAAATGCCTTGGGGTCTTCCGGATTCGGGTAATCCAGGGTGGTGAAGTTGGGGTCCGGCTTTTCCTGTTCGGGTACTACATATACATGCTTGAAGCCCAGTTCGGAAAGAACACGTCTTACCGGAATGTTGCCGGTTCCGCAGAGCGGAGTATATACAATCCTGATGTCCTCTGCCATTTCCGCAATAACATCGGGATGAATAATCTGCTTCTTTAACTCTGCCATATAAGCGTCGTCGATTTCCGCACCGATAACCTCATACAGGCCTTTCTGTACGGCTTCTGCCTTATCCATGGTCTTGCAGGTGTTGTAATCGTTAATGGCGCTTACCTCTGCAATGATTTCCTTATCCAGAGGCGCAGTAATCTGTGCGCCGTCTTCCCAGTATACCTTATAGCCGTTGTATTCGGGAGGGTTATGGCTTGCCGTTACCACAATACCGGCGATACAGTGAAGCTTACGTACAGCAAAGGAAAGCTCGGGAGTGGGACGAAGGGATTCAAATACATATGCCTTGATGCCGTTTGCTGCCAGGCAGAGTGCTGCGGTATCTGCAAATTCGGGAGACATTCTGCGGGAGTCGTAAGCGATGGCAACCGCTCTGCCTGCACCGCCCTTTTTTAAGATATAATTAGCAAGACCCTGGGATGCTTTTCTAACGGTGTAAACATTCATACGGTTGGTACCGGCACCGATGATACCGCGGAGTCCGCCGGTGCCGAACTCCAAATCCTTATAGAAACGGTCTTCAATTTCGGAAGTGTTGTTGCGGATGGCAAGCAGTTCCTCTTTGGTCTTTTCGTCAAAATAATCGTTGTCCAGCCAGAACTGGAATTTCTTCATATAATCCATGTTAATTTCCTGTCCTTTCTTTGATTCTGCCTATCTTTTTCTATCCAAAACTTTTTTCACGTTGGTAGTATATCATATCATCATCAATATTTCCACAATACTTTTTAGAAAAAAGGCGCAACTTTGCATGATTTTACTGGATTTTCAAGGCAAAATCGCTTCTGTCAAGCGAAAAATTGGGATTGTAGTACGGGTCGCCCTTCTCTAAAACTTCTTTCCATTTTTCACGGAACTTCTCGGACTCCGCATTGTAGCGGGCCGCTTTCTCCCCTTCCGTATCCAATCCTCTGGAAACCGATTCATAGTGATAAAGCTCCGCAAACGGCGTAAAAACGTTGAGAAGTCCTTTCTCCCTGAGCTTTAAGCAGAAATCCACGTCATTTAAGGACACGGCAAAGCCTTCGTCCAGACCTCCGACCGCTTCGTACAGACTCTTTTTCACCAAAAGGCAGGCACCCGTTACAGCCGAAACATCCTGTGCATAACAGAGTCTTCCCATATAGCCCAGATTCTGTCTCGGCATGCGGTAATGGCTGTGTCCCGCCGTTCTGTGGGCTCCCAGGCCGATTACCACGCCGGCATGCTGGATGGTGCGGTCCGCAAAATAAAGCTTGCAGCCCACGGCGCCCACATCCTCTCTCTGGGCATACATCAGAAGTTCTTCCATCCAGTTGACGGTAATAACTTCCGTATCATTGTTCAGTAAAAGCACATAGTCGCCGTCCGCCCTGCTCACACCCAGATTGTTAATGGCCGAATAATTGAAACCGCCTTCGTAGGTGACGATTTTTATCTTTTCGTTCTTTTTCAGTTCGTCATAGTACCGGAAAATTTCTTCCGTTTCGCTGTTGTTCTCCACAATAATGATTTCGTAATTGTCATAGGTGGATTTTTCCAGAATGGAAGTCACCGCTCTCCGCAAATCCGCCACATGATCCTTGTTGGGAATGATAATGGAGATTTTCGGATTTCCCAGTACTTCATAGCGGATACGGAATATGGTTTCAAAGGCTCTGGTGCTCTCAATTTTGAAATTGCGGAAACCGTGCTTACGCAGATGGTCCGCCACGGCGCCTTTTGCCGCCTCGATGGCATAGGTCTTTGCCTCAATGCCGGAAGCCACACTGCCCGCATGGCAACGCCAGTAGTACAAAAGTCTCGGTATGTGCACAATTTTTTTTGCCTTATCCGTCAGGCGTAAAATCATATCGTGGTCCTGGCTGCCGTCAAACTGGGAACGGAACAGTTCCGTACCATCTAAAAGTTTTCTGGCAAATACACTGAAATGGCAGATATAGTTGTTGGCGCGTAAGTTGTCAATGGCATAGTCCGGCTTAAAATGCATGGTCAGCATTTTGTTGATATCGCCGTTCTTAAAAGTGGTTTCATCACAGTAAATATAGTCCGCGCCCTGTTCGTTAATGGCTTTCACGTATTCGTACAGTGCGGAGGGATGCAGAATGTCGTCGTGGTCAAACAGACCGATATATTCTCCGGTAGACATGGCATAGCAGGCATTGGTATTGCCGGAAATGCCCTTGTTTTCCGCCAGTTTTTCATAGCGGATGCGCTTTCTGTCCCCTTCTTTTTCCACGTAGGAAGTACAGATTTCTCCCACTTCCTTGTGTGCCTCATCGGAGCCGTCCGCCAGACAGAGCTCCCAGTTTTCATAAGTCTGTGCCAGTACGGAGTCAATCATCGCCGTCAGAAATTCCTTCGGCGTATTGTAAAGCGGCACCAGAATGCTGACCTTCACAGGTCTTTCAAATACGGTTTCGCGCTCTTTTCTTGCTTCTTCCGGACTGGGAAAGCTGTCCGTACCATAGCTTCTCATGACGCTTTTTTCCTGCTTTTTCTGTTTTAATTTGCGCACAACGCCTTTCGGACCTCCGCAGCCTGCCAGCCGGTTCTTCTGGCGGATAGCCCAGTGCATCACATTCCTTGCCGGTTTGGATGCCTTAAAAAGCGGATTGTTTTTAATGCGGTCCAGCTTGTAGCTAAGGTCTTCCTTCTGCATTTCCAGATCTGCCACCCTGCCTGCCAGCTCCGCATTTTTCAAGTGTTCTTTTTCGTAGGCTTCTTTATAGTCCATTTCTATATCCATGCCTTTCTGTTATGTCCGGGCAACGATAAACGTCCGGTTACTGTAATTCATAAGGCTGCTGCCGGATATCTTATCCGTGGCAAGCATGCCGATGCGGTACTCTCCCTCGGGAAGAGGCTCCGCTATGTTCACATGAAAGCCGCAGAGCGCCACATTTTTCTGGTCGGGCATATTTTCCTGTAAATCCTGCCGGTACTGTTCCGTAAAATCCAGCTCGTACACGGCGGGCTGTCTGCCCTTTCTTTCCAGTAAAAGCTTTCCGGTAAAGCAGGCATTGTCGCTGCCGAGCACCACGCCGTATCCCGAAATATGGGAAGCGTCCGCCGCCTCAATGCGCACCAAAAGGCATCTGTCCTTTCGGGCATTCTTTAACACATAGGCTTCGTTGCTTTCCCTCACCACTTCCTTGGCTGTCTGCACATCCGCAATTTCCCTGCCCGACTGATAAGCCGGCTGGATGCGGGTATCCAGACCCGTGCGGTTCAGCCAGTCATGGTAAAACGGGTCCTTTCCGGTAAGCCCCGGGTGCCTGTCGTAGAGCATGGTGCGTTCCCGGTGAAGCCGCTTTAACTTCTCCTCGGACTCGTCCGCTCCCCTGCTTAAAGACTCATGGTGCAGAAGATGTATATGGTTGCAGACCGCGTTGTAATAGCCCTTTTCCAGAAGGGTAAAACAGAAATCCACATCGTTGAAGGCAACCTGCATGCTTTCGCAGAAGCCGCCCGCTTCTTCAAAAACTTCTCTTCTTACCATAAGGCACGCAGCCGTCACAGCAGATACATTCCGTATTCCTCTGTTCCGGTTATCATAATAACACTTGTTATCTCTTAAAAACTGCAGCTTGTGAACCGGTCCCATGGGAAGGTTCGTAATACCCGCATGCTGGATTTTATCCGTATCCGGGTAAAGCAGCTTGCAGCCCACCGCCCCTGTATGGGGAAGCTCTGCCAGCTTAGCCATATCGGAAAGCCATCCGGTATGCACGGCTTCGATATCGTCATTTAAAAACAGCAGCAGACTGCCTTTTGCTCTTTCTGCCCCCAGATTGCACATTTTGGAAAAGTTAAATTCCATGGGTTCGTATATATAGTGGATATCCGGCGCATCCGCCGTCATTTCTTCTATTTTCTTTTTGACCGCTTCGCCGCTTCCGTTGTCCACCAGAAGCACTTCGTAAGAAATGTCCGCCGCCGTTTTTTTCAGGGTGTCCAGGCACTTCTTTAAGACAACCGCGTTGTCCTTGGAAGGAATAATCACGGAAATATAGGGCTTATTTTCCACGCCGTGCGGCGCCGTTTTTTCCCCGGTCTTGCCGCTGTTTATTTTCTCAGTCATGTTGCTGTTCGTTTCCCCGGTAAACCAGTCCGTTTTCCGGTGGAACAGAATGCCGTTTATATGGGCAATGCTTTGGCAGCCCTTTGTAAATGCGCCCGCCGCTTTCAGCAGTCCGTCACGGGATTTCTCCTCCGTCTTTTCGTAAAAGGATTTCCGTACCGCTACCGCCTCTCCCAGATAGTCCTTCCACAGGTAGGTATCCGGCGACCAGCAGGGCTTCAGCCACGGATTTTCGTACTGTCCCGGTGCGGTTTCCACATCCTCGTCCCCGTAGACCACGCAGACCTCCGGGTGCGCAGAAAGAAAAGCCTCGGCTCGTTCTTTGGCGCCGTCCGCCCAGGCACCGGCCTCTGCATCGGAAAGAAAAACAGCTTCCGCACGCTCTCCGGCGGATGCTGCACCCGCTTCCGCTTCTTCCATGGATGCCACCCAGTCTTTGTATAAAATTTTACGGGAGGCGCATTTTTTCTCGTACTGCCTGTCCAGACCGTATGCCATCCCCTGTTTCAGAAAGCTTTTGATACCCAAATTTGTAATTCCTTCCCGGTTGTTAAAAAATCTTTTTGACACTTGCCGCCATGTCCGCCGCCATACGCTCCGGCACAGGCACCACCTTTAATCTGGCAAAAAGCTCATTTTCCGCTTTTCTGTCCAAATCCGCCACTTTGATATAAAGGTTGGGGTCTGTTGTGGCAAAAATACAGGTTGCCGAAGGTCTTGCCACTTTGCCGTTTGTGTAGAAAATCTTCTTATCCTGTGTGGGCACGGGAACGCCGTTAAATAAAAGTTCCTCCACCGTCACCACGCAGGAAGTCATGGCGGGGTCAATTCGTAAAATCTGCACATTTCCGTCCACGGAAAGGGTCACTTCCACATCCTGTTCCCCTACATAGGCATCCTTTACAAAGTAAGAATTCTCTTCAAAAAAGCCCTTGCCGTCATCTTCATAGACCTGCACCCGGCTTATGCCCGCCATATCCTGCATGCGTTCAATCATTTTTCTGGGGTCAAGCACCCGGTTGCCGATTAAATCCCGCATCTGCGCCATGGATTTGTGCCGGCCGGTTACAAATTCCTGAAATTCCCTTTCCCGCTCCCGGAAATTCTCCGCTTCTTCCTCGGTAATTGCCAGTTTTTCCATTATTAAATCCAAATTTAATTTATTTCTTTTCTCATTTTCCAGAAGATAACAGTACACCGCCCGGAAAGCCAGCTCCTTCGGGTCCACTTCCTTGCCGAAGGTCCATTCGTAATCAATGATGGACCACTTGTCACCATCCACCATGATATTGCTGAAAATCATGTCAAAATCCGCTGCCGGATAGGTGGGATTGTAGCCAGTTCTTTCCACGTATTCGCAGAACAGCTTATGAAAGCCCTCCAAATCGTCCTTCTCCAGACATTCGTCCAAAAGCTCGGAAAGCAGTCTGCCGGGCAGGAATTCAAAGCTGTCCCACACCTTTCCGTCCTCTTCCCTAAGCGTGCAGGTGTTCACGGAAATATTGCCGCCCTCATACCTTGCAAGCAGGGACCGGTAGGCATCCGCCATACCGCGGATATGCTCCTCCGCTTCTTTACATAACGGATGTTTTTCTACATGTGCCTTTCCCTCCGCATCCCGGCAGATATCCGTGCGGATACGGTACTCCGCTGCCCTGTCGTTGGAAAAGCGGGAATACTTCACATCGAAGCCGTCCCCGATAATCACCTCATAGGAATTGCTGAACACAGGAAACAGCTTGTCCTCCACAATGCCGTCAAACGCATTCTTTTCATCGAACAGAAGCATTCTGTCCCTGTCAAAATTACGCATGTTATTTGATAATTCTCCCTTGCCGGGCAGATATTCGTCCGAATACAGAGTGGTCATGAACTTATAATCCGGGTACGGGTAATAGAAATGATACTTCCCTACCCCACAGGATGCAAAAATCTTTTCCAGACCTTTTCTCGAAAAGGTGCGTACCCCGCCGCCCGCTTCGTAATTCTCAATTCCGGAAAAATAAGTGCCGAGATGATCTTCCTTGCAGCCGGCAAAATATTTCAGTCCGTATTTGTTTTCAATGGCAATGACAATCCTGCCTCCGGGTGCCAGGTGCTTCTTAATCATATTTAAGAAATCTTCAAAGGGCGTTTTGCTTCCCATATAGCTCTGTCCGTACTCAAACACGCCAATCAGAAAAATATAATCGAAATTATCCGGCAAATCCGGCTCAATGTCCTTGAAATTGCCCACATGGATGGTCACGTTTTCACACTCCGCATGGCGGTAGGCATTTATCATGCTCCGCTTTTTGGAAAGGTCCACGCAGGTCACTTCCCCCGCTTTCCGGGAAAGAGCGCCCGTAATGGCACCGCAGCCGCTTCCCACCTCCAGCACCTTTTCCGTGTGCTTCATGGGAATCCAGTCCACAATGTTTTCCCTGAGAGGGGATAAATGATACAGAATGGGCCAGCTTTTCTTTTCCTCGATAATCTGCTGGTACTCCACCTGTGCATAGTCCTTCACGATGGAAAGAAGCTCGTCCTCCACCTTGCCGTCGCAGTATAAATCCTCACCGGGATAATGTGCTAAATCCAGTGTGATTTTTCCAATCTGTTCCGTTACGTTTTCTGCCATTACGCCTCCTGCCGGTAGGGTATCACCTTATCCTTTGCGGCATTCTTTACCTCTACCTTAGAATTCATATCATAAAAGCCCACCGTGTCCTTGTCGGAAACCACGGTTACATTCAAAACATCGTACAATCTGTGGTAAACCTGGAATTCGCTGCCCTCATAGCCCGTAACACCTAAGGAAAGCAGGTATTCCCCGCCCTGCAGGCTCATATTCTGCTGAAAAGTTACTTCCTTTACCCTGCCCGCTTCCACAGGCTCCAAAAATGCCTTTTCTATCATGCTGTTGGTGCCGGTAATTTCCGTGCCCTTGATATTCTTAAAAGAAAACGCAAAAATCGGGGCAACAATCCTATCGTGGAACGCCACCTTTACATGAATGGTGAACTCCGTGCCCTTAATAATGGCGGTGGTCTTCACGCCCTTATCGTCGGTAATGTAAAATTCCGTCATTTCCGCCTGCTTGGTACCGTATTCCAGAAGCTCGGGATTTAACACGTTTTCGGGAATATGGATATCCATATCTTCCTTGTCGTGGATTTCATACTGACCCACCAGCACCCGCTTGAAGGCGTCAATCATTTCCTTGGGGCTGCCTTCACCTAAAAGATTACCCTGATTTAAGAGGTATACCCGGTCGCAGTATTTGCTGATACTGCTTAAATCGTGGCTGACAAATACAATGGTCTTACCCATTTTCTTAAATTCTTCAAATTTGTGGTAGCATTTTGCCTGAAAGAAAACGTCGCCGACGGAAAGTGCCTCATCCACAATAAGGATTTCCGGCTCGATATTGATTGCAACCGCAAAAGCCAGGCGCACGAACATACCGCTGGAATAGGTCTTTACCGGCTGGTACACATAGTCGCCTATGTCCGCAAATTTCAAAATTTCCGGCAGCTTGGCATCGATTTCCTTCTGGGAAAAGCCCATCATGGTGCCGTTTAAGTACACATTTTCAATGCCGTTGTATTCCATGTTAAAGCCCGCACCCAGCTCAAGCAGCGCCGAAATTCTGCCGTTTACGTTTACTTCCCCCGAAGTAGGGCTTAAGACACCGGTAATAATCTTTAAGATAGTGGATTTACCTGAGCCGTTGGTACCGATAATACCCACGGTTTCCCCCTGAAAAATCTCAAGGGACACACCGTTTAAGGCATAATGCTCCTTTGCCTTCTTCCGGGTCAGTCCAAAGGCTTCCTTGAACCGGTCCGAGGGCTTGTCATAGAGTTTATATACTTTTTTAAGGTCTTTGACCGTAATTGCAGGCTTTCTTTCCTGATTATCCATTGCTCTTACCTTTCCGCTCTTCATTACAGCACATCCGCGAAATGCACTTTCAGCTTCTTAAATACCACGGCACCGATACCGAATACCACGACCGTAAAAATCCAGAAATACATGGTAGAAAAGAAGTCCTCAAAAAACCAGGAATGACCGTAAATGGCATCCCGGTATCCGTTTACAATATAAACCATGGGATTCAATTTTAAGATTTTCGCCCAGGTAGGACTGATGGCATCGAAGTTCCACATAATGGGAGTCGCCCACATGCCGATTTGCAGCATAATGCTGATAATCTGGGAAATATCGCGCATAAATACCACTAAGGAGCAAGTGGTGTAGCTTAATGCCAGTACCAGAACAAAGGTGCAGAAGCTGTAATAAAAAATCTGCAGGGTATACAAAGTGGGGGTATAACCGTAAAAAGCGGCAATCAGAAGCAGAATGCATACAAAAAACACATGCACAAAAGTAGCGCCGATGACCTTGATAATCGGCAGAATACTAATCTTGAACACCACTTTTTTGACTAAATAATTGTACTCCAAAAGCGCCATGGTGCCGTTTGTCCAGGCTTCGTTAAAATAAAACCACGGAACCAGACCGGCAGTTAAAAAGAGCACAAACGGAATGTCGCTGCCGCCCCGCATTGCCATACCGGCGCTGCCCATAATCACATCAAACACCAGCCAGTACATGACAACCGTAATCACCGGCTGCACCATTGCCCATACCGCACCGAGATAGGAGCCCGCATACCGCTTTTTAAAGTCGTTCTTTGCCAGTTTCCAGATTAAATGCCGGTTCTGGTACAGCTCCACCGGCAGACCGGTCACTTTATCGTAGAGTGCCGTAAACAATACGCAGGAAACTAAAATTACCACAACGGAAATAATCTTTTTGAGATTTTCCTCCGCTGCCCGGGCATTCGGATTTTTATGGAACACAATCAGGCATGCCATAATAAGCGCCGCTATATAAAAGAGCAGAATGCCCGTCTTTTTTGAAATCTTTTTCTTCATAGTAAGTGCTTATGCCTTTCCCAGTTCTTTTGCATATTCCCGGAAGCTTCCCCATTTGGTGTCCTTTTCGGATAAAATAAGCTCCATGCCCTCCGGAATCGGCCACTCTACCTTGATATCCGGGTCCTTGTAGGAAATACCGCCCTCATCGCCGGGATGATAAAAGTCCGTACACTTATAGCAGAACTCCGCATAATCGGAAAGCACCAGAAAACCGTGTGCAAAATTCTTCGGAATGAAAAACTGCTTTTTGTTTTCTTCGGAAAGAAGCACGCCGTACCATTTGCCGAAGGTTTCCGACTCCGGACGCATATCCACTGCCACGTCAAAAACTTCTCCGCGGATAACCCGGACTAACTTGTCCTGCGGGAACTGCTTCTGAAAATGCAAACCGCGCAACACACCCTTCTTGGATGCGGACTGGTTGTCCTGCACAAAATTAAGGTCAATACCGGCTGCCTTGTAATCGTTGTAATTGTAGGTTTCCATAAAGTAGCCTCTGTTATCCCCGAATACCTGCGGGGTCAGAATTTTTAAGCCCTCGATTTCGCATGTTTCCACTGTAATCTTTCCCATATTAAAACCTTGCCTTTCCTGTCTATCCATCATTTCCTGTAACTTACATTCAAATCCACATTGCCGTTAATGCCGTTGATTTTACCTTTAGAGGTATACTGCCACATCTGGTAATAACCCTGATACAGGGGCACACTCCGGTATTCAGCAAGCCAGATGGCGTAGGACTCCAGCGTATTTGCCGTAAGTTTATTGTTATACCAGTTGCGACTGGCATACACGCCCGCCTCCAGACCGGCATTTTTTACGGTGGTGCAGAACGCCTCGCAGACAGCGGTTCGTTCTTCCACATTTAAGGAATCCGCCCTGCCGTTTCCGCCTGCACCTTCCGTATCGATGAACACGGGGTACTGCAGTTCGTAGTCACGCACCAGACTGACGACCATACTTGCCTCTTCGACGGCTTCCACTTCGTTTACCGCCTGGGTAAAGAAATATACGCCCACCTTGATGCCCGCTGCCTGGGCGCCTTTGATATTCTGTTCAAAATAAGGGTCCTCCACCAGACTGCCGGTAACGGAACCGCGGTAGCCGCAGCGGATAATGGCAAAATCCACACCCTCGTTCTTCACCTTGTCCCAGTCGATTTCCTTCTGCCACTTGGAAACGTCAATTCCCAGCACACCGGTCTTGGAGACTCCGGATGCCTGCCGGATTTCGGTATCGTCCCCATCGGTATTGGCTTCGGCACTGTCTTCCGCTTCCGCATCAATTTCCGCTTCGGTTTTGATAAGCAGGGAAATGTCATCTATCACCACATACTCCACCTTGTCCTTTACCCGGACATCCGTGGCGCTTAGGGGCGTACGGTAGCCGCTTATGGGCTTTAACGCCACCTCATACTCCCCGGCGGGAAGGTCCCCGATGTAAATCACACCGTCTTTATCCAGATCCTTGTATTCGTCCTTGCCGTTTAAGGTGATATAAAAGCTTTCTCCCTCCACCGGTTTGTTGTCCCTGTCCACAATCTGCACGCGCAAATCCTTTTCCACAGACGTCACAATCAGGGAAAGCCGGTTCGTTTCATCATATAAACGGTCGGTATCCTTCGTGTCCCGGTCAAAGAAATATTCATCCTGCAAAAAAGCGGACAGATTGCTTTTATCCCCTACCTGCTGTCCGGCACCGGTATCCTGCTCCGTC
Source organism: Lachnospiraceae bacterium UBA5899 (assembly GCA_002432425.1). Lineage (GTDB taxonomy): Bacteria > Bacillota > Clostridia > Lachnospirales > Lachnospiraceae > Acetatifactor. The sequence goes on from DJEL01000031.1 coordinate 29,332, forward strand.
TGTGTTCCCACATTCGTCACTGCGCCGCCGGCATCCGCCGTCCCCTTCCTTTTGGGAAAGTTGGTAAACAGAACCAGTAACAGCAACAGCAGACACATGCACGCTGAAACACAGACCGCCGTTCGTTTCCATTTAGAGTCCATTTGCAACCTCTGTTAAATATTTACCGTAATTCGTCTTCATAAGCGGCTCCGCTAAAGTCAAAAGCTGCTCTCTTGTAATAAATCCGCGCTTGTAGGCGATTTCCTCGATACAGGAAATGTAAAGTCCCTGCCGTTTCTGGAAAGCCGCCACGAAATCCGCCGCATCCAGCAGGGCATCGTGATTGCCGGTATCCAGCCATGCAAAGCCCCTTCCCAGTGTTTCCACACGCAGAGTTCCCCTCTGCAGATACTCATTGTTGATGCTGGTAATTTCAATTTCACCTCTTGCAGAGGGTTTTACGTTTTTCGCAATTTCCACTACATCATTGTCATAGAAGTAAAGTCCCGGCACCGCGTAATTGCTCTTGGGATGCTCCGGCTTTTCTTCGATGGAAAGGGCCTTGCCGTTTTCATCAAATTCCACTACGCCGTACTCTCTCGGGTCTCTTACATAATAGCCGAAAATCGTCGCGCCCTTTTCCCGGGATGCCACTTCTTTAAGTACTTTGGAAAAACTCTGTCCGTAGAAAATATTGTCGCCCAAAATCAGCGCTACTCTGTCATTGCCAATGAAATCCGCGCCGATGATAAAGGCATCCGCCAGTCCTCTGGGCCTGTCCTGAACCGCATAGGAAAGCTGCATGCCGAGCTGGCTGCCGTCGCCTAACAGCTCCTCAAATACCGGTAAATCCCTGGGTGTGGAAATAATCAGAATTTCCTTAATCCCTGCCAGCATCAGGATGGACAACGGATAATAAATCATGGGTTTATCGTAAACAGGCATAATCTGTTTGGAAATGGCTTTGGTAAGCGGGTACAGTCTGGTACCGGATCCTCCGGCTAAAATAATTCCTTTCATGGAATGTCTCCTTTCAGGTCAGTTAGATTTATTTTATCACAGAATATGGAAAATGGGAACAGCGAAAGCCGTTCCCAAGTAATCGTGTTTCACGGATTATTCGTACATTTCACTGTAATACTTCTGATAATCCCCGCTGGTCACATTTTTCATCCAGTCCTCATGTTCAAAATACCAGGCAATGGTCTTTTTGATTCCGTCCTTAAACATGGTTTCGGGATACCAGCCGATTTCTGCCTTAATCTTATCGGGTGCAATGGCATAACGTCTGTCATGTCCCTTTCTGTCCTCCACGTAGGTAATCAGGCTTTCGTTAATCCATGCCTTTCTTTCGTCTCCGTCCGGCAGCATTTCCTGCAGGGTATCCAGAATGATATGAATAATCTCGATGTTCTGTTTTTCGTTGTGTCCGCCGATGTTGTAGGTTTCAAACAGTCTGCCCTGTTCCTGCACCATATCAATCGCCTTGGCGTGGTCTTCCACATAGAGCCAGTCGCGCACATTTTTACCGTCGCCGTATACCGGAAGCTTCTTGCCATGCAGTGCATTGTTGATAATAAGCGGAATCAGCTTTTCCGGGAACTGGTAAGGTCCGTAGTTGTTGGAGCAGTTCGTAATGTTGGCAGGAAAATGATAGGTGTCCATATATGCCTTTACCAGCATATCGGAGCCTGCCTTGCTTGCTGAATAAGGGCTGTGGGGAGCATAAGGAGTGGTTTCATAGAAGAACTCATCGTCTTTTTCCAGGGAACCGTAAACCTCATCTGTGGAAACATGCAGGAATTTCTTGCCTTCCCTGAAGCTGCCGTTCGGAAGCTCCCATGCTTCCTTGGCGCAGTTTAACATAACAGCCGTACCGTATACATTGGTCTGAACAAATACTTCCGGGTTGCGGATGCTTCTGTCAACATGGCTTTCCGCTGCGAAATGCACCACTCTGTCGATGTCGTTTTCCCTGAATACCTTGCGGATGGCTTCCTTGTCGCAGATATTGGCTTTCACAAAAGTGTAATTGTCCCTTTTCTCCACGTCCTTTAAGTTTTCCAGGTTGCCTGCATAGGTGAGTGCGTCCACATTGATGATGCGGATTTCATCCCCGTATTTTTTGAACATGTAATGAATGTAGTTGGAACCGATAAAGCCGGCTCCTCCTGTTACCAGATAAGTTCTCATGCTTATCTCCTTTCTGTCCCTTATATAATTGCTTTCTTAACTTGCATGGTATCCGGTTTAATAGCCCAGATAGCTGATGTTCAAGTCCACGTTGCCGCTGATACCGGAAATCTTACCGGTGGACTTGTACTGCCACATGTCATAACGACCGGTGTAGGTCGGAGTTGCCGCATACTGTGCCAGCCAGATTTTGTATTTGCTGAGCTGTCCGGCATCGATCTTGTTTGTCAGCCAGCTCTTGTTGGCATAAACACCTGCGGTATAGCCTGCATTCTGTACGGTTTCGCAGTACGCCTTGATAACATCCGTTCTGGTCGCTTTATCTACCTTGTCACCGCGTCCGCCGCTGCCTTCCACGTCCAGGAAGACCGGATAGGAAATCTTGTATTTTCTAATCAGTTCAATGGTCATGGATGCTTCCTCTACCGCTTCCGCCTTGTTGACCGCCTGGGAGAAGAAGTAAACGCCCACCTTAAGACCTGCTGCATTGGCACCCTGAATGTTTGCCTTGAATTTCGGGTCTTCTACCAGTGCGCCGGTAGAGGAACCTCGGTAACCGCAGCGGATAATGACATAGTTGACACCGGAATTCTTTACAGCCGTCCAGTCGATGGTGCCGTTCCACTTGGAAACATCGATACCGAAGCTGCCGCTGCCGGTAACCAGAGAGCCGTCGCTTGCAAAATTGTACTTTGCGCCCTGGATAACCTGTTCGCCGGTCACCTTGTTGCCTGCCGCATCAAAGAAATACAGTCTGCCGTCAATGGTCTGCCAGCCGGTGTACTTTATCTTGCCCTCTGTCTTAATATAGAAGGTTTTGATGGTGGTGTCGTAATAGTCCGCATAAGTGGCTTCCCGGTATTTGTTGTCGGAAGTCAGCACGTAGAGCTGTCTGTTGCTGGTATCCATCAGCTTGCCTTCCTTTGCCGCTACCTTAACGGTAAAGGTCTGGCTCTGGGTAAAGCCGTTGTCGGTATAATTTACGGTAACGGTAGCGGAGCCGGTCTTGACGCCGGTAACCTCTACGGTTGCCGTTAAGCTGCTGCCGTCGGAAGACTTCTTGGTTTCGGAAATCTTTACGGTGGCAATATTTTTGTCGGAAGTGTCTGCGGAAAAGGTACCGGTTGTGCTTCCTGCCGTAGCCGTCACCGTACCCTTTCTTCCGGGCATAATGCTTAAGGTGCTCTTATCTAATTTCAGGGTGTTTTCCTGTACGGTAATGGTACATACTGCCGTAAGGGAGCTGTCCTTTAACTTTACGGTCAGCATGGCAACGCCTGCTTTTTTACCGGTTACGGTAATGGTTGCCGTGCCGTCCTTTAAGGTTCCCATGGAAACAGAAGCCACATCCGTATTATCCAGTGTATATTCCAGGGTACCGTCCTTGGAGCCGGCGGCATCGCTGTTGCCGATAATTGCCTTGATTTCCGCCTTGGCATTGGGTGCCAGGGAAAGATTGCTCTGGCTTAAGGAAAGGGTACGGCTGTCCGTCTTTTTCATGACCGTAACCTTGCATACTGCCGTAATAGCAGGATTTTCTTGGGAAGCTACGGTAATATCTGCGGTGCCTTCTTTCTTGGCAGTAACCGTACCGTTGCTGTCAACCGTTGCCACGTCGGCGTTGGAGGAAATCCAGGTAACCGCCTTGTTGCTGGCATTGTCCGGCGCTACGGTAGCCTTTAAGGTAGCCACACCGCCCTCCGTCAGTGTCAGGGAATTATTGTCAAGGGTAATTCTCTCAACCTCCACCTTTGCCTCTGTAACATTTATTGTGCAGTTACCGGTGAAAGTTTCCGTCTCGCTGACATTGTTGCCAGAAGTGTCGGGCTTCTGAATCGTACCCTGCACGGTGACTGTCAGATTCGTACTGCCTGACATAAGTCCCGTTATGGTTCCGTCGGGGCTGACACTGATAATGCTGCTGTCGTACGTATAGTTTGCCTGACCGAAGCTTACATTACTGATATCTGCGGAATAACTAAGTTTCTGGCTTTCTCCCACCTTCAGGCTCAAATCACTGAGTATCAAATTTGCCGTGCGGATATAGGTGCCTGCCTTGGCAGAGGTCATGGGGTCCTTCACATTCTTTCTGTCAATAGCGGTGTAGGTGGCTTCAATAACCGTCTTGGTGGACTCCACCCATGCCACGGTATCCGTCAGGGTGGACTCCTGTTCGGTATCGTTAATCATGGTATCTTCCTTCTTGGAGTCTACTTCCGATTCTTTCTTGATTTCGTCGGAAACGTCTACCTGCTGGTAGGCAATTTCTTTCCGGACATCCACTTTCTTGGCTGTGGTGCTGATTTCGTAGTCCTTGTATTTTTCGTCCGTAAGCGCATTCATGGCAACACTGTACTTGCCGGGTGTGATGCCGGTTTTGTAAATAATGCCGTCCATGTCGTCGTCCGTCCAGGTTTCCGTCTTTTTGTCGGGTGTTTCCACCGTTACGGAGAACGGTACATTGGCAATCAGCTTGTTTGTCTTGCTGTTGACGAATTTAATCTTCAGGTCCTTTTCAATGGATGTGGTATTCATGGTTACCGTTACATCCTTGGTATATTCGTTTTCGTCGTAATCTTTCTGCTCGTCATCCTGAATGGCGTTGGCTGCATCAATTCTTGCCTTTTCCGCATCCGCCACAGCCATCAGTCCGTCTTCTCCCACGACACGGATGCCGTCCATGCTGCTGCCGATAGATGCCACCGGCTGGGAAGCGGGTTTGTTTTTCTTGGTCAGATTGTCCACATAAATGGTGCCTGCCACCAGCGCCAGTACAAGCACCAGTACCCCGGAAGTGGTAATTACACGGTCAATGGCGCTCATATGCACCAGGGAATACCATACCTTCTGGAAGAAATTGAGGTCTGTCATGGCACTCCAGGGCAGAGGCTCATCGTCGTCATCTTCCTCGTCCTCTTCGTCCGTTTCCTCTTCGTATTCGTCCTCATAGTCCCCGCCGGCTTCGTCCAAATCCACATAGGCGCCGTCCGGTTCGTATTCTTCGCCTGGCTCGTATTCCGCTACTGCGGCATTGGCATCATAAAGCTGAACGCCGTACTCGCCTTCGCCGTCATAAGCTTCTTCGTATTCGAC
>DJEL01000031.1:34724-234766 GCA_002432425.1 Lachnospiraceae bacterium UBA5899
ACGCCGTCTTCGGCTCCGTCCTCATAGGCTTCTTCGTATTCGACACCGTCTTCGGCTCCGTCCTCGTAGACCTCTTCGTATTCGACGCCGTCTTCATACCCTTCGCCGTCGTAAGCTTCCTCATAGTCGCCTTCTTCGCCGTAGGTTTCTTCCGCATCGAAGTCTGTATCAAAATCTTCCATGTCGAAGTCATCATCTGTATATTGTTTTTTATGTCCAAACAACTTTCTCATGTATCCCATACCTTTCCATCCATAGATACTGATTAGTATAACATTATTCTGTGGGCCGTTCAAGTTTCAGGCGCTCTCATACTATTAGAAATTTCTTAATTTTTCGTAAGAAACGGCTTCGTTCCCTTTTTCTTTTCCTATTTTCCGTTAAATTGTATCGGGTTTGTATCATTTCTAAAAAAAACAGAAACTTTGCAACTTTGCTTTACAGTTTTTCCGAAGAATAGTACAATCAGTTTACATCCCGGGCTTCCGGGCAATACTGAAACAAAAGACACGGCGCATGCCCCCACAGAAAGGTTGTACGACCATGGATAAAAAGAAAATGACAGAAAAAAAATATTCCCCGGCAGAGGATTTCGATGACGGCTGGGACGATTTGGAAATAGAGGATTTGGACGTCGATGCAGATGATACCGACGATGCCGCGGAAGAAATCGACGCAGATGACATTGACGATGTGGATACAGATGAGAACGACATGGATATGGAAGAAGCCGGCGACGACTACGAAGAATACGACGATGAGGACGAGGATACCGCAGAGGCCGACGATGCGGAGGATGCACCGGGCAGAAAGGAAAAACGCCTGCGTGTCAGCATCCACCTTGTTTTAGGCATTCTCATTCTCGGCATTCTGGGGCTCTGCTTCTATAAGTACAAGACCTTCGGCAACCGCATTACCCAGGAAGACATTGATGCCATTCCCACACCGGATAACCCGGAAATCGAAACCTACGACTATTTTACCGCCAATCCCATGCAGGATGACGGCACATTTCCCGAGGATGACGGGATAACCACCGTTGTCTGCTTCGGCAATGCGCCTTTTGCGGATGGTAAAGACAGCGGCAGCAGCGTCTGCAGCCTGTTTGCAAAAGACTCCGGGGCTGTTGTTTACAATTACGCCGTGGCGGACTCCCTGCTGGCTGCCCATGAAAATCCTTTTACCACCGATTATCCCATGGATGCATTCAGTTTTTCCTACCTGATTTCTTCTTTAGTGTCCGGCGACAAATCCCGCCTGGAGGAAGCCTATGCTTCCATGGAAACTGTGCCCGCAGGCTTACAATCCTCCATGGATGAACTGTTTTCTCTGGATTTTCGGACCGTGGATATGGTTTACATTATGTACGACGGCAGCGACTATTTGGAAAACAGTATGATTTACCACGACCAGATACCCGATGAGCCCCGCTACATTGCCGGCTCCCTGACCGCCGGTATCACTGCCCTCCGGAATGCTTATCCCTGGGTCGATATCGTGGTTATGTCCCCCACATTTGCCTATGCTGTTGATGAAAACGGAAAGTATGTGAGCAGTGATATGCAGAAAAACGAATGGAATGTAGGACTGTCCCTTTACTTTATGAAGGAATACGAAACCGCATTCGACAACCAGGTGTCCTTCGTAGACAACTTCTACGGCGCCATCCATGAAGATATCGCTTCCGACTACCTCACTGACAATCTGCATCTCAATGAGGAAGGACGGAAACTGATTGCAAAGCGGATGTACGACTCCCTTACCGCCTTGCAGAACTTACAGAAACAGTAATTTTTCAAAAAGAGCCACTGCCGCGGGCAGGATGCCGTCCGGGAATTCAAAATGCTCCGTATGTAACTGGGCGTGTTCTTCGCCGTCTCCGATGCCGAAGAATGCGCCCTTTGTGTCCTGTAAATAATAGCCGAAATCCTCCGACCAGCACATGGGAACTGCCAGTTCTTCCGTGGCAAGTCCCAGCTCCTTTGCCGCCCTTTCTACCGTTTCCACGCATTCCGTATGGTTTTCCGTTGCCGGGAAGCGCTCGATTTCCCTCATTTGCAGGGTAAATCCTCCGGCGCTTGCTTTTTCGTCTGCCAGCCTGCGGATTTCTTCCAGATAACGGGAAAATACGCTTTCCCTCTCTCCTCTTACCGTAAGACGCAGCACCCCGTCAGATGCCGAAACACCATAGCTTTCGCTTCCGATTTCCATACCGATAAGGGTCATCAGCAAAAAGCTCTCCTGCTCCCGTATTTGCTTTGTCAGCGCCTCTATGGAAAGCAATAGCTCCGCCAGAGCCGTCCCGGGATTTTTACCGGCTTCGGGGTAAGCGGCATGGCTGGGAGTCCCCGTCATACGGATTTCCAGACCGGTGGATGCACAGGCAAAGGTTCCTTTTTTGAGCAACACCGTTTTTTCGGGATAGCCCGGAATATTGTGCAGTCCGTATATTCTTTCGATATTCTTTTCCTTAATAAGCTCCCTGCAGACAGCGGCACCCTCACCGGTTTCCTCCGCCGGCTGAAAAATCAGATATACATCCCGGGAAAGCTTTTCCTTTTCTTTATCCAGGGTAAGCGCCAGCCCCGACAGAATACTGCTGTGTCCGTCATGTCCGCAGAAATGCCCCGGTTTTCCGTCCTTTCCACACACGGCATCCATATCCGCCCGGAATGCTGCCGGAGGCATTTTCGCACCGGGAGCTTTCGCATACGCGAAGAAATAGCTGCCCCTGTCCTCTGTCTGCAAAGAAGTATTCTCCTTAAGAAATGCCATCAGGCAGGCTTTTGTTTTGATTTCCTCCCCGGATTTTTCCGGCATACTGTGCAGTGTTTTCCGTAACGCTTTTATTTTTTGCAAATCCTCTTCCGTTATCATTCCTGTACCTCTCCTGTATAAATATTGGCGGTTACGGTTTCCGCCGCACCGTTGGTATTTTCTTTCGTATACCGTACCAGATTTTCACCGATGTATTCGGCATCCGCCGGAAATCCCTTAGACCTCCGGCTGCCTTCTATATCATAGAACCAGCTCTGTCTTGTGCCGTCTTCCCATTCGACCTGAACCCTTAAAAATCCGTTTTCCGCATTGTAATCTGCGGCTTCCACCTTCTTTACGATGCTGGTTTCCAGCACCGTGCCGTCCTTTCCGAACACCCGGAGCAGTTCCAGACCTTTGTTCAGCCCGAAAATGCTGTAGTACTCTTCCTGATTTTCCTCTATGGTTTTTAGGATGACATATTCCTTGTCCTGCGGGACGCGGGTGCAGCCTGCCTGGCAAAGAAGCAGGGCAATGCAGACTAACAGCAGTACTTTCTTCATATCTTTCGTATATCCTCTCTGATTTTATAATTTTTATATTTATAAATTGACATAACTTTACATAAATTTTATAATTAAAGTGATTTTTACTTTTGGGAAACCGTGCAGGGCATTTACGAACGGAGAAAGGATGAAACTCTTATGTATATTTACATCACCACATTTTCTATCATACAGGCAATCCTTACCTCCAATCTTCTTATCTGCATCTGCGCTTTCATTATGAAACGGAAAAAGCTGTTGTGCCGGATGCCCTACAATTCCATTGTGGTGCTGCTTCTGCTTGCCATGGTGCGGCTCTTCTTTCCCTTTTATTTCGGTTTTTCCCATGTGATTTCTTTCTCACAGAAATCCATGCAGTTTTTATTATACCCTTCCCGGTGTGTATTTCAATCCCAAGGCTATTATTTTTCAGCCTTTGATGTTTTCTGTACCGTCTGGGGTATCGGCGTCATTATTATGGCATTCTGCTATCTCTGGAAAGAAGTCATTGTAACCCGTTTCATTGCCGGTTTCGGTATCGATATGACGAAGGAGGAGCCCTATGCTTCCATTCTGGCGGAACTGACGGCAGGGCACAGACGCGGCAATGTTTTCCGCGTTTACCGCATTCCCGGTGTTTCCGCTCCCTTTATCCGCGGTGTCATCCAGCCCGCCATTCTGATTCCGGAGAACATGGAATTAACCGAACAGGAGCTTTACTATGTACTGGCTCACGAAGTGTCCCACTACCGCCATCTGGATACCCTGACCAAGCAGCTCCTGCAGCTTACCACCATTCTGTTCTGGTGGAATCCCGCCTGCCACATCTTAAACAGGCAGGCAGACCTTATGTTTGAGCTGCGCGTGGACCACACGGTTACCAAGGGCAACAGGGGAACGATTTTGGAGTATCTCCAGTGCATTTTAAATATTGCCGAGCAGGCATGCGAACCCAGCGAAATTCCCGAATATCTGTATATCGGATTTGCGAAAAGAGAGGATGCCGGCATGCTGACCAAGCGTGTGCATTACCTGATAGAGAAAGCCGAAAAGCCTAAAAAAGCCGGCGCTTTCGTCATTTTACTGTCCGCCGCATTCCTGTTTATTGCCTCCACAGCCTTTGCTTTTCAGGTACAGGACTATGATACCCATACCGTATTTTTCGACCTTACTCCGCAGAATTCCTATATTATGGAAAAAGAAGACGGAACCTACGACATTTATCATTTAAATCAGTATACACAGACCGTAACCTCTTTAATGGGTTATGATACATCCATTCCCGTATACCGGGAAAATGAATAAGAAAGGAGGAATTCACCATGAAAGCAGTTAAAATTTGCAAAAAGGGGATTCGCACGTTTGCTGCCTGCCTGGCTCTGTCCGGTGTCTTGTTCTTCGGAATGAGTGATACCGCTTCCGCAGCCGAGGTTGTGCCTTCCGCAGATGTTTTAATCTCCTCCGAGGAGATGGGTATTGCCACACAGGCGAATGTCAATCTCAAATGGTATTACAAAAAAGAAAACGGCAAGCTCTACAAAAGACTTTGGGACGTAAACGTTCAGGTTTGGCTGACCAGTTGGATTTATGTATGTGATTTATAGTCCTCTTTTTTTTAGCCAAAGAAAACACCGCAATAGTGTTATACTGTTGCGGTGTTTCTATTTTATGTGTTTATGTCCTTTTTATTCTGTTTTATAAGATACTATTCCTTTTCCGTATCCCTGTAAATAACGTATCCGTCTGTTTCTGCGTACTTTTCATAACCGTACTCTTCCAGTGTTCCGTCTATGGGCTTAGTTTCCGCAAGCACAATGTAAAGACATCCGTCCTGTCTGGCAAGCTCCGCTGCCTTTTCGGGATTTATGATGTCCTCCGTCAGCGCATAGAACAGTTCGCTTCTGTCCGCCCAGTCAAATAAAATATATTCCCTGCCGTAGGGCATTTCTATCTTCGCCGAGTACTGCCTTACATATTGGAACATTTCCCAGGGAACCGCCGCTTTTACCTTGCCTTCCTCCGGCTCCATGATGTCGCAGACATTGATAACCTCCTGCGGAATATGATAGGCATTTTCCGCCCATTCCACATGGGAGCTCCGGTAAATGAGGCTGCCCGACAAAATCATGATAAGCGCCGCCAGCGTTCCGGCAAAGGGTTGTATTTTCCTGTCCAGCATCTGTACCGCTTTTACGGCGGCATAGGCAATCACCGGCACCACGGGAAGCAGCCACAAAAAGCGCCAGTATAAATCCTCTCCGATTACCCGGTAAACCACCCAAGCCCACAAAGGACAGAAATAGATTAACAGCGTAACCGCCGGCACATACACAAAAAGCAGGCGGTTAGCCTTATTTTTTTCCTTGAAAAACAGATAAATCAGGGATACCAGAAACAATCCCACCATCATGCCCGTTCCGCAGTACCGTCCGAAGCAGGCAATTATTCGTTCAAACATAGTCCGCTCCTCCTTATTTCACCACGGCGTACAGCACCATATAGCACAGACCGGGAACCATACAGAAAAACAACGGCAGCAGGGGCTTCCATCTTTTCGTCATAAAAAGCAGGCACAGTCCAAATACTCCCAGCAGAAACGGGCTTAAAAAATCGCCCATGGTGCTTCCGAGTCCCGCAGAGAAAACAGCCATGGCAAGCAGCAGCCAGAGGCTTTTTTCTGCTTTTTTGTCGTACAGAAGCCGCTCTGCCAGCATGTGCAGCAGCAAAAACATGGCAGGGACCACAATGGCGCACAGAAGCGCTTTTCCCTGTCTGGTGCGGCTGATTAAAAACGTTTCCGCCGTATAGGCCGACACATTGCCCCACAAAATCAGCACTTCCGCAAAAATCAGGAATGCCGGCAGTTTTTTCCGGTTTTTCCCGAGCAGCCGGTACCCCAGCAGACCGTAAATGCAGTAGGCAAGGGGCAAAAGGAGAAGAGGCATCAGGGTATGGGAAAAAACAGCAGGGTGAATGCCCGACAATTTGGAAAGAAAGGCAATCCAGATAGGAAACGGCGCCAGACAATGCCGAAAATCCAGGGAGGTGCTGCCGAAGTTATACGGAAGCAGACGATACATACTGTCCCAGGTAACCGACAGGTTGGAGGTCGTGACATAAAAAGCATCGTCGCCGTCCTCAAATGCCATCACCACCGCCAGCACAAGCTGCAACAGAATTCCCGCCAGAGCAATCGCCCACAGGCGTTTTTCTCCTTTGCTGAACGGCTCCCGCACCACCTTGAGGGCAGGCGTTTTCTTTCTGTCCGCTGCCGTTACCGCAGTGCCTGCTATAAAGCACAGCCCCAGCAGTATTCCGTAAACCACGGAAAGTCCGGTCAGCGTCGCACCCATTACAATCGCCGGTACGGCAATCAGCTGAAACAGCGCCCACTCTGCCAGAAAGCCCGCCAGAAAGTGAAAGGCGATATTCCTCTTATATTCTTTTATATAGTTACAAATTCCTGCTCCGATTCCCGGCGTAATGACCGCCAGGAAAAGAAGCAGGAGTATGATTCGCACAACCGGCATATTTTTATTCCTTTACCAATCGCAGCGGCATCACCGCCGCATTCTTTTTACTGCTCTTTTACTGCGTAAAATTCTTTCACCTTGTCGCAGATGTAGGTCACCTGGTCCCCGGTCAGGGCGTAGAACATAGGCAGTCGAAGCAGACGTTCGCTCTCCTTCGTGGTATATTCATCTTCCCCGTGGAAACGGCCGAACCGCATGCCCGCGGGAGCCGTATGCAGCGGAATATAGTGGAACACTGCCATAATGCCATTTTCCTTTAAGAAAGAAATCAAAGCACTGCGTTCTTCAATGTCCGCCGTCTTGATATAGAACATATGGGCATTGTGTACGCAGCCTTCCGGTACCACGGGAAGGGAAATTCTTCCGGTATCCGCAAGCGGCTTTAAGCTCTCGTAATAATGATCCCAGTTGGCACGGCGCTTGTTGTTGATTTCATCCGCCAGCTCCAGCTGCGCATACAGGTAAGCGGCATTCATATCACTGGGCAGGTAAGAAGAACCATAGTTGACCCAGGTATATTTGTCAATCTGGCCGCGGAAATACTTGGAGCGGTTGGTACCTTTTTCCCGGATAATTTCCGCTTCTTCCACATATTTTTCGTCGCGGATTAAAAGAGCGCCGCCCTCTCCCATGCTGTAGTTCTTCGTTTCATGGAAGGAATAGCAGCCGAAGTCGCCGATGGTGCCCAGCGCTTTTCCTTTATAAAAAGCCATGACGCCCTGTGCGGCATCCTCAATGACCATCAGGTTATGTCTCTTTGCAATGTCCATAATGGTGTCCATTTCACATGCCACGCCGGCATAGTGAACGGGCACAATGGCTCTTGTCTTTTCCGTAATGGCATCCTCTATTTTCTTTTCATCGATATTCATGGTATCGGGACGGATGTCCACAAACACGGGAACCGCACCTCTAAGTACAAACGCATCCGCCGTGGATACAAAGGTGTATGCCGGCATAATGACCTCATCGCCCGGTTTTATGTCCGCCAGCAGGGCGGCAAGCTCCGTAGCATGGGTACAGGAAGTGGTAAGCAGGCATTTCCTTGTGCCCGTTTTTTCCTCTATCCAGGCATTGCACTTTTTGGTAAATTCACCGTCGCCGCAGATTTTCTGGTTTTCCACCGCGATTTTAATATAGTCAAGTTCTTTTCCCGTATAGGGAGGTACATTAAAATTAATCATAGTTTTGTCCACCTTTCCTTGCACTATTGTACCAAATTACTGCCGGATTGTATACTAAATGTATCATAAACCCCAAATTTCTCATTTTCAAAAATAAGACTGCAGCCGTTATTTTCAAGGAACTCCTCAATGAGCTTAAATTTCTCATCCTGTGCCACATAGGAAATATCACTCTCGGCATAACCGGCGTTCCGAAGTCCTTCTTCGCCTTCCTTCAGGTAAAGGGCATACCGTTTTTCCAGAATGACCACCGGCAGAATTTCCTTCGCCTGCGTTTTTTCCATATCCTTACGCATAACCTCTATGCCGTAGGACGCCAGGTCGCTCCAGGGATTGAACGCGGAAGGCATATCCAGATAAAAGCTCACGGCGGGAATATCCCCGTAAAGAATGACCTCCCTGCCGCTAAGCCCCTCCTCCGTTACAAAATCGGAAAGTTCCTGCATCCAGACCGCCTTGTCATGCTCCATGGTAATGCCCGCAAGCGCCCGGCAGCCGGTTATTTTCGTATCGGCATTTTCAATTCCGTGGGACTCCGCAAAGACAAACGCCGTGCCGAAGCCTGTGCCCTGAAATAGGAAAATACCGGTAATAAGCCCCGCAAACACCTTCACGGGAAATGCCGAAAGAGAAATTCTTCCCTTTCCCACCGTCACTTTCTTCTCCCATTTCTGTCTGCCAAACAGATACAGTCTGGTAAACACATAGGGCGCCGCCAGGAACAAATCGTTGATGGCGGGATACAGCTTATTGTTGCTGCCGATGGGCGTAATGAAAATGTTAAGCAGCACAAATCCGCCCAGAAGCTTCCATTTCTTTTGTGTTTTGGGACGGAAAACATCTGTCAGACACACCACCATGGTCAGCATCAGAAACAGAATGGAGGGACGCAGCATCGCCACATACTCCGTAAAACGGAGGGATGCAAACTGACGTCTGTATAAAAACAGCAGACACAGCACAGCAAGCGCCACACTTCCCGCCTGCCTCAGCCGTTTCCGTTTTACGGGCAGAATTACCCACAGAAGGCAGGCTGCCGCCAGGAAAACACCGATTCGGATTACCCAGTACAGATTTTCTATGTACCAGTCAAATGCTCCCAGAACCATAGCGGAAGCCTTGTAATCCGAAGCCGTATCCGTCATGGAAAACAGTCTTTTTATGGCTTCCGGATATGCCGTAACGCCGTAACGCAGACTGATATAGCCTAAAAAGAGCAGAAACGAACCCGCATAGCCTGCCAGACAGTACAGGGTTTCCCGCACCACTTTTCCAATTTTTTTCCGGCAGATAATGCCGTATGCCCACACGCCCACAATAAGAACCGCCTGGGGCAGATTGGAAAAACGGACAAATACATTTGCGCCCAGGACCAGTCCCGCCGCAATCAGAAAGCCTTTTTTCTCCTCCGTAAGTCCCACATACAAAAAGAGAATGCACAACAGCAGAAACAGATAGGTCAGGTAATTATACAGCACCGCCGTAGGACACCAGCAGAGGCTGACTGCCGCAAACTCTCCCGCAAATACCGTCCAGAACGGAAGACCGCATTTTTTCACCAGAAAAAAATACGCAATAAGCGCCGTAGCACTGACCACAAGCGCGGTATAGATATTCATGAAAAGCAGGGTATCGCCGCCCGGCAGAAGGCTGAAGAAATGCCCCACCACGTTGGCAAGATAGGTGGAAAACACCCACATGGAATCCATATGGGCAAGTCCCATGTACCGGAAGTTGGCATAGTTATATCCCGTATCCCTTAAGTCAATTCCCATCCACACATGGCGAAGGGGATAAAGCGCCAGAATAAGCGGCAGAAGCGCATTTTCCGTCCATACCAGCCATTTATTTTTCTTCGTTTCCATCTTTATCACCTCTCAAGGCGGCGGATTTGCGTTGTCCGCTTTTTAAGCCGGAACATGCTCTCTCCAGCCCCCAAAACAGCCATGCCCTTACCATATCCACACAGATACCGGCTGTAAATACGAAAAGTACCGCCAGTAAAATCCCCAGAAGCAGGCTGCCCGCGCTGTCCGGTCTGCCCGTGATGGCAAAAATCCACTGCTGCCAGCGTTCATCCAGCGCCGTATGGCAGTGCAGCAGATACACACCCAGCGTATAGGGGGCAATCCGGCATACAAACCGGCTGAAAGCACCCTCTTTCAGGGTTATATGGGAAAATGCCAAAAAGAGTCCCACCGAAGCAATCAGTACGAAAATGTGGTTATAGTTGTAGCAGACGGAAAGCATGTCTGACAGCTTTCCTGTCTTTAAGTAAATCATCCGAAGTCCCATGCTCGCCGCAAAAATAACGGCGGCGGAAAGGAAATAGACCGCAAAGCCTCTTTTTTTGTTCTGCAAAAACGGTATCCCGTAAAGCCGGATATAAGCTGCCACCAGAAAGACACACAGATACCAGATGACATCATAACCCTGACTGTCCGTTTCCAGCTTCATGGGCAGCACGGATTTTATCAGGCTGAATGCCGTAAGCAGGGCTACGATAATTCCCTGAAACTGCTTCTTTGAAAGTTTTTTCACACCCGCTGCCAGAATGGGCGCAAACAGTATCATATACAGATACGCCGTCATAAACCAGTAATGGTTCTTGGAAATAGGGAACAGAAGCCTTGCCAGATAATACAGGTTAAAGCCCCCTTCCGGCCTGTAGCCGCAAAGGTATGCCACCACACCGATTCCCACACTGTAAAACCATACCTGCAGCCACAGCCGCAGCACCTTCTTAAAAGCAAAACGGCTCTCTGTCAGAAAATAGCCGCTAATCAGCATATACACGTTGACCGCTACAATGCACAGGCTCTCCACACCCCACGCCAGATATTCATAGCCTGCCAGGGATGCCTGGGAAAGCGGTGCCAGAATTCCGCTTTTTCCTAAGAAATGCAGCACTACCACCATCATCATGGCAATGCAGCGGAGCAGTTCAAAATTTGCCAGCCGTTTTGTTTTCCCGCCGGCCTTGCCGTTTTCTTGTCTTTGTTCCATCTGTCTCATGTATTCTCTCCGTTATCCGGCGCCGGTTACTTATCAGATATCTGCTCATGATTAAGCACCGCCATCAGTACAATATCCCGGTACTCGCCGTTAATACACACATCGTCCTTTAAATAGGCTTCCCTTACGAACCCCGCTTTTTCATAGCTGCGGATGGCACGCACGTTGTCGGCAAACACCCGTAAAAACAGTCTGTGAAGGGAAAGCTCCCGGAATGCATAGGCGGTCATCAGTTTTGCCGCTCTCGTACCGATTCCCTTTCCTCTTGCTTCGGCTTCTCCGATAAAAACGCCGTATTCTCCCTTGTGGTGAGTGGTATCAATATCCCGGATATACACACTGCCCACGGGAACATTGCCGTCTTTTAAACAGATAATCATCTGCACCACTTTTCCGGTATTCACCATGGTTTCTATCCATTTTTCATGGGACTGTCTGGTAAACAGTGCCTGATAGATAAAGCGGGAACGGACTTCTTCGGAATTGCGCCACTTAATAATCAGGTCCGTATCGTCCTTTGTCATGTTCCGCAGATAAATCACATCGTCTTCGTATACTGCCGCCATAGCTTCTCCTTTTATCCCGCAGATTCCTTGCAAAACGTCTGCACCCTCTAAAAAACGCCTGCGCTCGCCAAAAAATCTGCGCGTTCTCCTAAATACAACATAAGCACTCCTAAGAGTGCTTATTGTGTCGTTTATTCTTCATCCAGATGTGTCAGCAAATCCCGAATCTGCTCCACGGTCAGCCATTCGCTGTTGTTTCCGGAGCTGTAAGAAAATCCCTCGGGAACCTTCTTGCCGGTAGGAACGGCTTTCTTCTTTTCGCTCCATACCATCTGGGGATAGATGATAAAGTGCTTGTCATATTCGTAAGTGTACGGTGCATCTTCTACCGTAACCATGATTTCATGCAGCTTTTCGCCCTCACGGATGCCCACTTCCTTCGTCGGCATGCCGGGTGCCATCGCCTCTGCAAGGTCGGTAATCTTAAAGGAAGGAATCTTGGAAATAAAGGTCTCGCCGCCTTTTGCTTCCTCCAATGCCTTGATAACCAGCTCCACGCCCTGATGCAGGCTGATCCAGAAACGGGTCATGCGGTAATCGGTAACCGGCAGCTCCGTGCCGCCGTTTTTCAGGATGCCGTCAAAGAAAGGAATGACGGATCCTCTGCTGCCTGCCACGTTGCCATAACGGACAATGGAGAAGCTGATATCCTTTGCGCCCGCATAAGCATTGGCTGCAATAAACAGTTTATCGGAAACAAGCTTGGTGCCGCCGTACAGGTTGACAGGGTTTACCGCCTTGTCAGTGGAAAGTGCTACCACCTTTTTCACATTCATGTCCAGGCAGGCATCAATTACGTTCTGCGCACCGTTAATATTGGTCTTAATTGCTTCTGCGGGGTTGTACTCACATGCCGGAACCTGCTTTAAGGCTGCCGCATGCACCACATAATCCACACCCTCCAAAGCTCTCTTTAATCTTTCCTTATCTCTTACATCGCCGATAAAGAAACGGAGCTTGTCCCTGTATTCCTTGAATTCGTTCTGCATGATAAACTGCTTGAACTCATCTCGGGAATAAATAATAATCTTCTTCGGCTCATAATGTGTCAGAACATATTTTGTAAATGCTTTACCAAAGGAACCGGTTCCTCCGGTAATCAATATTGCTTTATCGTTTAACATAAAGACCTCCTGGGGCAATCGTTTGCATTTGGCATAACCCACCTAAGTTACACCATATAAAGTGTATTATACCATTCCCCATGGAAAAAGTCACCTTTTTAGCAAATTTTTTTCAGCAAAAGGTCAGATGTCGTTTTTCAGCCACATTTTCTTGAAAGCCGAACCTTTATCCATATCTATGGTATAAAAGCTGACCCGGTTTTCCTTGGCGCCGATGCCGGTATAAATATCCAGAAGACAGACCGCTCCCACAATTTCCGCTCCGGCAGCCCTTGCCCTTCTGGTTATGGCATTCTGCTGGCAGGTCATGCGGATAACATCCCGCACAATAATATATTTTGCCTCCGCCTGCAGGTCCTTTTCCTCGTCCGCCACCTCCATATGCAGAAACGCCGCCAGCTCCATGGCAACGGGAACCGCATCCTTACAAAGCGGCAGCAGAAAAGAATTCCGGTTTTCCTCATAGGTGGCATGGCACATGCCGTTTTCCACCATGCGGACCGCCATCCGGTAAAAAAAATAAATCAGGCAGTTCTCTTCCTGTGCCAGCAATCGTATCACGGGAATTTTCTTTCCTGACGGTGTTTCTTCTCGAAGAAGCATGATATTTTCTTTGTGAATATGATGTACTGTATTTTTTATCCAGTTTGCATTCCGTTCTTCCGGCAATGTCCCGGTAAACTGAATGGTTATCTTATTGTCCGCATCCTTCGTCACCGCAAGATGCCCGGCTGCCCGCAGGCGTTCCAGCTCCGGTTTCAGTCCCTCGTATAACTCCGGCTCCGTTTTTATCAGATAAACCTCACAATTACAAGAAATCCATTTTCGCATGGCATTCACCAAAAGCTCTGCCACGCCCTCCTCCATAACCTGCAGATAGGATAAATCCAGAAAAAGCTTTTCTTCCGAAAACTCCTGATTTACCATTTCCTTGGTCGTTTCCCGGAATAAAATCCGGTTCTGTAAGCACTGTTCTGCGAAGCTTTCCCCTTTCAGCCGCAAATACATGGCTGCCTCCGCATGCATACAGATATAGTGAGACTCCCCCTCACTAATAAATGAATACCGCATATTCCTCTCCTAAACATATTTTATTTCCGAAAGTTTCCATTTCATGTACATTTTATCATTGTTTGCATTGTAATGCAATATTAAACGAGCGTTTTGTGTAAATATTAACGTTTTTTATACATGTTTCGCACATTCTCGATCTGTTCGGGATTTTTATGCTACACAAGTATCGTGTCCATCAAATCTCCGCTATAATTAATATTCATCAAAGACAACATTGCCATATTCTGAATAGTATCGCATAATTCAAATTCTTTTTCTGTCTTCCAATGCGGCTTCCATCTCAATACATACTCGTATACATCTTTATCAGAAATATTTTTTTCTTCTTCTTTTAATCTGTCATAGGAATACAAAACCGTAGCTATCATTTCTGCCTGTTCTGTGCTTTTTACCCTTCCAAATAAATCAACGGTTCTTTTCATGGCATCCCATTCTTCTTCCGAAAAATCATCCTTTGAAATCCGAACATTATCAGGAACACTTAGAGAAATCATCTTCCCAAGTTGCTTTTCGACAATCAGATTAGCATTTGCCAAAGCAGTAATGCTTTCTTTCACCTGTGCGGAAAAAGGTCCATAGCTTCCCTGCGTGAAAACAAATCCTGTATTCACACCGTTTCTTGTCAAGACATAGCATATTTTTTGATAAATAGTCCGTCCCACTTTAAGAGCATATTTTCTATCATTCAGTTCTCTGACAATTTCAAGAATTAAATACCACTTAGGATTAATTTTTAGGGAGAGCTTCCCTATTTTTTCTTCTTCCGATATGGTTCCCATCAGAAATTCTCTTGAAATTTCCGAAGGATTCGTTCCATACGGTGCATATATTTCAATATCAATGGGTAGTTCACATAGTTTCTGGTACATAATGGGACCGACTATTGCCCAGCTCAGGCCACCATTCCCGCATCCCAATGGCGGAAAAGCAATACTGGTTATATGGTAATTTCTGTAATTTTGCACAAACCATTCCAGACCTTCTACAACATATGACAATCTGGAAGGTGACCGCCAATGGTCTTTCGTCGGAAAATTCAGAATGCTCACACCGTCCCTTTGATATACATAGGGAATTCCAGGCTTTACCTCTCCTCTGCCGCATTTGAGAACATACTCCATAAACATGTCCGGATAACGTTTCTTAAATTCCAGTGCAATACCTTTCCCCATAACACCAACACAATTTACCGTATTGACGATAGTTGAACACTTACTCTCAAATATATTTCCTATCTTCACTACCATTTTACATTCTCTCCCTAAAAGAAAAATTCAGGTGCCACAAAAATTTGTTTGTTAAAACCTATACTTTTCAGTTTTGCTTTTGTTTCGTCATTACATACCGCAGCACATAATATATAATTATACGGTATGACATTAGGAATAAGTACTTCTGCACATTTGACGGATTTTCTTTTGTAATACACATATTCATTTTCATCCCGCCAGTCCGTAGCATATACCAGTTTGAAGTCTATCTCTTTTAATCCGGTTTCAGGAGAATAAAATCCCGCATATCTGCTTGATGCATTTCTGTCCGATACTACCGCTCCTTCTATATCCAGTATTTCTTTTGCCAATTTCAATATACAGATGTTAAAGTTTTCCGCCTTTCTTTTATAAAGCATCGGATTCCTCGGGTCAAAATAAACATTGGCATATTTATGCAACGAAAGACCATTCGGAATAATCACTGTATCTCTGCGGTCTTGAATTTCCTGCATGGCTATCGATTTATGTTTAATATGTTCAGCCCTTTCATTTGACAATAATCCCCACTGCATAATCGAAGGTATATTGTCTATAGCCTGAATATTATATAATCCTGTTTGTCCGGTTATTTCCGTAAAAAGTTCTGAAGGTTTCATAATATCGCCTCCGTTTTTTACTGACAGTGCCTTTTTGTGTTCATTATACTATATCTCATGCATTTTTGCAAACACTTGTTCGTTTTCTGTACAATAACCGCCAGAATAAGTGTCCCTGGAACGGCTATCAGACAGTACAGCCAGGGCTTCCGGATTTCCGTGCAGTTCGTAAGCCCATATAAAATCATGCCCTGCATGGCGTAAATATATAAAGAATATTTCCCTAAGAAAACCGTCCCCCGGCATCTGACCGGCACTTTCATACACAGCCACATTACAAGAATGACAAAGAATACCGCCGACATGGCTCTGGCTGTCATGTAGCATACTTCCGGCAGCCGGAACATATGGGCGAGCACATAGGTTACGGCAAATAAAATTCCGGAAACCATAAGCCCCTTCCACCAGTGTCCGTGATCCTTTGCATAAGTATCCGTCTTCTCTTTCCGCATCTCCCAGAAAATACCTGCCGGGAATGCCCAAACCGATATGTAAAGCCAGTAGCCCCATCGGAGGAAAATACCTGCCGCGCAGTACAACGCCATTCCTGCCAGAATACCCGCTATCCGCATCCGGGGCGTTTTTGCCAGACGGTAAACTATGTAAAAAATCAGATACAGAATAAGAATGGAAAAGAAAAACCAGCCGTTTGTGACAAAGGTGGGATACAGAACCGCAGAGCGGAGAATCTCTGCCGCCGTAAACCGCCTGCCGATGCACAGAAAAAACAACAGGTACAGAAGCATGATAAAAAGATATTCCCCATACAGGGACAATACCCGGTGTCTTAAGAAATGTTTCAGATAATCCTTATTTTTACGATATTGCAGAGAAAGTCCGTAGCCTGAAAAAAAGAAAAACACGGACACGGACAGATACCCCATACTCTGCACCAGGATGTGCACATAATACGGCACTTCCACCGGGTTAAACTGTGCAATGTGGTGCAATAGTATGAAAACTGCGAATATCCCCTTTACGCAGCTTGTGTTGTCTTTCGACAGGTAGTCCTTTGTCCGTTCCATGTTTCTATACGCCTCTTACAATAATTCCTCTTTTATTCCCCTAAAAATCCCCTACTCTATTCCGAGATAATACAATAAAATTTCCGTTGCAATATGATCCCCTAAAATCTGATAACCGGTGTCATTCGGATGCAGACTGTCTGCCAGCAGATTTGCCGCTACCTGCGGGTCATTGCCGTCCATGAAATCGATATTATACAGTTCAATCAGGTGGAATCCGTTTCTCTCTGCCACTATTCTTTGCTGCTCCAGATAATCATTCAGGGTAGGCGTTCCTCCCGCAAAGCCAACCACTTCCGTTGAAGTGTCCACTGCTGCCGTAGGATATGCCGTGACGACAAAGAAATCGGTGGAAGGATAATACTCACCCAGATAATCCATCAGTATCTGGAGCTGTCCGCAGTAACCGGATGTAGAACCCGAATCCAGCGTGCCGAAGTCTTTTTTCTCCAGAGTTGTCAGGTAGTCATTCAGCCCTGCGTACATGACAATAATCTGGCTGTTGATGTTAAAAAGCTGATCCTTATCCATAGCAATGGAATATGTGGAATCACCGGTATAGTCGGCAATCATTCTGCCTCCCTTTCCGTTATTTAACACGGTTCCGAAATGCAGGGCATCCTGCACATAATTCACATAACTGATGTACCTGCCGGTGCCGTCCACATTGCCGCCGATGCCCTCCGTTACACTGTCGCCCACAAAGGTTATCTGGATATTCGGGAAACTGCAGTCTGCTGCGCCTAAAATCAGTTTATCCAGCTCGTTTATCTTTAAGGTCTTTTCGTAGGAATTGCTCCAGCCGTATACTTCCTTCCGTTCCGCCACATAGCCTCTTATGGCATCCACTTCTTCCTGTGTCAGGGAATCTGCCTGCCATAAAACATTGCCGCTCACATCCGTTATGGCGTGTGACCCAGCCAGTGCCTCTCCGGGTGTTACCGGATCCGGTGTAGCAGCCGGCTCTGTTTCTGCGGATCCTGTTTCCTGCGGAGTCGTTTCCGGCAGTATGGTGCCGGTTTCCGATGTTTCGTTGTTTCCGTTTTCCTGCTGTTCTTTCTGTGCCATATATTCATGAAAGTCCTTGTAATTCCGACGGTAATCAATGTAATCGCCGCTGAGAATCACAACTCCTAAGAACAAAAGCACCACGACCAAAAAGGATGCTATATATTTAAAGTCTACTTTCATACTTGTTCTCTCTTTCTTTTCACCCTGTCTGCTTTTGCATCCCACTTATAGTAACACTTTTTTCAAAAAAAAACATCTTAATTTTTTATTGCGATTTCCGCAAAATCACCTTTTCTTTTCCATAATATGCCGCAATATTCTCATTAATCCAGTAATTTGGCTCTCCCTCCTCCACAATATCCGTAAAGTAAAGTACATGCGGTTTCACGGAAAAAGGCTCCGCTTCCACCACGGTGACATCGGGATTCTTATAGTCCGTAAGTCTCTCCTGTGCTTCCGCATAATAGGTCTTTGCCTCCCCGTTCGCCAAAGAACGCAGCGCAGATACGGAAGAAAACGTATTCTTATCCGATGTGCCTGCGAAGATAAGCAGTACAAGCACGAAAAAGATACCCTGCAGCACAGCCGTATACTTGCCAAGGACAGAAATCACGGTATGCATATCGCGGTAAACTTCCTTTTCTCCTTCCCCGGTTTTCCGTGCCAGCCAGCCGAGTCCGTAAAAAGCATCCGCATATACCAGTAGATAAAATACTATCTGTATCTGGTTCTTTATTCTTCCGGCATCAATGTTGCCCACACCATACAGAGACGGTGTAAAGCTTGCCGCAAAAACACAATAGGAAAAGAAAAACACAACCAACGGGTACCGAAACCTCCATTTCTTTTTGTTTTCGGTTACCATTTTCCAGATGCAGGGAAGCAAAGCCAGCAGTACCACTACAAAAAGAGGCGAAATACTTTGCCTTGCGAAATGAGCCGCCTCGGTAAAGGAATGCAGAATAGCGGAAACAGCAGACATTCCGTTCGTTTCTCCACGTCTTGCCATATTTCCCGGTGCCAGAAGGCTGACCAGAAAGCCTATGCACAAAATGCAACCGGGAACAAGTCGGTGCCAACCTGTTTTCTTATTGCAGACAACTAAAAAGAATACCCATAAAATCACGCAGATAAGCTCTGTCGTATACTGGCTTCCTCCCGCTATAAATGCAAGTACCGATGCTGCCAGCATATATATAATCTTATTACGCATACCGGAAATTTCATTTCCCCAAAGCATAAAGCCCACAAACAGAATAGAAAGATAATGAAGTCCTGTATAGGAAACCGCTCCCGCAAACCAATAAAAGCCCTCTGCCGGTGACCGCATGGTCTGAATATTCATAAAGGTAAAAAGCGCCCATATAAGTACAGTTTCTCTTTGATATCCCTTTCCGAAAAAGGCAGAAACCACACATCTGCAAAAAATATACAGAGAAGCCGTAATCATGGCAAGCATCAGTATCGGTGTCACAAAAGCAGCCTGTTCACTGAATGCTCCCGGATTAAAGACCTCAATATAATTGGCAATATAATATCCCCTCCAGCTCTGATACAGATTCCGGGCATAAGTCCACGCATAGAAGAACAGACTTTTGATGTCTGCTCCTTCCTGTATCAGTTTATGCATTCCCTTACACATGGAATAATCATCGGCTGACAAAACATTGTATCTTCCTATCCACAACAGGGGCAGCAGGCTTGCCGCCAGAAGAAGTATTGCCGCTGCTGTCATGTATTTACCGTTTTTTTTCATCTTCATTTCTATCCCCTTCCATACAGTTCCTCGTATCTTCTGCCCTTTCGTCGGTGGTACGTTTACTGATAATATAACGGGGACGATGTTTTACTTCCATATAAATTTTACCGATATATTCGCCAAGCACACCGATACAAATCAACTGGATACCGCCGATAAAAAACATCGCACATATCATACTTGCCCATCCGGCTACCGTCTGACCGATTATATGGGCTATCACCGCCCAGATAATACCGATAAATCCCAACAAGGAAACCAAAATTCCCGCCATGGAAATCATGCGGATTGGTTTGTTGCTTAAGCTGGTAATACCGTCAAATGCCAGCGCCAGCATCTTACTTAACGGATAATGGCTTTTTCCTGCCATTCTTTCATGTCTTTCATAGTAAACAGATGTGCTCTTGAAACCCACCAGCGGAAACATACCCCTTAAAAAAAGGTTCACTTCTTCAAAATGGGAAAACTCCTGTAAAGCTCTTGCCGATACCAGCCGGTAATCCGCATGATTATAGATTACATTGCCTCCCAATGCGTTTAAAAGTTTATAGTAACTCTGTGCCGAAAAACGTTTGAAGAAGGTATCGGAATCCCGGTTGTTGCGGACACCGTAGACTATCTCACAGCCGTCAGCATACGCATCTACCATATCCTCCATGGCATGTATATCGTCCTGTCCGTCACAGTCTATGGATATGGTGATATCACAGCTGTTCTTTGCCTCCATAAGCCCTGCCAGCACAGCATTCTGATGTCCTCTGTTCCGGCTCTGCTGTATTCCGTAAAAATGCTCATTTTCATTTGCCAGCCGGGATATAATCTGCCAGGTGGCATCCCTGCTGCCATCGTCTATAAACAGGATTTTACTGTTTTCCGCAATCTTATTTTTTTGTATCAGTTCTTGCAGTTCCCCTAAAAACAACGGCGCCGTAATCGGAAGAACCTCTTCTTCGTTATAACATGGAATGACCATCCAAAGACAGGGTTTGCTCACTTCAACCATCCTTTCTCATACAGAAAGATTTTCATTTTCAGATCTTCTAATACCTTTCGTAATTGCTCGTATTTCCGGAAGCAGTACAGATTAACGGCTGCCCCCACGCTGTTTTCTTCCGCCAGTCTTAACATTCTTCTGGTGCGGGAAGATGTTTGCTCCTGCCGGCAGTAACTTACGGTTTCCTTTCCCACCTGTGTTTCCGCGAAACGTTGCAGCTGTTTTTTCAGCTCTCCCGTAACGAAAAGCTCCTTTAAGGATATATGCGGGGTCATCATATTGTCCAGCATATAGCACAGATAACGGTACAGTTGCGGCATCAGTATTTCTTTTTCCTCCTGGAAATCCGCAAACTCCTCCGAAAGCAGTCTTCCCAGTGTCAGAATTTCATCCGTATAGTAGGTTTTAATGATGGCATGGGAAATGGAACTCTCCCGCATCCGGTAAAAATAAAAAAATCCTTCTTTCAGGTAACAGATACTCTCTGCCTCCAGAAGACAGGCATAACTGCAGGCGGCATCCTCTCCCAGACGGATGGAATTGTCCACCCGCATCTGGTGTTTCCGCAAAAGTTCCCTGCGGAATAACCTGCTGCAGAGGGAAGGCTGGAAGCCAAAGGAAAAATATTCTCCCCGGCTTAACATTTCCGGGTATACCTTCTTTTTTAAGGCTTCTTTGTCATAATATCCGCTATCCATATTCTGGGACAGCTGCTCCTCTGTTTTCCCTGCCGCCACAAAATCGGAAATGACCATATCGGCGCCGGTTTCCTGCGCCTGTCCGCACAGTTTTTCCATCATGCATTCCGCAATCCAGTCGTCCCCGTCCACATATGCCACATAGGTGCCCAGGGCTTCGGAAAGTCCTGCTTTCCGGGCGCTGACAAGTCCTCCGTTTTCCTTATGGATGACCCGGATGCGCCGGTCTTTTCCGGCATATTCGTCGCACAGCTTCCCGGTGTTGTCCTTGGAGCCGTCGTCTACCAAAAGCAGTTCAAAATCGGTAAAGGTCTGCCTTAAAATACTGTCCACACACTGCGGCAGATAATCTTCCACATTATAAGCCGGCACCACAATACTTAAAAAAGGAGTTCCGTTACTCATCCGCCACCTCTTTCACCCGGGTTTCTTTTTCCAGGAAGGTATATTCGTACCCCATTTTAGCAAGCCATCCCAAAGCCGTCTCCAGTTTATCCGCATTGTCCTGAAAACACCATGCATGGGTAAACACCACCACCAGGCGGTCGCGTTTATGGGCATCCAGAGCTTTAAGAATGTCATCTGTTTTTTCCAGCCGGATATCCGTTACATAGTAACTCAGTTCTCCCGGACGGATACCGTCCCTTGACTTTAAGAGATTGTCCGCCTGCTCCTTCGTCAGATTGTAGCAGGAATCGCTGTCATTTCCGCAAAGCAGACCCTCCACGCCTTCTTTTTTCAGCACCTGCACCATGTCATCCGTGGCGTACCAGTAATGTAGCCTGATGACATGGGCAAGGGACTTTTCTCCCGCAAAATCAAGAATTTCCTGATTAACATTCTCTACACCCTCTGCAAATTCTCTGGTTGTCACCCCTTCCTCTTCGGGAGATGCCTCCGTAATACTGTGAAAACCTATTTTCAGCCAGTCTGCACTGTCCTCAAATTCTTTTTTGTAAGTATCCGGAAAATCCGCCAGATTATAGGTATCCAGCTTTTCGAAAACATATAAGGTCACTTTCAGACCGTATTCTTCATGCAAATCCCTTAGTTTTCCCAGTACTTCATTTTCAAATATACTTTCATAACCATGAAAAGAAATATCCTGAAAAACCTGGGTGGCATCGTCTATGCTGAAATGCGTGTATTTGGGAATGGTTCTTACCCTGTTTAAGGGTTCTTCCGGGGTCCTTTCCGCCTGCAGGGCGTAGAAGATATAGGTTCCCAGAGCAATTCCCAAAAGCAGCAGGAGCACAAGGATAACTATCTTTATTCGGTTTCGATTTGAATTTCTCCTAACGCTACGTGTCCCCAATATCTGTGACTCCATTCCATCTTGTGGGCGAAATCCTCACCCGCTTTAATTTCAAAACAGTAGGCATCCTTAACTCCGTCACAGTTCCGGAAGGTGCCGAACTGGTTTACTTCATATAAAATAAGGCTCAGGGTATACTTACCCGGCACAATATACTGCGTATTCAGGCTGAACGTAACTTCCCTGTCCTCTCCGCATTTTGCCTCAAACGCTTCTTTTGAGGTAATCATGGTAACCGGCGTGCCGTCGGCATAATGAATAATGGCGCGGATATACATGTGCAGGTCCTGCTGGTTGGCGGTAAGCGTCAGCTTAAACCGCATTTTGCTGTTCTGGACAAAAACACTGCTGTCCGCATCCAGCACCTCCAATTTTTTCATGAGCGCCACATGGCTCTTATGCTCTTCCGCTCTGGGGAACTCCTCCAGATTGAGCTTCAGGGGCGACTCCTTCACCGTACCCATGTAAATCCGGATGGCTTCTTCCACATTGCCGTCATAAATGATGCGGCCCTTGTCCAGTACCACGCAGCGGCTGCAAAGCTGCTGGATGGTGTTCATATTGTGGCTGACATACAAAACGGTACGTCCTTCCTTATCCGCCACATCTCCCATTTTTCCCAGACACTTTTCCTGGAACTTCATATCGCCAACCGCCAGTACCTCATCCATGACAAGGATTTCGGAATCTAAGTGGGCTGCCACGGAAAACGCCAGCTTTACATACATACCGGAAGAATATCGTTTAACCGGGGTATCAATGAATTTGCGGCACTCGGAAAACTCGATGATGTCTTCCATTTTTTTATCCACTTCACTTCGGCTCATGCCTAAGATAGCGCCGTTTAAGTAAATGTTTTCACGCCCCGTCAGTTCACCATGGAAGCCGGTACCCACTTCCAGCATACTGGAAATGCGGCCCTTGATTTTCACTTCCCCTTCCGTGGGCGCCGTAACGCGGGAAAGAATTTTTAACAGAGTGGATTTACCGGCGCCGTTGGAGCCGATAATACCCAGGGTTTCCCCTGCCTTAACCTCTAAATTCACGCCGTTTAACGCCCAGAACTCCGTACCGCTCTCTCTTTTTTCCCCGATTTTCAGATTGGGGTCGTCTTTTCCCGTTTTCTTCGCCCACCAGCTCTGTAAATCAGCGGTAAGTGTTCCGCCGCCGATGCTGCCGAGCTTATATCTTTTCTTTAAGTTTTCTATCTTAATAACCGTTTCCTGCATACTGTTTCCATGCCTTTCCGTAACCATAAAACCACTTTTGTAACCTATACGGTATCCATGAAGGTTTTCTCAATCTTGCTGAACAAAAGAACGCCGATAACCATAACCACTATCGTGGTAATCCAGCTGATGCCCCAGGAGGCAAACGGAATGTAACCGGTTCCTAAGAAAGCATAGCGGAAAATCGTCACAATGGGAGACACCGGATTTAAGAGATAAATAAACCGGTACCGCTCCGGTATCTGGCTTACGGAATATACAATAGGGCTGGCATACATCCAGAGCTGCACACCAAAGGTCACCAGTATGGTTAAATCCCGGTACTTGGTGGTGAGGGAGGAAACAATAATGCCCACTCCCATGCCGAGCATGGCAAGCTGGATAACCAGAATGGGGGTTAAAAGCGCCCAGGGAGTAATGCCGATGGGCGTACCCGTCAGGGCATAAATCAGTAAAATCACCGCAAACAGACCGAACTGGATGCCCAAGTCCAAAAGTCCCGTCAGTACCGTGGAAATGGGGGCTACCAGTCTGGGGAAATACACCTTGCCGAATACCCCCGCGTTGGACACAAAGGTATTGGATGTCTGGTTGACGCAGTAGGCAAAATACGTCCAGATGATATTGCCGGACATATAGAATGCCATCTGCGGCGTTCCGTCCGTGGACAGTCCCGCGATATTACCGAATACCAGCACATACATTAAGGTCGTCAGTATCGGGCTGATAATCAGCCACAACGGTCCCAATATGGTCTGCTTGTATTTGGTAACGAAATTTCTTTTCACAAACAGAAAGATTAAATCCTTGTAGGAAAATAATTCTTTCAGGTTGATATCCCATAAATTATGCTTCGGTTTTAATACGGTTGTCCATTTTTCTTCCATGATTGTTTCTTCCAATTTTATTTTTTGTGATTAATCAGCCATTTTTTCCAGGCGGGGTACTCTTTGTTGGATTCATTCAGCCTGCAGGAAAGAAATTCTTTTACTTCAGGCTTTAGCCAATTATTACCATCTTTATCTGTTCGCTGCCGCAATTCCGCATAAGACGGTGTATCAAGCTCCGGTATATCTCCCAACGCCAGAAAAGAATGTCCATTGTAGCAATGATACGTCGGGCAATGACATCCCGTTGCTTCGAAGTGCAATGGTCTGTCAATGTGTTCATATATGTTATCTAACGGTTTACCTGCATAGCATTTTGTCATGTTGCCGGTTCCCAGATGCACATAAACGCTCCAGTCTCCCGCATAGCAGAACTTTTCCTGTGGTTTCCCAAAAATACTTTTCTTGAAATCAAAAAGTGCCGAATCAAATACACCCCATTGTTTATAAAATTCCTCATCTGATAAATCCGACAAAATAGGTATGGAAGGCTGTGTATCGTTGCGCGCAATCGTTACATGGCACAGCGCTCCCAAATAATGCAATACTTCTTCTTTTAACTGAGGTATATAAGGAATTAATTCATCATGGGGCGTAACCTCTAAAGTAAAAGAGCACCCGGCTTTATCCATCATCTTTATATTGCTAAAAAACAGCTCTGTAAGATTCATTCTGTGATGTTCCAGATAATGATAGGAAAACTTAAAAATCAATCTTTTTAATAATTCCTGTGGAAATTCCGTTATCTTTTTAAGCACATTGGTTACGCTTCCATTCGTAACCACCATGACAAAATGCCCCTCTTCCAATAATGCTCTGATTACGTTTTCGATGTCCGGGCACAGAAGAGTTTCTCCCCCTCCGCATAAGTTTATCAGGCATGTTCCGCCTAAACGTTTTTTAGAAAGTGCCTGTGCAATTTCTTCTGCGGAATGTCCAATAGGTTTTAACTCACTTTTCCATTTATTGGTTTGCGTAATATAGCAATAGCTGCACCTGAAATTACATGTTGTAACCGGCACATAGCATTCAATATACCTCTTTAATTTAGCCATTCTTAATCTCCTGCATCAATTTTTGGTATAGACCCGATATTTCTTCATTTTCATAAAAGTATTTTTTTTGCGATTTTAGCTCATTCACCATATCTTCCAAGAGGGAAATGTCCGTAAGATATTTTATATATGGCAGATGTGAAATCCACCTATAGGTTTCTCTTACTTTATGGTTATAGTTATCCAGAACAATACACGGTGTCTCCGTAATAGCTGCAAAAACCATCCCGTGAAGTCTGTCCGTAACCACTACTTCCGCCTTACCTATCTGTGCAAGTTTATCCTTGAGACAACCATCCTTATTCTTCAGGAACTCCGAACCGGAAATTTCGGTATCCGTTCTTTCTATATCCGTATAATATTTTTTCAGGATGCTCTCAATCTTCTTTTCCTGTTCTTTCGTATATTTCCTTTCTATGTCATTTCTGAGCAGTACAACCGCGCCTTTTCTTTCCCCCCTGAAGTCTGTCTTCATAGTCAGTACAACATCCGGCATCAACCGGACACGCACCCGAAACATTGCTTTCATTTCTTCAAAGGACTGCCTGTCTCTTGCCATAATAAAAAGATGCCGGTGTTTATTATATAGTACTTCTGTTTTTTTCTTTTCCTCATTTCCTCTGGCATCCTTTGTAAAATAACAGGTCTGCGGAAATATATATATTCTGTTTTTGGGAAATAACCGGATGGTTTCCCTTCTGACATTCTCATCATCCATATATTGGTTTCCCAGATTCCCTCCGCCCGTCAACACTAAAATATCCCTGCGGGACAGAATTTTTCTAAGAGCGTGTATCTCTTTGGGAAAATCGGTAAGATTCACTTCAAAAATATTCCAGTCGGGGAATGCATCTGCAAATAGCTCTCTTTCTGCCACATTGATGGCATAATCCCCCAGATTGCCATGGTTGGGGGTTCCTAAAATTACTATATTGTTTCTGTTTTTTTCAATTTTATACTTATTCTTTACTTCATAAACCTTTTTCCCAAAACCTATGGTATTATTATAGGCTGGCTGGAAAACTTTATAATATATAATACTTTTTATTCGATTTATAAAATTCACTGAAGGCTCCTTCTAAAACTACTGCACTTCTTTTCAATATAGCAAATTCACTCTTTTTAGTCAAATCCCCGGAATGCTCTTTAATCCCTTCTTTATCCGTTCTTTTATCATGCTACATACTTTATTTTTTTTCACGTAGGCATAGTATCGTGACGGAGATTGATAAAACAAACCATATTCCTTCTTCAACTCCGCCGTCAGAGCTTTCTGAACTTCTTTTTGTTGATACAACTCTGCAAACTTATCCCCCATATATGCCAGTAATTCATTTGCATCATCCCTTTTTTTAATCAGTTTATAATATTTAGTAATCTGATGCATCAACTGCAGCTTTGTGTCTGTAATAATTCTCCCATATTGTTTTTCTTCCAGAAATGAAATCCTATCTTCATAGGCAAGGTAAATATCCTGTATTTTCTTAGGACTGATATTTCCCATAATACTATCGCCGCGTTTTCTGTAATAATACAGTTTTTCTTCCGTATAAACCGTCCGGGTACACAGATGCAATAACTTATGAATAACAAACTCATCCTCATGGATATATCCCTTGGGATAACGTATGTTTTCAAAGAGCCGTGCCTTATATATCTTATTCCATGCTACAACCGTCAAAAGATTTCTTGACTGCAACTGGTTCATGATATTTTCTTTTTCAAAGCAATACTCTTTTCCCTGTGCATCATATTTTGCATAAAGCGGCATCTCATTCTCACCTATATCCTGAAAGGAACAGATTGCCATATCTGCCTGATACTTCATCAACAGATTATACAGCCGTTCTATCATCTGCGGATGTATGCAGTCGTCACTGTCCGCAAAAACAATATAATCCCCTCTGCACACATCCAGTCCTGCATTTCTGGCGTCGGATAATCCCCCGTTTTCCTTGTGAATGACTCTGACCCTTTTATCCTTCTGTGCATATTCCTCACAAATAGCGCCGCACCCATCCGGAGAGCCGTCATCCACCAGTATAATCTCCAAATTCTGATATGTCTGGCATAAAACAGACTCCACACATTCTTCCAGATACTTTTCCACATTATAAATCGGAATAATTATGCTGACCATTATTTACCTCATTTTAAATAGAATTTCTCATACCAATCATACAGCCACACAAATCTGCTTCGCATGGCGTAGTAGCCCGCTCTGCCCATACTTCCCTTTTTCCGTTTCAGGCTTTCCTGAAAGAAGGCATCGCACAAAATCTTCTTTTTTTCCTTCCGTATTTCCGCATGGGAAAGCCTGTCTCCCGCAAGCTTCAGGTTGGCAAGGGCTGACTGCATATACTCCCAGTACCGTTTATAAAAAAGGTCGTAATCCTCTCCGGGCACCCGCCATTTTTCCGCATAGCGGTACTGCCTTGTCAGAATACGTTTATGAATATCGTAATAGCCCGCCCGGTAACAGTTGTCCAGAGATTCCTGTCCGGTTCTCACATAGCGGTACTGCACCGTGTTGCAGATGACAACAGGAACATCCCCGCAGGCGTCCAGATACTGCATATTGAACTGTAAATCTTCGGCAATGCTTAAGCCCTCTTCCATGCGCAGGTGATTTTTTTCTATAACATCCCTGTGAAACAGCTTGTTCCAGGGACTGTTTAAGAGATACCTGCCGGAAAAACGGAATAAATCCTTCCGGCTGCATTCCGCCGTTTCCGCTTCGTTGTAACGGATAATTTCCGTCATGGTTTCATCCGTCCCGTTCACCACGCCGAAGCCGCTCCACACAAAGGCTTCCTCCCCGTACTTTTTCTGGGTCTGCATCAGCTTTTCCAGGTAGTCCTCCGGCAGGTAATCGTCACTGTCCGCAAACTGGATGTAGGTACCCTGCGCCATGTCCAGTCCCGAATTCCTGGCAGCGGATACCCCGGTGTTTTTTTTGTGAAGCACCCGTATGCGGGCATCCTCTCCGGCAAAGCTGTCGCACAAAGCCCCGGAAGCATCCTTTGCTCCGTCTTCGATAAGAAGAATTTCCACATCGGAAAAAGTCTGCCGTCTTATGCTGTCCACGCATCTTTTTATGGTTTTTTCCGCATTGTACACCGGTACAATCACACTGATTAACGGCATGTTTTATCCCTTCCTCTTAAAAATTCCGGCAATCGCTTTTAGGCGTTTCCGAATGGCGATTTTACTTTTCAGGCGGCTCAGATACAGCTTCACTCTTCCGAAAAAGCTGCCTGCCTTTACCGCTTCCACATCAAAATATTTGCTCTTGTCCCGGATTAACATAACCGGCTCATAGGGCAAATCCCAGCCTTCCGGATATCCGTAACAGGGCGGCAGGATTTTCACGTCATCCCTGCCGATGATGTAACGGTTTAACTGGGATTCGTCATGCCACAGGGCAATGATACCTTCCTTTTTGTCCGCATCCACTCTATCCCGGAGGGTATGAATCATGTCCAGATAAGCGCCCGTCTTTCCGCCGTTTAAGCCGCCCATCACATAGACGCTGCCTTCGTCCCAGTCTACAAACGCCCGGCACTTCGGATTCCTGTCATAGGTCATATCCTTAGGATTCTTCCCGTGGGCGCTGGCATGCTCCGCCACCAAAAGATTTTCCTCAACCGGCAGAAACTCCTCCGCCGTTACCGTCTTCACACAGAGGAAATTGGCGTTGATAAAGAAAGTATAATCATAGTCCTTAAACCGTTCCTCTTCTCTGGAAAACAGTGCAAACCGCATCAGGGTATTGTCCGGCCAGCCCAAATTCTTCTGTGGGATAAGGCACACATTTTTCTTATCGCTGTAAGGGAGTTTTTTCTTATCCGTATACACAAAATATGTTTTTTCAATGCCCGGCAGAAAGTTTTTTTCAAAGGACTCGTAAAACTCCTTGAAAAAAACCGTATACTTCCCGGTACAGATATAAAGTATCGCTACCCGCATGTGGGTCTCCTTTTCCGATTACATGCCCTGCACACTGCCATTGGCGTCAATAAGGCAGTTACAGAGTCCTGCATAAATATCTTTTCCTTCCGATATGTTCAGCCACTTTGCCGGTGCAATTACGGTTTTGTCCGGATTTTCATCCAGCCATGCCCCCCACCAGCTGAAACTGCTGTTGGCAATGATATGGTGCTTACAACAGCTCATAAGCGCCATATCCACATAGGCGCCCGTGCCTTCCGATGCATCCACATACACCGTGTCTTCGCTTTCCTGCTGTCTTCCCCATTCGGCATCGTCCGTAAACAGATAAAACCGGCAGTCCCCGAAATGCTCTTTCATATACCGGCGCGCCGCCTCATAGTAAGCCTCCGTACAGATATTGCCGTAAATACCCGCAAACTTTTCATTCATGTAGTCCCCTCTGCGGATATGCAGGCTCACGGAAGTTTCCTTCTGCATCTGTTCCCGCAGTTTCTCTGCCTTTTCCGGGAACGTGCTCCAGTTAAAAGAAAAATCCTTCCGCAGACTGTCAGCCGCCTTTTCAAAGTAACGTGCACTCTGAAAATAACCTATCATGTAAACATCATCTGCCTGAAAAACTTCCGGTTCAAAAAGAACGGCATCCTTTTCCTGGTAAATTTTTTCTTTTCTGCCTGTGAGTTTTCGCTTCACCCTGTGTAAAAAATCCGGTGCGGAATCCGTAAGCCTTTGGTAGACTTCCCTGTCCGCTTTCCGGTAATCCAGATGAAACACGGTCTGTAAGCAGTTCTTTTCCGGCGTATCGTAATGGGTAAAATCCTCAATGCAGACCTCTTTTCCCATTTGCCCTAAAGCCCGGTACAAAGCATAGGTAAACATCTGGTTTCCCATACCGCCGGTCATCTGCAGCATAATCATTTTTTCCCTCCTGCCCCAAGTTTCCGGGGTAAAATCCATTTCTCATTCACCCACATGACCGCATGGAACAAAAGCGGAGATGCGGAGAAAATTTTCAGTTTCAGAATATCGGATTTTTTTGCTATGGAAACACCAAAAACATCCGGAAAAGTATTTCTTCTCTCCCGGAGTAGTTGTTTTAATTCCTTCTGATGTTTTTTTAGGGGCTTATTTTCCTTTTTCCACAGTTCTTCGTAAAAAATAAGCAGTCTTTTATAAAAATAATAACGGTGCAGGGAAACCGCCTCTTTGTCGGGCAGCGTCTCTAAAAATGCTTCTTTTTTTAAGTAAGCGGGAATACGGTCCGTAAAGACGCGCTCCGTTAGTCCGGCATTCATGATACTGCCTTCTCTTTCACAGACATAGTTGTAAAATGCCGTGTCCACATAAACGCCGGTATGCACCCTGCTTAATATGCGGGCGGAAAATACCACGTCCTCGTACCATTCCCCTTCCGGGAACCGTTCCTCTCCCAGCAGCTCTCTTTTGTAAAGCTTGTTCCATGCCGCATGCTGGATTAAATAGGCTTCATCCTCTTTTAAATACTGCAAAAGCATCTCATAGGGTCTGGTATACACTGTCACCTTACCGGTGGAGCCGTCCTTTACACTGTCCCTGTAAATGCATTTATAGCGGCATGCCACCAGGTCTGCGTTGTATTTGCCGGCAAGCTCCGCCATGGTTTCATACATGGTTTCCTCCACCCAGTCATCCCCGTCCACGAAGGTGATGTACTCCCCGGTGGCTTTTTCGATGCCGGTATTTCTGGCGGCGCTTAAGCCTCCGTTTTCCCGGTAGACAACCTGTATCCGGTCGTCCTTCCCTGCATATTCTTCGCAGATTTTACCGGAAGAATCGGTGGCGCCGTCCACCACAAGAATAATTTCCAGATTCCGGTAGGTCTGGCTGCATAAGGACTCTATGCAGCGCGCGATATATGCTTCTATGTTATAAACTGCCACGATAATCGAAATCTGCATTATCCCATTACCTTTCCGAAATACTCTTCCCATTTACGGTTGACACTGTCCGGCGCCATACTTTCCTGAATACGTGCTGCCTCTCTTCCCATCTCTTCCGCTTCCTCCGGATGGGACAGACAGTAAATCAGTTGCTCCTTCAATGCCTCCGTATCCCTCACGGGCACGAGATAACCGTTTTTCCCCGGTGTAATTAACTCCCTCGGGCCGCCGCAGGGGCAATCCGTGGAAATCACGCACAGTCCTAAGGACATCGCCTCTATGAGGGCATTGGGCATTCCCTCCGTATCGGAGGTCATGACAAACAGACTGCTTTTGTAAATTTTCTCTTCTATTTTATCCGTTCTGCCGGGCAGGCTCGCCCTGCCGTCCAGCTTCCGCTCTGCAACAAGCTTCTCTAATTTGGCCCGGTTTTCGCCCTCGCCGTAAATCACCACCCGGTAGTTCGGGAAGTCGTCCTTTATTTCGGCGAAAGCTTCAAGCAGCATGGCGTGGTTTTTGTTGTCATCCAGTCTGCCCACCGCCACAATTTCTTTTTCCCTTTCCCCTTCAAACCGTTCCCTGATAAACTGGGGTGTTAAGGAGTTGGGCAGGATTACGCCTTTTTTTCGGACAGCCTTCGGGAAAAAATCCATGGCTTCCTTTGTCTGGAACACAATCCCGTCCGCAAACCGGAACAGTACTTTTGCCAGCAGGCGCATCAGTTTTGTGGGATACTCCATTTTCGGGTCCGCCACCACGGAAACCACACTCTTGCAGTGCAGTCCCATGCTTGTACACTGCGCCATAAAATTGTTTTTTCCGTTGCAGGAAAACACAATATCCGGCTTTATTTTCTTAAAAATATTCCGCAGCTTGAAAAATCTGGCAAAGAAATTGCCGATTCTTCCGTTCTTTTCTTCCTCAGGCGTAATATCGGACAGGATGCGGGTAATCCCCGGTTTTAAGCAGTACTCATCTTCCTGCTGATACTGGGTCACCATATAAACGGGGTAGCCCTTTTCCGTGAAATATTCCGCCAGATTGGCAAATACTCTTTCTGCCCCGCCCTTAGTCAGGGAGCTGCAGTAAAAAGCAATGGTTTTCTTTTCCGCCATATTCGTTTACTCCATGAAATACCGGTACCACTGCTGGAACACAAAATAAGACCACATGAGCTTGGAGTAGTTGGCACCGGTTGCCGGACCGCCGTCCCCGTGCTCCATATAGGTGTGCAGCATCTTCTGTAAAAATGCGGTATCAAAAATATCCTGCCTGTTCAGGAAATCCGTATCTGCCAGGGAAAGAAGCTGCTCCTTTAAGGGGCCTCTGAGCCATTTGTCCAAAGGCACGCCGAAGCCTACCTTCGGTCTGTCCAGCAGTTCCTTCGGGATATAATCGTAGGCAATGTCTTTCAAAATTCTCTTCTTTATGTGGTTGCCGTACTTGAAGGAATGGGGCAGTCTGTAAGAATACTCCATCACATCCTTATCCATAATGGGGCATCTGGCTTCCAGGGAATACTTCATGGTTGCCCTGTCCACCTTGCAGAGAATATCACCCGGCAGATAGGTATCCATGTCCAAAAGCATTCTTCGTTCCTGCCAGTTCTTTTCACCGTATGCCTGTTCCATGGGGTACAGAATGGAAATGCCGTCCCCCTTTACCATATGGGTTGCCGTATACAGATAGCTGTCCGCACCGAACTGGGTCTTGGTTTCTTT
Organism: Lachnospiraceae bacterium UBA5899; assembly: GCA_002432425.1. Taxonomy (GTDB): domain Bacteria; phylum Bacillota; class Clostridia; order Lachnospirales; family Lachnospiraceae; genus Acetatifactor. The sequence continues at coordinate 67,957 of DJEL01000031.1, forward strand.
GTCACGGTTCTTGGCAATAATGCGCACCTTAAAAGGCAATTTGTCCAGAAGCCCCGTGTTCCGGATGCCCGGCAGATTGCAGAAACCATATGTCATGCCGCCCAGCACATCCAGCTTCTGTGCCTGTCCCACTTTATCGTAAGCATTGTAGCCGCAGAAAAATTCATCGCCGCCGTCCCCGGAAAGCACAACAGTTACATCCTTCTTTGCCAGCTCCGCCACCAGCATGGAAGGTATCTGGGAGCTGTCCGCAAAGGGCTCGTCATAGTACTTCGGAATGCTTGCCACCAAATCAAACATTTCCTTTTCGCTGATATAAACTTCCGTATGATTGGTGCCTAAGTGCTTTGCCACTTCTTTGGCAAACTTCGCTTCGTTATATTTTTCTTCGTTAAAGCCGATGGAAAAGGTCTTTACCGGCTCACTCTTCAAATTCTGCGCAACCGCCGTTACCAAAGAGGAGTCGTAACCGCCGCTTAAGAACGTACCCAGAGGTACATCCGCAATCATTCGCAGGGAAACGGAACGTTTTAACAGGTTCTTTAACTCTTCCTTGGCTTCCGCGTAATCGGTTACCGGCTGTGCCTTCTTTTCCTGATAAACTGTCTTCACATCCCAGTATTTCCAGGTGGACTTTCTGCCCGCCTGAAACTGCAGAACTACTCCCGGCTCCAGCTTGTATACATCCTCAAAGATGGTGTCCGGCGCATTAATGTACTGATGATACAGGTAGCGGGAAATCACCTCGGTACGGATGTGTTTTTCAAATCCCGGGCACTTCATAATGGGCTTTAATTCGGAACCGAATACAATGCCCTCCCCGGTCAGCCAGTAATACAGCGGTTTTTTGCCGATTCTGTCCCTTACTAAGTAGAAGGAGTCGTCCTCTCTGTCGTAAAGGGCAATGGCAAACATGCCGTTGAATTTCTCCACGCAGGAAATGCCCCATTTTAAGTAGGCGGCAATAATGACCTCCGTGTCGCAGTTGGAACGGAACTCATATTCCTTTATCTCTTCCCGTATTTCCTGAAAGTTATAGATTTCGCCGTTAAACACCACGGACACCCTTTTGTCGGGAGAATGCATGGGCTGGTGTCCCAGCGCCGATAAGTCCAGAATAGACAATCTTCTCTGGGCAAGTCCTACGGTGTAGCCGTCCTTCGCCGGGTAAATCTCTTCTCCGCTGTCATTGGGGCCTCTGTGATACATGGTATCGTTCATTGCCTTAAGCTGTTCGGTTGTAATGGTCTTTTTGCTGAAAAATCCGCATATGCCGCACATGGGTATACCTCCGCTGTCTTTACAATACTGTCTTTACAATACTGCTTTTTCCATAAAATAATCCTTATACTCTACGAAATCCTTGCATTCCGCATCAATACTTTCAATCAGTTCCTTTTCCTTTTCCGTAACCAGGGTCTTATAATTGTTGAAATTGTCATAGCCGTTTTTTGTCCAGGCAAAAGGATGGGTTAAAATCTGTACCTTGTCATGGGGCAGAATGTTCTTTTCATCCGGATAACCGTAGCGCCAGATGTGGTTGGCATCGGACATGTATTTCACGGCTACGGGAGTGTCCTCGGTTACATTTTCCGCAAACGTAAAGAAATCATCCTGGTACGCATTTAAGATGCCGGGAAGCTTGATGTTCTCCCTGAGGATGTCTTTGGAAGGTCTGTGTACGGAGAAAATGTCCACCTTGAAACCGAACATCTCGCTTAACATGCTCATTTCCTTCACAATCTGCTTTCTCACCAGCTCCATATCCGTCATGCCGTTTAAGGCATAGTGCAGACCGATGACATGTCCTCTTTCATGCATGTCCTTTACCATGTCCATATTGCGCTTGGACAAAATATTGTAGGAGTTGTTGGTCCACTGGAAGAAATAGGTGGAAGTAAAGTCCATGCTCTCTTCTACTTTGGATAAATGGTACGCTCTCTCCACACTGTACTCCACATCATGCCGCATCAGGATAAACTTGTCCCTGTTAATGGCTTCCTTATAGCCTGCCTGCAGACCCGTGGATTTGATAATCTCAATTATTTTCCGGTAATCTTCGTATGAAAACATAAGTCCTCCCTTTATTCAACAGTAATATACTGTACATCTTCTTTGTCATAGCAGACTGCCACGGCTTTATTTACCCGTCCACCGGTATCCGGAGTTGACGAAATTCCCGGCAGTTTTGGAAAAAAAGCAGAAACAACATACAATTGTTGCTTAATAAGGCAACTACATCAAATATGTTTGACCTTGTAACATATGTATAAAAAAATACACACCACAAAAGCTTTGGTAAATCAAGCATGCCGTAGCTATTTTAGTTCCAATCTTTATTAGTCGATTTTTACATTTGCATAATATAAACCATTTTGCAACGCTAAACACTTGTATTATGTATATTGCGAACGAATAACCCCAAATAAAGTTTCCGTGACTCATACGTTCTCCTGTTTCTATCAATAGTGCTGCCTGAAGAAAACCACACAATAAAAGTCCAATTGCAAAGAGATATGCCGGATCATTCTTTAAGGTATTTATACATAATAAAAACACAACTAATGAAAACAAAATAGAGCATATAACAGTCAGCAGCGGTCTTTCTGCCCATAGCCCAAAATAAGCAAAAAATTTTACACGAATACCTTGTTCTGAGCTACCTCCAAATAATACCATGCTCTGCCACAGTATAACAATACACGAGGGAATTAATACACTTCCTGTCCTTATCATATTTAAAAAGGTATTTTTTCTTTGTATAAAGCCAATAAACAGTTTCCATGAAAAAATTGGAGCAAATACACAAAAAAAGCTCGGTTTAATTGCCGTACATAGCGTCAAAAGAGTAGAAAACAGGAGCCACCTCCCCCAATTTAACTTTTCTCTGCCATCTATTCTCCATATGAAATATAAATATAAAATCAATATTCCCAGACATTTCATAACAAGGTATGTGGGATTATGCCACATATTTCCTGACTGATAGCTTATATACCTTTTACTCCCACATCTGTTAACATATGCTGGCATAATAAAACTACATAGCAATGCGCCTGCCCACGTCTTCCACCCATTGCCTTCCCCCATAATAAATCTAAGCAACAATTCTGTTACAAAAACAGTAGAAATTGCAATTATCGTCAGAAACATTGAAATCCAACAGGCCATATGTTTGCTTTGGGCAAATAGCTTAAATATCAGCTCTAAAATACTATATGATGTTCCATTTATGCTCATCTCTATGTGTTTGGGAATATCCGATTCAAAAAAGTTGTTTGGTGAATTAACCGGAATAAGAGCTTGGTTGTAAAATAGCCAAGCCAAAGCGCATCCATATAAAAATATTAAAAAATATATAAAATAACAAATTTTCTTTTTAATCAGCCGTTTTCTCATTTTTATTCCTTATCTTTCTCATACAAGGCCACATCATAGAACTGACAAATTTTATTATAACCAAATTCTTCTATTTTGCTCATAGCATCTTCATCATGTTTCATCAAAAGACAATATTTAGGCTTCAAATCTTCCTTTGACTCTGGGATTTCATGATAATAATTTATTCCTAATCCTGCAGGTGTAAACAGCTGATAAACTGACTTTGGGGATTGGTTGGTAAAAACTCCCAATGTATTGTTCCATGGGTTTACATCTTCCTCATCTAAGGAAATATGCATCATATTTTGTTCGAGTGATTCATAATATCCCGTTTTTTGTACTACGTACCAGTCCTCCCTATATTCATATCCATATTGACCCTGAATTAAAAATGTACTTCCAAAAAATAAAATGCACGCACTGTAAACAATCCAATTTTTCTTATCATTTTGCAATGAACATATTATATATACGAAGGAAAAAACAGCAAATGGATAACTATTTCTAATCGCTTGCATTCCAGAGGTATAAAAAGCAATAATTCCTGTAAGTCCTCCCATAACTATTAAGAATGGCATATAGCTCAATTTTTGTTTTCTAAAATTGAACACCATAAAGAGCAGTGAAATTATAATTGTGGTGATTAAATACCACCTTGCATGGTTGCTCCATATCTGATCATATTTTCCCAAGGTTATTGTGAATCCATCATATATATTTTCTAAAATGTTTCTTATATTGTGATAACTAACACCTTCCTTAAATAACACAGTAATATCATTCATTGCATACGTCTGTTGGAAATATGCGGCACCGCATAGTCGAAAAAAACCATATCCTACTACGGTACCTGCAATAGTTACAATTCCCGCAAGCATCCATTTAATTATCGTGTTGCATCTCTTTCCATTCAATAAGCTCATCGTTAATGGGAACAACATAATAGCCCAAGTAACTCTGCAAAAAATGGCACAAATAGTCACTACAATTAGTATATTTTTTATTTTCTTAGTATTTTTTTCAAAATTTGACAGCAAAACAGCTAAAATTATTGCATAGAAATAATTCTCTCCCTCCATCAATGATGTATTCGCATAAAATATTACCAATGGAGAGCTAATTCCAACAATAAACATAATCGTCCTCTTAATTGTCGGCCGATATATATATATATATATAAGAATTGCGATGCTTAGGAAAAAATTATTTAAAACAGGAATTGTATTTAAATGTAATCCAAATATTCTGCCAAAAACCGCATACGGTATTAAAAGGAACCAACCATGCGTACCAAAATTTCCTAATATAGCGTGACTTCCGTCATATCCATAATACCCTAAAGGATTCCCGTATTTTATCATGGATTTAATTTGGTTGAAATAAAAAACTTCGTCACTCCATGACGGCATAACCGTGAACAAAGATTGATGCTCTGACTTTGAAAACAGAAACAAACTGCTTATAGCAAATGGAAGTAACGCGAGTATCAAGTATATGTATTTTTTGTTTTCAGAAGTAATCATAATTATTGAACACCCATTCCCTTATTTTTTACACAGCTCTTCGATATAGTCCTTCCATTGCCGCACCACTGCTTCCGTGTTGGCAATGTCCTTGATTTTACGTGCTTCCCTGCCGAGTTTTTCCGCGAAATCCCTGTCCTCAATCAGCCGGTTCATGCCTGCTGCCAGGGCATCCGCATCCTTAATGGGCACCAACAGTCCGTTTTTCTCATTTTCGATAAGCGTCGCCGGTCCGCCGCAGGGGCAGTCCGTTGCCACAACGGGAAGTCCCAGCGCCATGGCTTCCATCAGTGCATTGGGAAGTCCCTCCCAGTCGGAAGAAAAGGCAAACAGCGCCGCATCGTTTAATTTCTTTTCCAGTTCATCGCTGGCTCCCATCAGATGCACATACTCTTCTGCCTGTTTTTTTGCAATGCTCTTTTCCAGAAGCTCCTTCGTGCCGTCATGGGAATCCCCGCCGTAAATTTCCAGTGTATAATCGGGATGCTTTTCATGCACCTTTACAAAGGCATCAATCAGAAGAAGCTGGTTTTTAAAGTCCACCAGTCTGCCGGACTGCACCACCGTTTTCCGTCTTTCTGCCGGTTCCGGTACTCCGATATACTTGTCATTGATGGGATTCAGGATGATTTTAGATTTTTTTTGTATCTTTTTTGTAAAGAATTCCTTTGCTCCCACCGTCTGGAACACATTGCCCGCCGCTGTGGGATACAAAAGAGGAATTAAAATCTTATCCCACTTTCCCACATAGTGCAGATAGGGGTTTGTCCGTACGGAAACAATCACCGGAAGCCGCATAAAGTAGGTCGCCATCAGCGCCCGGTAGTTGGCTTTCTGGGCAAAGGCAATCAGGATATCCGGCTTTTCCTTTTTCAAAAACTTTTTCAGGTTGGAAATCCGCATGAAAAACTGCCGTTTTGCGGAAGCCTTTTCCTGTTTTTCCGTCAGTCCCACATGCACCCTGTGAATTCTTTCGTCTATGGCAAATTCATTTTCCGCCACCCATTCTGTGGCGATATAAACATCATACCCTTCCTGTACCAGACGGTTTGCCAGTGTGGTTACCACCCGCTCCGCTCCGCCCTGTTCCAGGCAGTTTAAGTGAAATACTATTTTACGCATGTGTTCTCCTTTTGGCTTTGTCCTTCCAGATAAAGTACATTTCCCTGAGCATCAGGTACATGGCAATGTAAACAAAGGGCATATTGTAAATCATGTACCGGGTCTGGGCAAAAATCATAACTCCTACCGCCGCAACATTCATGGCTGTAGAAATCAGTATAACCGTTCCCAGCCAGAAGGCCTTTTCCTTTTTTTGCACCCCCATATAAACAAGCAGTCCCAGGTAAATAAGTACAAACAACATATTATACCAGGTAAGTCTGTTATCCGCTTTTGATATCGTATTGCAAATACCTGCCATTATATTATCTGTTATAACGCCCACTGCTCTCTTCCAGTTGGCCGGAAGCAGTGTATCAATAAACACACGATTCAGATCATCAAAAGCCTGCTCCTTCAGAAGTCCGGAAGCCCCTGATGTATGTTCAATATAGTCATAAAAAGCCTTGTTCAGAATCCCGTAGGATATCAAATCATAGTGATCGGAATAATGGTTATACCTGTTTAGCCAATTTCCGGATGCATATTTATAATTGTAACCGTTTTTCTCCACTTCCTGCATAATATCTGTATACAGTGTCCGGATTTCTTTATTTTCAAAGTATCCGGCGTCTTCTGTTCCCGATGCATATACCAGCGTGATCACGGCCGCGGAAGAGTCCGTTGTATGCCTCGTCGCCACACCCCTTACACAATAGTTGTAAAAGATATCCGCACCTACACTGACCAAAAAGACAAGCAGAACTATCCCCAAATTGCCAAGCAATCTTTTACATCCTATGTCCTTTCGGAAAAACTGTATGATAAAAACCAAAATCATAATAGGGATTACGATGTACATTTGTTTGCGAACGCAAATAAGGCAGACTGCATAAAAGGAAGACAGAATTAAAGCACCTGTATTTTTTTTCCATGTATACATAAGTATTTCGGTTATAAACAGCACAAACAGCGGAATTGCAAGTCCTTCTGAACATATCTCATTACAATACGCCGCATGTCTGTTGGCAACAAATCTGCATAATAAAACCACACCGAGCTGCATAGCTACAATTATCAACGTAGGGATTTTCTTCAATGACCATTTTCTTTCCACTGTTATACTAAATTTAAACGTAGCAATTGCCGCTAAAATACACTGTGCTAAAGACGCTGCTTTAAGATAAATATTTTTAGAAAATATTCTGCGAAAGAGAAATAAATAAGTGGGATACAAGGGCTCTCTGCTGGGAATTGCATGAATATATCCCCATGAATCATTTGAGAACGTAACTCCGTCTGCAAAAAACCAGCTTATATAAAATAAAATACATGTAACAAAAATCAAATTATCTATATTGAATATTTTTTTTTTGCTCAATCTGCCTTCTCCTTCTTCTGTCTTGTCACCTGATTTAGCTGAAATTCAAAATCACGTCGGTTTTTTTTAGCAATATCGGATAAAATCATTCCCGAGAAAAAAGCCTGTATAGCCGCAAGTTCCACAAAACATGAAACAATCAAAGTAGGAAATCTATTCACCAAATGTGTCTGGAAAAATTCTATCAATACAGGAATAAACATAATAAGCGCAACTATTGTAAGTAAAAAGGCAAGTAAAGTAAAAAAGCCAAAAGGTTTGTAATTTTTATATAACTGCACAATAGTTTTTAAAACCTTAAAGCCGTCGGAATAGGTGCTTAATTTGGACACGCTTCCCTCCGGCCTGTCACGGTAATCCACCACGATATTTTCCAGCTGCATGTTGTTGTAAACCGCATGGATGGTCATTTCCGTTTCGATTTCAAAGCCCTTTGATAAAACCGGAAATGTCTTTACAAATTCATAGCTAAAAGCCCGGTAGCCGGTCATGATATCCCGGATGTTGCAGGCAAAAAGTCTGTTAATCACTCCTCTCACCAAAGAGTTTCCCATATTGTGAAAAGGCCTTTTGTTCTCTTGAAAATAAGTGGAAGAAAGTCTGTCTCCCACTACCATGTCCGCATTCTTCCTTAAAACAGCATCCGCCATATCCCGCGCATTATTCAGCGGATATGTATCGTCTCCATCTACCATGATATAGCATTCGGCATCTATCTCACGGAACATTCGCCGTATAACATTACCTTTCCCCTGCTGATACTCATATCTTACAACCGCTCCTGCATTTTCAGCAATTTTGTCAGTTCCGTCTACAGAATTGTTATCGTAAACATATATCGTTGCTTCCGGCAGTGCTGTTTTAGCATCTTCTACAACTTTTTTTATTGTCTGAGCCTCATTATAGCATGGAATCAACACCGCTATTTTATCCATTTATGAATCCTTTCTATCCTAAATTAACGGAATAGTTCTTAATATAGGGATTGACCTTTAATATAGCATTATTCCCACAATAGCGTCAAACCATGTAGCCCCACTTACACTCCTGTGAAATCATTAATTGCCTCAACCACATAATTCTGTTCTGTTTCACTCATACCATTATACAGCGGCAGTGACAATACGGTCTTTGCATATTTTTCCGTAACAGGTAAAGAACCCTGAGGAATGTGCAGATATTGATATGCCTCGGACATATGTGGTGGTATGGGATAATGAATTATGGTTCCTATTTCCTTCTCATTCAGATAGGCAATCAGTTCATCTCTTTCTTCGCACCGAATCACAAACTGATGCCAGATATGAGTCGCACCTTCCCTGATTTTCGGAAGAATTACCAGAGGATTTTTAATATTTTGTAAATATCGTTCACAAATAGCTCTTTTCTCCTCTTCTAATTCCTGAATATGGGACAATCTTACTCTAAGTAATCCGGCCTGCAATTCGTCCAGTCTGGAGTTTGTTCCCACTACGCGATTATAGTATCTCTTTTCACTTCCATAGTTTCGGAACACTCTTACCTGTTCTGCCAGGGAAGGATCATTGGTCACAATTCCACCGGCATCGCCAAATGCTCCGAGATTCTTGGACGGATAAAAGGAAAAGCAACCGATATCACCGAAAGTACCCGTCTTTTTTCCATTAAAATCTGCTCCATGGGACTGTGCACAATCCTCTACGACCTTTAATTGGTGTTTCCGTGCCACATCCATAATTGCTTCCATATTGGAAGCCTGTCCATACAAATGTACCACCAGAATTGCCTTGGTTGCCGGTGTTATTTTTTTCTCCAGTTCCGATGCGTCAATATTATAGTACTCATCCGGTTCAACAAAAACAGGAGTAGCGCCGTTAATGGTAATTCCCATAACACTTGCAATATATGTATTTCCCTGTACAAGCACTTCATCGCCTTTTCCAATTCCCAATACACGAAATGCAATCCATAAAGCATCTAATCCGCTGGCTAAACCTACACAGTAACCGGTTCCAAGATATTCTGCAAATTCTCTTTCAAAGCTGCTTACTTCTTTCCCCAATATGTACCAGCCGGATCTCAAAACCTCTAAAGCCTTATTCTCAAATTCATCCTGATATTTATAAAATCCCAAATCCATTCTGTTAGGCATTATTTTCATGTTTATTTCTCCACTGTTTCATTTATCAATTTAATAAATTCTGCATAATCACGAATATATTCCTGGGAATCATAATGTTCACTTGCAAGGCACAGCAAGACCGAATCTTCACTAAAATCGTACATTTCCTTCCATATCATATTGGGCAGGTATATACCCGTATGCGGTCTGTTTAAGGAAAAAGTTGCTTCATTTCCCTGTCCGTCTTTTACTTTTACCTTGCTGGAGCCCTTCACATTGATCAATACAAACTGGCTTTTCCGATTTGCATGCTGTCCCCGGACAACATCCTTTCCCGTTCCGTATATATAAAAAATACGTTTTATTTCAAACGGAATATCTTTTAAGCCTTCTACAATCACTAAATGTCCTCTGTCATCACCATGTTGCGGAAATTCCAGCATTTGTACACCCTTAAACTTCTCCATTTTTCATCTCCTATGAAATATTATATTTACTTAATATTCTATACTGTTTCACGTTCATGCTTCTCACCCTCATTTTTCAAAAATCAGTATTTCCTCAAACTCATCAATTTTTTTATATCCCAGATTAATCAATGCCTTTATATCCTCTTCGTTATTGGAAATCATAAAATACCGGGGCATTTCTCCATTTTTTTCCGGGAAATCCATATAGTAATTTATTCCCGTACCAGCCGGAACAAACAGTTCATAGATCCTATCAATACTATTTTTAAGAGATATTCCCAGAGTGTTATCCCAAGGTGTTTCCTCATTCTCAGATATTTGTATTACATCCATATGTGATTGAATATCAGAATAAAATTTTTGCCGTTCCTCAGTATTCCAGCAGTTTCTTCCTGCATACTCGTGATTAATCTGTAGCACAAATGTACATATAAACATTATACTGCTTACTGCATATATAGCATATCTCATCTTCCCACTATTTAAGGATGCAAACATATAAACTACAGCAAACAATGCTGCCGGATATATATGTCTAATCGCTATACCCTCTCCATAATATAAAGCAAAAATACCTATAAAAAAGCCTAACAATACTACGGCTGGGATATAAGCCATTTCTTTTTTCCGATTTAATAGTAAAAAAAGTAATGTCAAAATTATTACCACTATTATGTAATCTCTCGAAACATTCACCCACATTACGTCAAAATGACCCAACGCGCTTACTACCCCATCATATGTTTCTTCAATAAGTCCTCTAACTTTTGAAAATGTTATGCCCGTTTTCAGCAAATCAATGTATTCGTCTATAATATATATGCCCGGAAAATACGGTGCAGTAAAAACACGAGAAATCATATAACATACTATACAGCCAATAATCGACCCTATTCCGGCTAAGATACATTTTGCAATCTTAGAGACAGCCTTTGTATTTTTTAGCAAAATAAGTATCATAGGGAAGAACAGAACACTCCAAGTAATTCTACATAGAACCGCATAAATTACACTGAATATCAATAACGTCTTAGTCTTTTTATTATCTTTATTTTCAATCATATACACCATTTCAAGTGCAATGGTTATTGCAAAAAAATAATGTTCAGCCTCCATCATGGATGTATTTGTATAAAAAATTACCATAGGAGAACTGATCAAGGTGATAAATAATAGAATTTTTTTAATAGATGGCTTAAAAAGAAATTCATATAATAATATATCTATACACAGAAATATATTGTTCAATAGAGTAATAGAATTCAGATGTAAACCAAATATTTTGCAAAAAATAGCATATGGCACCATGCATATAAAGCCATGCGCACCAAAATTTCCAACCATTGCATGACTTCCATCATAACCGTAATATCCAAGAGGATGTCCGTACGTTAACATCGACTTGATTTGATTAAAATAAAAATCTTCATCATTCCACTCAGGCATAACCGTCAATAAGCTTTGCGCTTGCGATTCCAACATTAAAAAAATAGAGCTAATACACAATGGTGCTAATGCTAACAGAAAAAAAAGCAAACATCTTTTTTTCATAACTAATGACCCTTCTTGTTTTTAATAATAAGTTTATCGTTTGCATTACATTAGGTTATCAAAATCTGTTTTCAGTATACTATACCATTTTAAGTTCTTATATTCACCATCAATCCGTATACAATCTCTGAATTCACCTTCATATGTAAATCCGCATTTTTCATAAAATCGGATTGCACGCGTATTATCTTTTAAAACATTGAGATAAATCCTGTGTAATCCCAGCCGGTTAAATCCTTTTTCCAACAGTAATCCCGTTGCCTCAGCGGCTGCGCCTGTTCCGTGTGCACACCTCCGCATACTGATGGCATACTCCGCATTTTTATTCTCAAGATCTATATTTTTTAAGCTGATTGTTCCGAGGTATTCATCCTGTTCATTTACTATTGCATAATGCAAATTCGCACCGTCCCGTACCTGTTCTTCTGTATTACCGGCTGTGCAAAATGCCATAGCCTCTTCCAGCGTTACATCCGCCATCTTTTTTCTGAAACACTTTTGCAATTCTTTATCATGCATCCATTCCAGCATAAATTCAGCATCTTTTTTTTGCAGATTACGAAGTCGAATCATCGTTTCTTTTCCTCCATTGAGAAATCATCCTCTTCTATAATATAAGGTGGGCGTTTTCTTGATGCATCGAAGGTTCTCCAAAGATATTCCCCTATAATTCCCAACGTCATCATAATAATGCCGAAGCTGAACAGATTAAAAATAAACAAGGTTGTCCATCCTGAAACATTAATATAACCTGCAATTTTGGCAATTAAAACCACAACCGCCCATATAATTGCCACAATTATAGAAAATGTTCCTACGCCCAGTACTACTGTTATAGGAAGTGAGGAAAAGCTGAACAGCGTATCCATTACCAGTCTGATTTTCTTTTTTAATGTCCATCGGCTTATCCCTGCCGTTCTTGCAAGGCGTGTGTAATATATGATATCTGTCTTAAAACCACTCCACAAAATCTGCCCGGTAAGTGCAGAATTCTTCTCATCCAGATTTTGCAAAACGGTAATTACTTTTCTGTCCAAAAGATAGACATCAAATCCCCCCTTGGGCATATTGGGCAATGCACATTTTCTGACCAATGCATAATAAAGATTTGCAAAAAATGTCTGCTTTTTCGGCTCTTGTCTTCCCTCTCTCACCGCCAATACTACATTATTGCCTTTTTTCCAGGAATCTACCATCTGCAAAATCAACTCTGTCGGCTCCTGCAAATCTGCTGCTTTCACGACCGCGCAGTCTCCTGTACTATTACTCAATCCACATAATATTGCTGCATGAGAACCAAAATTTCTTGACAAACTGATGGTATGAATATGGGAATCCTTTTTCGCAAGATCCTGCATAATGTTCCAGCTTTGATCCTTAGAACCGTCATTTACCATAACGATTTCATATTCATAATCAATCTTATCTATAATTTTCTCTCTGATATCCTCATACAAGGGAAGAAGATTTTCTTCATTATAATACACAGGAATAACTATTGATAGTTTCATAAATTTTCTTTATCCTTTATTTTTAGTATAACTGTTTTTTTCTTATAACAGGAAGCTACCGCCCTATTTACCCAATCATCCGAATCTTCTGTCAATGTAATATCCTGCAATATGAGACTATTTCTGTTTTTTTCTCCTCTTTCCACCAGAACCGCAGCACTATCCGCATTTTTTATTTCCCCTAAAACAGAATTCCAGTATACATAATACTCAGCGGCGGTTCCGTCAGCTATTTCCCGAATGCTTTGAAGTGTAAGACAATGTTTTATATTGCTTCCCATATTGTTCCAGCCCGCTATCACACATAACAGCATCATAACAGGAAGCAGAATATTAAATTTCAGCTTAGAATCTATATGATTTCTTTTGCACACCTCTGCCATACAATATATGAAGGCAAAAGCCCCCAGGTAAATAACGTAGTCTTCTACATACAAGCATCTATCCGGGAAATATTCTTTGCCGTATCCCAAAATAACCGGAAAATCGACCACAGTTCCACCTATTAAAACAAATATAGCCATAAATACCAGATGTCCCCATCGTATTCCGGAGTCTTCCGACTTCTTAAAGAACAACATACAAAAAAACATTATTATTAAAATTAACAGGAACGGGCTATGTTTCATAAGGCGCAAAATTCTAAAAACAAATTGTGTAAAGGAAAAGAACAAGGTGTCCATTACCCTGTATATGTTAAAATCACCGCCGCTCCTCACAAAATTTCCCGGGGCGCTTGCATTAAGCAGTCCGCTCAAAAGAGAAGCCGTAAAATATACCAGTGATCTATGCCATTTTTTAATTGTAATACTATATATCACAACCAGCAATGCCAGACCACAGTTTAACGCCACTAAATTTAATGAGCTTCCGCTTGCCAGAAGCCCACAGATAATTCCTCCTAAGGCATATCTTTTCTTTCCTGTAGCAACATAATGTATGTCTAATGCTATACCATATAACATAGCAGCAGCTAAAAGCACATAAGAAACTGCCGTACAGTACCAATAAGTAGTTTCCGAATAATAATATAAATTAAAAAAGCACAGCAGCATTCCTATATATATAATAAGTGTGCTTTTCCAGTCTTTCACTTTGCAAACATCGCACATGATAACCCTTATGAACAGAAATAAGGCAGCTACCCATGCCAAATTAATTGCAAAAATCGTTATCTGATGTCCTATTATTCCCCACCGCATGTATGGGTTAATAAAATAGTTAAGAAATGATCCTGCATAAAATCCTCCCCAATTTTCAAAGCGCCCTATTGTTAACGCTAATGCACTGTCAAACATTCCCTTCCCCGTATTCTGCATTTTCTGGGTCACATCCCATATTGTTGCGAAATCATCATTATAAGGAACTGTATAAAAACTTAACAGCAAAATTGGTAATACTATAATAATTGCAAGTGCAGCCAGTATAATGTTTATATATCTGTCTTTTTTCATGAAATACTCTCCATTCATAGCAAATGCCTATTTTAAATATAGCATAATCGCAAAACAGAGTCAATTTATCTCATATGCAAATACTTAGCTGCAAATACTTATTTGTTTTTTATATATAATCTGTAATTATATTTGTCATTATCACCATAGTACAAGTCAGCCACACAAGTATGATTTTTTAAGAATTCCTCTTCTTTCCATGTATTATTTCCATAATAATAGGAAAGGGTATTCAGTGAATCATCATACACAAAAATACTGTCCGCCTCTTCTATAAGGTTAAATATATAATCTACACAAACCTTATTCGAATAAATAATATCCGGCATATCCATTCCAAAATAACCCGCATTCCATCCGAGCAGACTATATATTTCATCTATACCTTCTCCAAAACCTATTGTATCGGCAGGCACTATATTCTTTACCTCATCAGCAAACTTTTCTATTTTTTCCATATCTCTTTGCTGTGTATACTCTTTCTGCTGCATAACCATCCTGACAGGAAACACTAATGTCATCATAGTCAGAATAGTTATAAGCCATGCAGATACAACATGCGGTATCTTTCCATTGTAATTTCCTGTATTTTCCGCAAGCCATCCCATCAAAATCCCCATAACCGGTATAACAATATACAGGCACCAATAAGAAGGACGGTTCACATAGTAAATCATTTCAACAGCTACCAGAATAGTTGCTGCGGCTAAAATACCAGTCCTGGAGTCAGCATTTTTTTCAAAGAAACACTTTCTCATAACATAGACCGCACATGCAAAAATTATTGAACAGCATCCCATCCACGGGCTGATCTTAAGCGGCAAATTAATAAATAATAAATCTATAAAATCCTGTTCACTGCCTACAATCGGAAACAAAAAAACTTTAATCGTTAAAAAGCTGCCTCCTGTCAAAAGATTGTAAAAACCAACCAGCCCATACGCACCAAAGAAAGCTATAGGTGCAAGCAGAAAAGCGCCTATACTGTGTAACCACCACTGAAGCTGTTTTATCTCCCACTTTTGGCATACTTTTACAATATTATATCCCACAAAGGCCAGTACCACAGCCACACCGGTTTCCACATTCCATGTAATAGCCAGTATGCATAATATCTCCCCTATTATCGTATAACAAAAATTATTTTTTTTCCGTTTTGCTGCCCATACAATATAAGCTAAAATAATTCCTCCAAAAAGAATTCGATGCGGAAACATCTGGCAATACAAGCTGGTTCTTTCCCATACAACATAAGAAGAAAGGCTCACTGCTGCAATGACCTTTATCCATGCGGACGACAGAATATTTTCCAATACATAAAAGCAGCAGGCTAAAGTTACACCATTCAGAATTGCCATTAAATAAATGACCCCGTTATAGGATACACCCATTATTCTGGTAAACGGCAATAAAAGCATACCGTAAAATCCATAAATACCACTGTTTACTTCACTGTACGCCTGTAAATGATATGCTTTATAAATAGAATGATAATAAGCATCAAAATGATAAAGATCACTTTCAAATACATTGCCTCTGCATAAGGACCAGACAGATACGCAAATTATGATTATGTACAGTCCCCATAAGCAGATTTTGTTTATTTCCGGCAATTTTACTTTTTTATTTCCGTAAATGCAGATTGCTATTGCTATGGTTATTATGAGTAAAAGAATTTTGATAATACCTGTAATTTTGTTTTGAGAAAAATAATTAGATATTGTTCCCCAGATATATGGTCTTACAAATATTTGAACCGTCAATAAGCCAAATACGCCAAACAAGATATATGCCACCCATTTTTCGCCTGTATTTCCTATGCTCCGCTTATCAGGCACTACATTTTCGTAAACAGCATAACTGATACACGCAAGCAAAATAGCAACTACATAATATACTATGTTTTTACTCGACTTGCTCAGCACTTCTGTTCCAAGGGACAACATTCCCCAAATTATTTCAACTATAAGCAGTATCACATAAAAAAAAAGTCGTTTTAAACTCGTCTCACGCATATTTTTCACTTTCTTACTCCCTTTCATAAATCATGTCAAGCAACTTCTTACAGTAATTTTGCCTGTTAAAAAAACAAGCCCGTGATTCAGATACATTTCCAGCATATTCTAACTTCTTAGTATTTTCCAGCATACTTACCATCTGCTCTGCCATAATTTTCTCTTCCTTTTCCATGACAGAAGCATCTAAATTTTTTTCTGGATTAATGACCGGCAGAAGTACGCCATATTCTCCCTCGATAACGGTATGCTCGTCCCCGCCTTTCCGGTAATCGTCTAAGAATATCTCTGCGGGACCGGTTTTACAGTTTACCGACATAGCCGGAAGCCCTACCGCCATGGCCTCTATCAGGGAATTGGGAAAGCCCTCGCTGACGGATGTCATCACAAAAAGGGAAGCCTGTTTTAAGTAGGCAAAGGGATTTTTCTGTACGCCGGTAAACCAGACGTCCTGCTCCACCTGCAAATCCTCTGCCAGCTTCCGGTACTCCGCAAAGGTGCCCTCGCCCACAATCATGAGCTTCAGCGCCGGAATTTTCTTTTTTGCCAGGGCAAACGCCTTGATAAGGTGCCAGAACCCCTTCACATCGTGTTCTCTTCCCATGGCTGCCACAACCGGTGCGCCTTCGTCAAAAAATTTCTGTCTGTCCGCCGGCAGAGGTTCTTTTGCCAGCCGCCGGATGCTTTCCACGTCGCAGGGATTGTATACACAGACCACGTCCTTTGCCCCGAACTGGGTTTTTACATCATCCGCCATGACCTTGGAGCAGCAGATGACCCGGTCCGCCCTCCTGCACAACCGCTTCATGCTGTTTTTGTCCTGCAGGGCACCGTAGCCGCGGATACCCACCCAGATTTTATCCTTTACTCTCGTAAAGACATTCGCCAGATTGGCAGTGGGGCCGAAGCTGTATGTGATTTCTATGTTTCGTTCTCTTTTTATTTTTTTAATGGCACGAATACGTTTGCACAGATTTACGGCTTTTCCGACTTTTCCCGGCACGCTTCCCAGGTTCAGGTCAATCATGTCCACGCCATCCACATCATAAATCATACCCTTTGTGCTGAATACCACAAGGGTCAGGTGACAGTGGGGCGTAAGCAGCTTTGCCGTCATGGCGCAGATTCGTTCCAGCCCGCCCTGGTCTAAAAGCGGTACCATAAGCATCACATTTTTTCCCATATATCTTACTGTTCCTTTCGATGCTTCAACGCATTAATAGCAACTTTTCCAATTAGAGAGTATCCCTCATATACATTATAATATGTTATAATTTCTCCGCCAAATTTCATTTTAAAAATATCAATACCGTTGGGATTTTCAACGTTGGAAATGCCTCCCCAGTCATATCTTTCAATACCAAGGCGCTTAAATAACAACATATCTTCCCAGTGAAGTCTTTTATTGGAACGTGCAACAAAACTGGCATTTTCCTCACTGCTTCTGAAATTAGATGTAGAATGTAAAAGTCTTGCATTTTTTTCATCTACTATATAAGAATGAAACACATGAGGAGTTTCTCCTTCATAAATGCCGGTAAGATAAATAGCTCCTGCGTTCAGATAAGCATTCATCTGATTCCTGTTAATTTCCTGATGCATACCTTTTTCTTCGTACATCTGTGCATACATATGGGTAAACTGTTCCATTACCTGCGGATTGTTCTTTAATTCCAATGAGGAAAAGGTTCGCAGTTCCACATTGTCCCGTCCGCTTTTTCTAATCTGATATCTCTCTGTTTTATTTATTCTTTCTAATAATTCTTCCTCCGGTAATGTCAAGTCACTCATCTGTGTATGAAAAGTGATATAAATTCTGTTTTTCTCTGATCCTCTTTTTTCTACCCCATGCCAGAATAGAATATCTGTTTTTCCTTTATATTCATTTTCTGTTTCCGGATACCATAATTGAGTAATTCTTATTCCTTTTTTCTTATATGTGGCCTGTATCATAATATTTTCCTTCCATTGTCTGAATTCGTTTTTATCTGCACAGCCCGTACAGTTCTTCATATCGTTTTGCCTGTTCCCGGATGGAGAAGCCCGCCGCGTTCACTTCTTCTAAATGGGATTTTCTCTCATAGGGAAGCATCTGCATGGCGGCTATGGTCCATTCTTCCGCCGTATCGGCAAGGGACATCCTGTGTACCAATTCCGTAATGTCCACTTCTTTTGTAATGGTATCGGCTATCAGGCACTTCAGTCCCGAAACCTGCGCCTCCACCACCGTACCGGGCAGTCCCTCGTAAAGGGACGGGAAAATCAGGATATCAAAAATCTGATAATAGCCGCTTACTTTGGACTGATTGCCGGTAAAAAGAACCACCTCGGAAAGTCCGAGCTGTTTTGCTTTTTCTTTGATTTCCGGCATAAGCGGGCCTTCTCCGACCAGAACAAGGCGCGCCGCCGGATTTCTCTTATAAATTTCCGCAAACACAGCCAGCAGAAAAACATGGTTTTTCGGGGTGCGGAAGCTTCCCACATGCCCGATGACGAGCTTGCCGGCAAGCCCTAAGCTTTCCCGTATAGTTTCCCGCGTCTTAATATCATACACATATTTTTCCGTTTCAATGGCATTGGGAATGACCTGTACTTTTCCCTGCTCCACCCATTTTTTTCCAAATACCGCTTCCCCGGCTTCCTTCGAGCAGGCAAGGCAGTAATCGGCTTTGTGCTTTAAGGAGCGGCGGAGCATTTTCGTAACCACACCCTTTATGCCGCCGTCCACACCGGCGCTGCGGGAATGGGCAATGGTAATGGGTATGCCTGCCTTTTTCGCAATGGGCAGATAAATAGAAGCCGTGCTGGTCATATGACCGTGTACGGCACGAAATTCCTTATGATGTGAAAAAAACTGCTTCAGCGCTTTTTCATAGCTGAACCAGTTGTATACCTTAAAACGAGGGACCCGGTAAATCTTCCCTCCAAGTTTTGTGATTTCTTCTTCAAAATGCTGTTTTTCCGTTGTATGAATCAGAAAATCAAACTGAATTTTCTCCCTGTCCATATTGCGGTATAAATCCATGATGCGGCTTTCCGCACCGCCTATAGAAAGTCCTCCCAGTACGTGGAGCACACGAATCGGTTCCGTCATATAGTACGCCTTTCTGCCTGTTTCCGTTATGCCTCTGCGCTTTTGCAAGGCTTCCGTCCCTGTATCAACTCTTCATTTTCACGGCATAATGCTTGAAGGATGCCATAATATATTCTTTGATATGTCCGAAAACATTCCGCTTTACCGGCGTTTCCTTCATAAACTCTTCATAGGAAAGAAGCTGTTCTTTGTGTTCTTCAAACAGTTCTTCGTAATGTTTCATTCCTTCGTCATCGGTTTCATTGATATGCACCACCATGGTCGTGCATCCTTCTGACGGCTCTAAACTTTTCTGCATGAGAAACGAAATCGGATAAAAAGTCATGCCCTTCCAGGTATAAGGAGCCTTGCCGAAACCATCCGTGATTTTCGTAAAGCCGTTTTCCTTTAAGGCTTTTAAGGTCTTTCCGTCATAGGAATGCGCCGGTGCCATGAAAATATCGGTTTCAATGCCGTTTTCGTTTAATATCTGCTTTCCCAGTGCAATCATATTTTTCTGTTTTTCATAAGAAAAGCCCGCAAATTCGGAAAAATGGTTCAGCGGAAAAAGTCCGCCGTGCTTTGTCCCGTACAGATGACGGTATCCGTGCATGGCAAGAACACAGCCTTCTTCTTTTAGTTTTTTCATTCTGTCGAAAAAATCCGGAACATCTTCCGTCTTGTGCAGATGGGCATCCCTGCAGTCCGGAACAATGCCAAGCAGGGGCTTTATATTGTATTTATCCAGAATGGTCTTGAAAGCTTCAAACTTTTCCCAGTCCATATCGGGTGTGATGTCATCCATACGCACTGCAATTTTCATTCTAACCACCATGCCTTTCCGTAACCTGCGTCCTATGCCTTAAGCAAGTATATCTCCTGCCTGCAGTTCCTTTGCCGACTCATATTTTTTTATGAGCAGGGAACCGTCCACCGTCCGGACAATGGGATGTCCGTCAAATACATCAATGACTTCTCCGGGTGCGTAAGCGGAAAAATCTATCATTTCATCAAAGGGCTGCGCTTCCCACACCGTAACCTTTTCTTCTCCCACGTAAGCAAAAGCACCCGGGAAAGGCGCTGCCACGCCGCGGATAAGATTGTAAATCTCTCTGGTTCTGCCGTGGAAATCGATTTTTCCGTCCGCCGCCGTACGCTTGTTGTACCAGGAGTCAAAATCCTTAGAGTCCGTCCTTACGGATATGTTTCCTTCTTTATAAGCCGCAAGCAGCTTCTTTATCAGATTTTTGGAACAAATCATGTTCTTGTACTGCGCCGTGCGGATATCGTCCTGAGGGGTTATGGAAAACATCTCCGTGGCAAATACATTGGGGCTGTCCGCCTTTTCATCGTAGCGGAACAGGTTTAAGTTAAACCGGGTATCCCCTAAAATAATGGACCAGTTTAACGGAGAGCGTCCCCTGCCGAAGGGCAGATAACCGGCATTGCCGTGAAAACCGTAAATGCCGTAAGCAAACCTGTCCAACACCGACTTTGGAATGAGGCGCTGCCAGCCCATGGAAATACCGATGTCAAATTCATTCTCTGCGAAAAACTTCTGCGTTTTCTCATCCGTCAGAAAATAGCTGTCCGCTTCATGCACCGGGATGCCGTATTTTTCGGTAAGCCCCGATAATCCCTTGTAGCCGGACACCTGGTTTTTCTTCGTCACCTCCGGACTGATGGTTACCACCAAATCCACCGGGCAGATGTGCTCCTGTATGAAATTGACAATATTCTCGGAGGTATCCTTCACCCCGAAAACGACTACTTTATACCTCATAGTATCTCCGTTCCACTGCATTCTGCATACCATCCAAAGCAGACTTTTAATCACCGTCAGTCCTTAGATGCCGTTCTGTGGCATCTTAAGTACTGCTACGGTGATTTTTAAGCGCAAGCGTGTCTGCGTGGATGGTATCAGAAAATGCAGATACACTCATATAAAAATAGGCGTATTCCTACAGATTTTCCTTGTACCAGTCAATCGCAAGGTTAATACCCTTTGCGAAGTCGTATTCCGGGTCATACCCCAGAAGCTCGCGTGCCTTGGTGATGTCCGCATTGGAGTCGCGGATATCGCCTGCGCGGTTGGGACCGAAGTTCGGCTCCACATCCTTGCCCAGTGCCTTGCACAAATCATGGTAAACGTCGATTAAATATTCTCTGCCGCCGGCACCGATATTGAAGGCTTCGCCTGCCGCATCGGAGGATGCCAGACATGCCTTTAAGTTGGCTTCGATGACATTGTCTACATAAGTAAAGTCACGGGACTGCTTACCGTCGCCGTTGATGGTGGGCACTTCCCCGTTCATAAGCTGTTTGATAAACTTGGGAATAACCGCTGCATACATGCCGTTGGGGTCCTGACGTCTGCCGAATACGTTGAAATAACGCATACCATAGGTGTCCAGTCCGTACAGTACTTTATACAGTCTGCCGTACTCTTCGTCCACGCGCTTGGTCAGTGCATAAGGAGAAAGCAGATGTCCTTCGTGTCCTTCCTTCTTGGGCAGTACCGGATGGTCGCCGTATACAGAGGAGGAAGAAGCATAAACAAACTTCTTTACCCCGTTCTGACGGGAAGCTTCCATCATGTTCAAGGTGCCGCGGATATTGATTTCCTCATATAAAAGAGGCATTTCAATACTTCTGGGAACACTGCCCCATGCAGCCTGGTTCAACACATAGGTAACACCCTTTGTGGCTTCCATACAAGTGTCCAGGTCCCGGATGTCTCCCTTGATAAAGGTGAATTTCGGGTTCTTTGTGAGAGGTTCGATGTTCTCATATTTGCCGGTGGAAAGGTTGTCCAGACATCTTACGGTATAGCCTAACTCCAGAACGGCTTCACAGATATTGGAGCCGATAAAGCCCGCACCGCCGGTTACTAAAAATACGCTGTCTTCATCAAATTTTAAATTGCGAAATCCCATGGTTTTGTACTCCTTTTATAATCTCCAGTAAATGAAATCGCCGGATTCATATTCTTTTCTGTCGAAAATACCCTTGATATCCAGGAATACCTTCTGCTTGTGCTCCGGCTTGTAGAAGCCTGCAATATCCTCTTTCTTTAAGGATAAGAACCGGGTATGGGAAACGGCAATCAGCACGGCATCCATATCCTTGACTTCATCCATGGTTCCGAAGGTAATGCCGTAAAGGCGCTTTGCTTCGTCTGCATCGGCAGCCGGGTCTACCACAAGAGGGGTAATGCCGTACTCTGCCAGCTCGTTGTAAATATCGATAACCTTGGTGTTTCTGGTATCCGGGCAGTTTTCCTTGAAGGTAAAGCCTAAGATTGCCACTCTGGCGTTCTTTACCGGGATGTCTGCCTTAATCAGGTTTTTCACCAGACTTTCTGCCACATACTTGCCCATATCATCGTTGATACGGCGTCCGGAAAGAATGATCTGGGAATGATAACCGAGCTGTTCTGCCTTGTAGGTCAGGTAATAAGGGTCAACGCCGATGCAGTGTCCGCCTACCAGACCGGGATAGAATTTAAGGAAGTTCCACTTGGTTCCCGCAGCTTTTAATACGGACTGGGTATCAATGCCCATTTTATTGAAAATAATGGATAATTCGTTCATGAAAGCGATATTGATATCTCTCTGGCTGTTTTCGATAACCTTGGCAGCTTCCGCAACCTTGATGGAGTCTGCACGGTAAACACCGGCTTCCACAACCAGCTCATACACGTTGGCAATTTCTTCCAGAGTCTCCGCATCCATACCGGATACAATCTTGGTAATGGTTTCCAGACGGTGTACCTTGTCGCCCGGGTTAATTCTTTCGGGAGAGTAACCAATCTTAAAGTCCACGCCGCACTTTAAGCCGGATTCCTTCTCTAAGATAGGAACGCAGATATCTTCGGTAACACCGGGGTATACGGTGGATTCAAATACGACAATGGAGCCCTTGGTCAGGTTCTGTCCCAAAATCCGGCTGGCGCCTTCTACCGGAGTAAGGTCCGGGGTATGGTCGGGATTTACCGGGGTGGGTACTGCCACAATATGGAATTTAGCTTCTTTTAACTTGGAAGGGTCTGCTGTAAAATCCACCTTGGTTTCCTTGATGACATCGTTGCCGACTTCGTTGGTCGGGTCCACACCGCTCTTATACAGTTCGATTTTCTTTGCATTCAGGTCGAAGCCCACTACCTGGATTTTTCTGGCAAAGGCAACCGCAATCGGCATGCCTACATAGCCAAGGCCTACTAATGATAATTTTTCTTCACCGCTTAAAAGTTTTTCGTACAAGCTCATGTTCGTTTCCTTCCTGTTCTTTATCTTAATTTATTTTATTGCTTTTTCTATCTCTTTTATATATACATCCGTTATGAGGTTTCTGTCAAATTCCCGTTCCATTTTTTCCCTGCCGCGAAGCCCCATCCGGGCGCGTTCTTCCGTGGGCAGTGCCAGAAACTTTTTAAGGGCTTCCTGTAAGCCTGCGGCATCCTTCGGCTCACATAAGAAACCGGTAACGCCGTCTTCCACAATTTCCTTACAGCCGCTTATATTGGTGGCAATGACCGGGCGCGCCGTGGCAGCCGCCTCCATAAGTACATTGGACATTCCCTCATGGTATGTGGGAAGAACTATGGCGGAGGCGTCCTTCAGGTAATCCTCCACATTGGTATGGAACCCGTGCTGTGTTACCATTCCCTGCTTTTCGTAAGTATCCAGCAGTTCTCCGTAATCCTCATCGCAGTAGCCCAGTGTTTCAAAGGTTACGTTTTCCCCATGCAGGGCTTTTGCCGCCTCTAAGAATTCTTCAATTCCCTTTTCCCGCATAATCCGCCCGATAAACAAAAACCGGGTGCTTTCCTGCTCCGGATAGGGCGCCGGGGTATGCTTTTTAAGGTTTACGCCGGAGCCGTGCACCAAAAGGCTCTTCTTTCCCTTTATCCCGCACTCCTCAAAAATACGACGGTTCTGTTCATTCTGAAAGAAGATGCATTCCGCCTTTCTTAAGCCCGTCCGGTACATGCGGACAATCAGTTTCTTTAAGAGATTGTCCTTCTGGAAGGTACTGCCCAGTCCCGTAATGGTTGCCATGTACGGAACCTTTCCCATCCTGCAGGCAAGTCCGCCGTATACATCCGGCTTTATGGTGTAAAGAAGCACCATATCCGGCTTCACTTCCTTTAAGAGTTTTTTGTAGGAACGATACAGCCGGATATCCTGCAAAGGATTCATGCCCCTGCGGTTTATTTCCGTAAACCGAACCTCACAACCCTCTTCGGCAAGTTCCTTCGTCTTTACCTCATCGGGAAGGCTGACCACCACTCTATGCTTTTGTAAGAGTTTTAGCAGCAATTCGTTCCGGAAATCATACAGACCGCCCGAAGAATTGCCCAACACCAAAATTGTGCCCATTTATCTGATTATCTCCACATTCTCCATATCCCGGATGGCAATTTCATTGTACTTCATCATGCAGATGCCCTCTTTGTAGGTGCCGATTGCCTTCTCTCCGGTTTCGCCCCTTAAATTGGCAAGCACTCTTGCCGGGAAATCCACACCGCATTCATATGCATGGGGATAACCGCCGCCGAACCGGGGATTGACCTCCGAGATATAATACGTTCCGTCAATCTTAAAAATATCGATGTCAATCATGCCGGCAAATCCGCAGTCCTCCGCAAATTTTTCCAGCATTTCAAAAAGAGCGGCATCCTTTACCGACACGGACTTATCCGTTTCCCCGGCGCGCATTTTGATTTTTTCCTTTACAAAAATCGAGGTACATTTATGGGAAAGCATATCCACGTAAACGTCTGCTCCGTATTCGGTGCCGTTCATAAACTCCTGAATCATCAGGTTGTCATAGCAGGAAAACAGCACTTCGATTTCTTCCCGGCTGCTTACCTTATTGATATTGATACTGGCGCTTCCCTTTACCGGCTTTACAAAAACAGGATAGAAAATTTCTCCCTGCACCACCGCTTTGTAAAAAGCCTCCTTATCCACATAGCACTTTCCGGTGGGAATGTTCTTTTCCTTAAGAAGCTCATACATTCTGTATTTGTCAAAGCAGGTTTCCACCATCTCATAAGGAGATACAATGGGAGTGGTGCCTACCGCCAGAAAGCGTTCTCTTTCCTTTGCCAGAAGACTTAATTCCGGGTCTATCAGGGAAAACACACCGTCTATTTTTTCTTTTTCACAGATGGCTAAAATTCTGTCCGGATAATCCGGCGCCGTAATCCGCGGAACCAGATAAAAGGCATCCGCCTCGTAAACCGCCGGTGCCAGATTGGAGCAGTCCGTTGCAATGACGCGTCCGCTGCTTCCTACGGTTTTCTTAAAATACTGTACGATTTTATTCCTTGTTCCTGCACTGAGTATTAAGATATTCATACAATCCCTCTCTTATTCAAACCATCAAAATACAGGGGAGTTCCACCCGTATGGAGGAACAAAATATTTTTTCCGGTAATATTTTGTTCTTTCAAATAATGTGTCATACCATAAAATGCTTTTCCCACATAGGTAGTGTCCATAGGAATTCCCTCTGCTTTCATAACTTCATCTATGAATTTGGGTAGTTCATGGTTATATTTTCCGTAACCATCCATACGGTAAGAATCTGTGAAGATAAGTTCTGTATCCTCATACTTTGTTTCCTGTTCTTTTCCCAGGTAATTCAAAATACTTTCTTTCACGACGGCTCTTCCACGCTCTTCTTCTCTGGCAATACTGATTCCCACAATATGTGTTCGGGTATCCCTGTTCAAAAACTTACCGCATAACAATCCTGCCTGTGTCGTTCCGGTTCCGGAAGCATGGAAAATATAATCAAGGTTTATCTTATTTCTTTCTTCATACTTGAGAATTTCCTCATATGCTTTACGATAGGCTTCCGTTCCAAGAGTTCCATGTCCACCTCCCATAATAAAATATGGGTGAAATCCTTGTTTTTTTAATCTATTTAAACACTTTTCAATCGTCTGTGCTACTTCATTTATGGGACAGGTCTCAATAGTTGCTCCAAACATTTGAACCATTGCCGTATTATATAAAACAGTCCTGTCTTCCTCAGGCGAAATAATATGACATTTTATCCCCATTGCCGAAGCCATGTTTGCTATAATTCTACAATGATTGGAACTATTACTCCCATATGTCACAACCATATCTGCATTTACATTTTTTATTTCTTTGTAGAACTCCGCAGCTTTTCTAACTTTATTTCCACCAAACGAAAACGGCAATAAATCATCTCTTTTTATATAAAATGAATTTTCGCCATAATCTCCATTCAGTTCTACTATAGGTGTTTCCTCAAGTTTTCCTTCAAACAGTGCAATCTGATTCATTCTACTCCTTTTTCTCATGACTCCGGTACACATCAAAGTCTTCTACCGTCTGCTCATTTCCGGATAAAGTGTCTGATCTCTTTAAAACCTTTCCTACTGTCATCCAGATGATTTTAATATCCATCCTGAAAGTCAGATGATTTACATATTCCAGATCATACCGGAATCTGTCTTCCCAGCCCAGAGCATTTCTACCCATGATCTGTGCATATCCGGTAAGCCCCGGTCTGACATCATGTCTATGACGTTCTTCATCTGTATAATATGGCAGATATCTGACCAGAAGCGGTCTCGGTCCTATTAAGCTCATATCTCCCTTTAGGATATTGAACAGCTCCGGCAGTTCGTCTAAGCTGGTGGAGCGCAGTATCTTTCCGAAATGCGTGAGCCTCTTTTCATCCGGGAGCAAATTCCCGTCCGCATCTCTTTCATCCGTCATGGAACGGAATTTATAAAGGCGGAATACTTTTTCATCCTTTCCGGGGCGATCTTGTGTAAATATGGCCGGTTTCCCCAGCTTACACCGAATCAGAATCCACAAAATGACATACACCGGAGAAAGCACTATAATTCCCGTCAGTGTCAGTAGAATATCCAAAAGGCGTTTGATACACTTTTTATACATGAAATCTGTCCAGGCCTTTCCTTTTATTATCGTTACGCTCCCGCAAATACTTCACGGATGATCTCTATCACGGCATCCTGCTCTTCCGGTGTCATTTTAATATCGGAAGGAAGGCATACTCCTCTTTCAAAAATATCCTCATCTGCACAAGATCCATCCTCAGCCGTAATAAAATCATGGTTCTGATAAATCGGCTGCATATGCATGGGTTTCCAGATGGGGCGGGTTTCAATATTGTAAGAAGCTAAGACCTCCCGGATTTCATCAGGGCAGCTCTTACCGGGTTCTTTGGTATAATGGCTGTCATGATCACTTCTTACCTGCTTTGTCATGGCATCCTTGTCTATAATGAGACAGCTCAGCCAGAAGTTGGGCTCCGTATCGGAAAGGTAAGGATTCATCCGAACCGGCAGTCCCGCAAGCCCTTTTCTGTAACGCTCATAAATTTCTTTTTTCCGCGCTTTGTGCTCTTCCAGATGCAGCATCTGTCCTCTGCCGATACCGGCTAACACATTGCTCATGCGGTAATTATAACCAAGCTCCGTATGCTGATACCAGGGTGCGGCATCTCTTGCCTGGGTGGACCACTTTCTTGCCTTTTCCGCCGCTTCCTCGTCATCCGTAAGCAGCATGCCGCCGCCCGATGTGGTAATAATCTTGTTTCCGTTAAAGCTGACAACGTTAAACTTGCCGAAGCTTCCGGTCTGCTTTCCTTTATAGGTAGCGCTCAGGGACTCTGCCGCATCTTCAATCAGAATGGCATTGTGGGCTTTGCAGATAGCCAGTATTTCATTCATTTTGGAAGGAGTTCCGTACAGATGCGCCAGCACGACAACCTTTACGTCCGGATACTTCTGAAAAGCCCTTTCCAGCGCTTTCGGGTCCATATTCCAGGTATCGTATTCCGAATCGATGAAAATCTGTTCTCCGCCTTCATAGGTAACCGGATTGACGGTTGCATCAAAAGTCATATCGGTGCAGAATACCTTATCGCCCGGCTTCACGCCTGCCAGCTTTACCGCCAGATGAAGCGCCGCGGTTCCGGCGGAAAGCGCCACAGAAGCCTTACAGCCCACATAATCCCGCACACTTTTTTCCAGATGCTCCAGATTAGCGCCCACCGTTGATACCCAGTTGGTGTCAAATGCCTCTTTTACATATTCCTGCTCTTCTCCATGCATGGTAGGAGATGCCAGCCAGATTTTCTTTTCAAATGGTTTCATGCCGTTACTCCTGTTCTCCCTTAGGGTTATAGGTCGGTACAATTTCTTTAATCAGGCCCTTGATGTCATTGCTTTCATCCCGGGATGCCACTTCCAGATTGCGAAGCTGTCTGAAAAACAGGGACTCGTCCATCTCAATGGGCTTGCCGATATGAATCAGCTCGTTGTCCGTATTCTGCAGGCCTTCCTCATCCATCAGCAGTTCTTCATATAATTTTTCACCGGGGCGGAGCCCTGTAAACTCAATTTTAATATCTTCATCCACTTTATAGCCTGAAAGACGGATTAAATTCTTGGCAAGGTCTAAAATCTTTACCGGTTTGCCCATGTCCAGCACGAAAATCTCGCCGCCCTTGGCATAGGCTCCCGCCTGCAGCACCAGGGAAACCGCTTCCGGAATGGTCATAAAGTAACGGATAATATCCGGGTGGGTAACCGTTACCGGGCCGCCTGCCGCAATCTGCTTCTTGAACAGGGGAATGACACTGCCGTTGCTGCCCAAAACATTGCCGAACCGCACTGCCACAAATTCCGTATCATAATGTCTATTGAATACCTGCACAATCATTTCGCAGATACGCTTGGACGCTCCCATGATGTTGGTGGGATTGACGGCTTTGTCCGTGGAAATCAGTACAAATTTCCTGGTGCCGAAAAAGGCAGCCGCCTGTGCGGTCTTAAACGTCCCCATGACATTGTTCTTGACCGCTTCGTTGGGGCTGTCCTCCATAAGCGGCACATGCTTATGGGCTGCCGCATGGTACACAATATCCGGTCTGTATTTTTCAAAAATGGTATACATTCTCTTGGTGTTGCGCACGGAACCGATTAACACCACTAAATTTAATTCCGGGTGGTTTCGCAGCAGCTCTTGCTGGATGTCGTAGGCGTTGTTTTCGTAAATGTCCACAATAATCAGGCAGGAGGGCTTGTGTCCGGCAATCTGTCGGCAAAGCTCGCTGCCGATGGAACCGCCGCCGCCCGTTACCAGCACGCATCTTCCCTGCACATAGCCTAAAATGGAATCGATGTCCACCACAATGGGATCCCTTCCCAAAAGGTCCTCCACATCCACATCCTTTAGCTTGCTTACATTGACTTCACCGTTCACCAGCTGGTACATACCGGGCAGGGTACGCAGCTTACAGGTCGTGTCCTTGCAGATATCAATAATCTTGCTGATTTCCAAACGGGAAACGGAAGGCATGGCAATAAAGATTTCGTCAATGGCATAGGTATCCACCGCTTCCTTGATTTTGTCCCTGCCACCGATGATTTTAATGCCCTGGATGAATTTACCGTGTTTGTTCACATCGTCATCAATCAGACATTTAATCTGCATATGGGTGTATCTGCTGTTAATAATATCCTTGATAATCAGATTTGCCGCTTCACCGGCGCCGATAATCATGATATTGGTAAGCCTCTCTTTTTTTCTGCCCTTCTGCCGCAGGCTTCGTAAGAAACGGTAGCTGAAACGGCTGGCAAACGTAAACGCAATCTGTAAAAATACAAACATAAAGTAATAACTGCGGGGAACCGGTTTGCCGGCAATCATCAGCCCCAGACCGTTAAGTGCCGCCGTCACGCCGCATGCCGCCACAATATTCTGCAGCTCGTTCACACTGGCAAATGCCCAGAGGCTGTTATACAGACGCAGTATTTCAAACACCACCACGGTAATCAGCATGGTGATGGGCATAAACGAATAAACGGAGTTCAAAAAAACAGGGTCAATATCCTTGTATACAAACTCGTAACGCATCCACAGTGCCATAACCGAGGAGGCGAATACGGCTGCAATATCATAAATCAGCAAAAATATTCTTCTGTATAAAAGTGCTGTATTGATTGTTTTTTTCATATTATAAATCCTTCGTATCCTTTATTTTAGGCATAAGCAGTACCAGTACGAAAAACAGGGC
This sequence comes from Lachnospiraceae bacterium UBA5899, assembly GCA_002432425.1. GTDB lineage: Bacteria > Bacillota > Clostridia > Lachnospirales > Lachnospiraceae > Acetatifactor. The sequence continues at coordinate 98,615 of DJEL01000031.1, forward strand.
AAAGCCCGTGGGAATATAGGGGAGCATCACCCATTCCACCAGACCGCAGATACCGAATACCCCGATAACCGCTACCGGCACAATCCCGGCTTTTTCCCCTTTGTGTCTGCTGTAATAGTAAATGCTTCTGATTCCGAATACCACGCAGAACAGAAGAAAATAAATACCCGCTCCGATACCGAAGTCATATGCCACCTGAATGTAGGCGTTGTGGGCATGGGCAATCATTTTGCCGTTGTCCCCCTGTACCGCTACGTCCCTGTGTCCCTTCCAGTCAAGAAGCGACAGATACTTTTTATAAATTTCCATACGGCCGTTGGTATAATCGGCATTGCCGCCGATGCCTTCCTTTTCCTCAGTCAGTTCCGGGGAAGAAAATCCGGTTACGCCCTCCTGTGTTTCGGAGACCGCATCCTCCTGCGCCGTATGCTCTTTATCATAATAGGTCAGCTTGGCATCAAATACTGCAAGAAACTTCCGCACGGTAATATAGCGGAAGGAATTCCAGTCCTCTCCTTCTTTGATGGAATCCTGGAACCATTCGATTTCAAAGGTCTGCGGTTTGTTGTAAACCGCTGGAATAATACGGCAGGCGGTAAAGGTACCCACAAAAAAGCCCGCCAGTGTCAGAAGCAACAGCCCGGTACGAAGCAGCGCCTTTAAGATGCCGTCCTTAAATTCCGTAAAGGAGGTGACTACGATAAGCAGTCCCGCCAGGACAGCCGCCGCATAAAGGCCCGTCCGGGACGCAGTCAGCAGCATAAAGCCGCCTGTAAGTCCGAATACCCAGAGTTCCTTTAAGCAAAGAGGAATTTTCTTCGTCCTTGCGTATTTTACCAGAAAAACAGCCAGCGCCAGCACCAGCACAAAGCAGTCATAGACCGCTGAAGAGGTCACCGTGTGGAACACGCCGGGATAACGGGTATGGGTGTAAAAATGGAACGGTCTGTGCAGCCATGCATAAATGCAGATGCCCACAAAATGTAAAAACACACCGTTTACAAAATTACTAAGATACCGTTCTCTGCCGCCTCTGTCCAAAAGCCGCAAAGCAAATAAAATCCACAGGCACGCCCAGGTAACCGGCCACTGCTTTCCGTTCCGGCTTCGGATAAATTCTGCCAGAAGAAGGAGAAGCATAATGCTGTATACCGGTGAAATATCCTTAAAAATATTTCTTTTTCTTCTGATGTTCAGGAACAGATGATACAGCACATTTACCGCTACCATGCCCCAGAGTGCGAAAGCAGCCGCCGTTCCTCTGGCAAGGATAAGACTTTCTTCGTCCGCTCCCTGCTGTATGCAGTACCGGATGCCGGCTCCCGCTGCCAGCACTATATAAACCGGCTGATACACATTAAAAAGCTCTTCCTTTGCAAAACCGCAGAGAATTGCCAGGGCGAAGCAGGCTATGGTAATGTTGCCTGCGCTTTTCTGGTCAAAGGTGGACAGGGCGTTCAGGTATCTGGCACAGCCCAGCATCACACCCGCAAAGGAAACCGTCTGCAGAATATCCGGCAGCCTGTCCGACAGCCCTGAAAGACATTCTTTTAGGGAAAGCGTTCTTTCTACCACCGGTTCTTTTTTATGAAACAGACAATACCAGGTGAAAATCAGGAATAGCAGAATACCGGTTTCATAGAAAATAATATCCACGTTTTCCGTTGCCAGTCTCTTTGCCGGAAATACATTGTATGCGGCAAAAAGCGCTCCCGCTGCCGCCAGCACACCTGCCGGCATCCGCCACAGCATGCCGATGCTCACTTTCTTCGCATCTTTTTTACGGAACACAAGCTCCGCCGCCAGAAGAAGCAGCACACCGGCAAGCAGAATGCAGCCTCCGATGAAGAGATACTGCTTCGCTGTAAAATAAACCCGGTAGCCGTAGAGAATGTCCACATTTAAGCCGTCTTCCATGGAAAGCAGAAGCTCCGCTCCCGGACATTCTATGGAAAAATAATACACCTCCCCGGCTTTCCATTCCCCGCGCATGGGAATGGTGAACAGTCCCGGAATATTTTCTTCCGATAAGGTAAACACACTGTATTCCAGCTTGTTCAGATTGGCGTCAAACAGGCGGAAATACAGGGTTTTCCCCTCTATATCCGCTGTGTCTTCGTTGTATACATAAAAACTTAACGAGCGCAGACAGTCATTCACCGGAATGAACTGCTGCAATACCGCCCCTTCGTTTGCGGTAATCGCCTTGGATTCTTTGTCCACGCTGCCCATATACTGCCAGGGTCTTATGAGTTTCATCGGCCAGACCGAGAATACGGCAAGGAACACAAGTATACATATGGTCGCCTGCACGGCTCTTTTCATGGATATTGTATTTTTCAAGCCTCTTCTCTCCTGCCTGTACGATGCTAAAATGTCAAATTAGTATACCATATTTTCCGTTTCTTTACAATCAATAAACTTGCCCTACCGGTCGCCGCCGGTGAGATTTAAGTTGACACCGTTCATATAGCCCATGCTGTCCGATAACAGGAAGCGGATGGCTTCCACCGTTTCCTCCACCTTCACATTCCGTTTTAAAGTACAGGACTCCCGGTTCATTTCCACAATCCGCTCGTCGATTTCGCTTAAGAACGGGGTTTCCATCATATTGGGAGAAATGCCATTGACGCAGACGCCCTTATCGGCATATTCCATTGCCATGCTCTTCATCAGCCCCAGCAGTGCATACTTGGTCACCACATACTGGCTCATGAACTTCGGCGGCATACCGAGTGTTACGGCAGAAAGCATGACAACCACTTTGCCGCTGCCCCGTTTTGCCATACCCGGCAGAATGTTCTGTCCCAGTGTCAGAAGAGAATGCACCTGCAGCTCCATGTCTTTGCTTACCGCAGACCAGTCCGCCTTTTTCAGTTTGTTGTAGGTAAGCTTTGCCGCCGGCAGATGTATAAAATAATCCGGGCAGTCCCCCGCTTCTTTTAAGGCGGCTGTTATTTTCAAGGTTTCCTCTTCCTTCGATAAATCCGCCTGAACAGGGATGATTTTCGCTTTTCTTTCCTCCGCCTGCAGCTTTTGCAGGGCTTCTCCGTGGGTGGAGTATCCCGCATATATCTTTATGTTTTTTTCGTTGCCGCTGTTTTCTTCACAGATACGGTTTATGAGTGTTTTTCCTACCTCCGATGAGGCTCCCGTAATCAGATATACCCTATTCTCCATCTTTAAGCACTCCAATCTGCATACTGCCCCGCAGTACTTTTTCCTTCTTCTGATTGGTAATGACAACCTTCAGCTTTATTACCGGAAAATGTTCGTTCTTCTCCGCCACTTCCCCGGAAACAAGGAGCGTGTCTCCTACAAAGACCGGTTTTACGAACTTGGTTTCCACACTGTGTATCAGGCTGTTTTCCCCCGGCAGGTAAACGCCCGCCAGCGTGGACAAAAACGATGCCGTCAGCATACCGTATGCCACCCTGCCGGGATACCCCTTCTTTTTTGCAAATTCCGCATCATTATGCAGGGGATTGCAGTCCCCGGTGATAGCTAAAAAATGTGCCAGCATGTCTTCCGTTACCGTTACGGAATAGCTTTCCGTCTGCCCTACCGTCATTTCTTCAAATGTGTATCGGTTCATTATTCCCCCGCTTCTCCGTCATAATTTTCGGTTTCGATTTTTTCTGCAATTACCTTTTTTGCCTGTCCTGCTTTTTCCTGCCATTCCGCGTAAGCCTTGTCCCAGGACGCATAAGCACTCTGTCCTCTTTTATCCGGCAGGTCAAAGGTTTCTATAAGATATTCCTCTAAGAATGCCGTGCATTTGCCGGACCCTAAGGAGTTGGTGTGTCCGCCGCCGTCATAAAAATCGGTGGAAAAATCAATGCCGATTTCTTCCCGGTAAGCATTCATGTCCAAGAAATGGTAGCCGTAGGACTCCACATAATCCTTCATGTAATTGCACATTTTCCGTTCATCACAGGTAAAATCCGTAGGAGTTACCAGAAAAAGCGCCTGTATTTCATGTGCCGACAGATACTCCAAAAGCTCTTTTAGCACTTCCTCCTGCTCCGCGGGTATCGGCATTCTTTCCGTAATACCGGACAAGTCCGCCGCCTCCCCCGGTATCACCTGTTCCTTCACCAGATAACCCTTCATGGGATTTATCTTTTCATAGGCAAAGGTGCGGTACTGGTCCGGCAGCACAATGGTTTTCCAGTTTTCATGGTACTTGATAATATCAAAATAATAGGTGTAGCGCTCCGTTACGTCCGGCACCAGGTCGTTAATGGTGCGGATACGGTTTAAGGAGTACTTCATATTGTCCGTAACTCCTCTGGTGTACGCCATGTTTTCCATCATATGCTCATCCGTGTAGATAAACATGCGCATTTCAAAAATAAACAGCTCCGGGGACTGGGTCTTTAACGCTTCCTCCACCAGATGAATGGCTGCCTTGGGGCGCTGCACATTACTTGCCAGAGGGTATGCCGTAAAACCGTTCTCCCCCCACATCTGGGGTCCCGAAAGGCAGGGATAAACAGGGCTGGAGCCTATCATCACCACATCTATCGTGTTGTCCGGCTCTGCATAAAAGCCGGTAAAAATGTCCTTGATTACGCCGCCTGTACGCATCATATACGTGAGAGGTATCAGCATGCCCACAAACAGAATGCAAAACAATATGGATTTGAATGCCTGTTTTTTTGTCATTGCCCTGCCTCCTTAAAAGCCTCTGTAAATAAATTCCGCAGCATTGTAGCCGGGACCGTAATATCCTAAGAAAATCACACCGAACAGTGCGATATACAAAAGTACCCACCGGATACCAATGGGCATAGCCGCCAGTCTGTCCCGGATGGACTTTTTCTCCTGCAAAACGGAAAATGCCAGCAAAAGTAAAAGGGAACCTACGGTAATCAGGAATTCGATACTGTTCAATCCCAAAGAAAACAGGGAACCGTTCCAGAAGATTTCCGGGTTGAAGTCCGCGAACATCTGCCGGTAGCTGTGCAGGCCGTCCGTAAAGCTGGCTGCCCTGAAAAAGACAAAGCTGGCGCTGACCAGTAAAAAGGTTCGTATCTGCTGCCAGAGTATAAACCACTTTGTATTATCCGTCACCCGGCACCATGCCTTCAGCTTTTTCCACAGCGGCTCTCCCGCTTCGCCCAGCACAATGTATGCCCAGTGAATGAGTCCTGAACCCATGATGAACTTCCAGGCTCCTCCGTGCCACATGCCTACCGCAAACCAGAGAATAAACATGGCGGCAAAGGTGGCAATCTTTTTTCCCCATTTTTTCCCGAACTTCTTTTTGCAGTCCGCCTGCAGACTGGTAAAAGCCTTGCTGCGAAGCAGAGGGTAAAACAGATAATCCTTCAGCCATGCCCCCAGAGTAATGTGCCAGCGGCGCCAGAACTCCTGAATGGATTTAGAGAAAAAGGGCCGTTCAAAGTTCTCGGCAAGAGAAATGCCCAGGGCTTCCGACAGACCGATGACAATATCCATGCCGCCGGAAAAATCCGCATAAAGCTGGAAGGCAAAGCCTATGGCGGCTATTACAATGTAAAAGCCCCGGTAGGTATCCGTATCCCCGTAAATCGTATTCACCACCACCGCCAGACGCTCCGCAATGACCAATTTCTTGAAAAAACCCCAGAGCATGCGCTGCAGTCCGTAGGTGAATTTGTGATAGTCAAATTTATGGGGCGCATACAGCTCCTGTTCCACATCCCGGTAACGCAGGATGGGTCCGGAAATAATAACCGGAAAATAAAAGCCGAACAATGCAAATTTAAGGAAGTTCTTCTGCGGCTTTCCGATTTCGTAATACACATCAAAAAGATACCCTAAAAGAGACAGGGTATAAAAGGAAATTCCCAGAGGTGCCGCCGCCTGCACGGTTTTTAAAAGACTGCTTCCCGGAAACAGGCGCATGGCAAAGGCATTGTAGGTATAAATGCCGAAATTGCAGTATTTTAGCGCCGTAAGTTCAAGCAGGCAGAAAACGACAACAAGTGAAAGGACAGTTTTCCGTTTTTTCTGTACTTTCACTCTATCAATGTATAATGCCGCTCCGTATATAATTGTAATGGTGACTGCCGGATAAAGGATTAAATACGCGCTTCCGGCAGTAAAAAAATAGCCGATACTTGCAAGCAGCAGAAGCGGCCACTGCAGCTTCCCGGGCAGCAGGTAATACACCGCAAACAAAACTGCCGCGAAGCACAGGAAATAAAATGATGTAATCGCCATTGGCTGCTCCTTTTATTTCTGTAAAATAATGTCTACCATTTCGCCCACATTCTTCATGGTAACCACCTGGCCCATGGTAAACTTTATGCCGAATTCCTGCTCCACAGCGGCAACCAGGTTGATATGCTCCAAAGAATCCCAGTCGTCGATATCCGCAGATGTTGTGGTTTCCGTTACGGTGATGTCGTCATCGTCAAAAACATCCCGGAACACTTTATTTAATCTTTCAAATACTTCTTCTCTTGTCATAATGCTTTCCATGCCTTTCTATTCTGTAATCTCTATATACCGGTTTTTATTTTCGTAAGAAGCCGGAATTTCATATTTCCATTCCGCATTGCCCTCATTATCCCTGTTTTTCAGGGTAAAGCCCTGCAGTCCGTAAAAATTCTCCACCATTTTGTTCTTGGCGGTGGGATAATAATAGCCGTAAATACGGGTAATGCCCCGCTTTTTGCACTCCTCCGTAAGCCTGTCCATCATGGCAAATTCCATATCCCGCTTCAGTACCCGGCAGCTCATGAGCCACAGTTCTATGTGCAGGGCATCCTCTTTTATTTTGCCGATAACCACGGATACCACGCCGTTGTCGCCGAACTTGTCCGCGAGTTTGCCGTACAGGGTAATGTAAGAGGGATCCTCTGCTATATGCTCGATATCCGCCTGGGAAAGGCGTTTTGTGGTCAGATTGAACTGGTTGCTCTTATTGGTAAGCTGGGCAATCCGCGCCATGTAAAGAGGAACAAACGCCCCGATTTCCGCTTTCATATCCAGGGATTTTAAGTACTCACCGTAATCGGCGAAATTGTCCTGCAGCTTCTTTCTTTCCTGATTTGCCTTATACATTTCGTTGCGCTTCGTATCGTCTTCGGAAAGACCCGTCACCTCAAAGAACCCGGAACGGTCCAGTGTTTTTAAGTATTCCTCCGGCTTGTCCATTTCCGGTACTGCCACACCCGGCAGGCTCTGCCTGATGATTTCCCTCTCTGCGGGATTGTCGTCCACAAATACCAGACTGTCCGTACCGATGTTTAGTTCTGCGGCAATCTCCGCCACGCTTTTGCTCTTCGGCTCCCAGTTGGCTTTGATTATCATAAAGTCATCCGGCTTTAAGACACTGTCCGGACGGCTTAAGCCCGCCAGCGCATTTTCCTCTTCGTTCTTGGAGCTTACATTCAGCATGATGCCTATCTGCTTCTGCTCCTTTAAGTAGCTCTGGAACTCGGCATACACCTGTCCCATGGATGTTTCCTGACCGATTTCTATGTTTTCCGGGCCGTCGTCTCCGACCACTCCGCCCCAGAGGGTGTTGTCCAGGTCCAGCACATATGCTTTTTTGTTTTTTCCGTAAACGGATTTTATAATATTTGCCAGATTGTAGGAAAGTGTGGGAATGGCAGGCACACATAACGCATATTTGTACATATGCCAGTAAAAAGAGTCGCCCCATTTATCCAGTCCGTAGCATGCCGACAGGTACTGGATATCCTGCAGATAAAAATTTTCGTTTGCGGCGGCATACTCTGCAAACAGGGCATTCAGCCGGTTTACAAAGGCTACCCTTCCGTTGGAATTTACCGCATCCATATTTCCCAAAAGGCGGTAATACGGAAATTCAAAATTGTTCTGGATAATGACGCAGCCATAGGTTTCCTTTAATTTTTCCCACATAACGCGGAAATGCTCATAGGCATCCTTTAAGAGCTGTTCGTTTTTTTCCCTGCTGTCGCCCACTGCCGGATATTCGGCAATGTTCCGGTTTGTGGTGTGAATATAAATCAAATCCGGGGCAAATTCCGCAAGCTCCGGGTTGTCAAACATGGCATCCTGCCAGTACTGTCCGTATTCGGACTCGTAAAAGGAAGGTTCAATGCCGTAATGCAGCAGAAACAGTTCCAGTATCTTTATGACATCATGGGTGGTGCTTCCGCCTAAAACCGCAATCTTCTTTTTTATCCGGGCTGCCCCGTCCGAAAGAAGTGTTTTCTTTATGCTTTTTGCTTTTTTCAAAATCCATTCACTGTCAAAAGGATATTCCAGTTCCCGCATAATCACTTACAAGCCTTTCTGCAGTCAAAAGACTGCGTACTCTTTATCATACCATAACCGCTCTTCTCTATCAACCGTCCGCTTTCCGGCACTTTTTTCATCCCGCACCGTTCTCTGTCCGGTACTGTCCTTATTTCTCTCCGTCTTCTGCGCTGTCTTTTCCCACCTTTTCCTTTATCACATACTGGGGGGAATTGTTCATGCAGACGTAAATTCTGCCGATGTATTCGCCAATCATGCCCATCATGAGCATCAGCATGCCGCCGATAAACATAATGGCTGACATAAGGGAGCTGAAGCCTACCGGAACAGCAGGGTTTACAAATTTCTTAATCACTGTGTAAATGGCATATAAAAATCCCAGTCCGGCACAGATGGTTCCCATCATGGTTGCCAGACGCAAAGGTTTTACGGAGAAAGAAGTAAAACCGTTAATCCAGAGGGCTAAAAGCTTGCCCAGTGTATAGCCGGAAGTCCCGATTTCCCGTTCCCTGTGGGTTACGTCCACATTGACAATGCTCTTGGTGCTGCGAAGCACCAGACCGATGACATAGGGATAGGCATTTTTATACCGGAGCACCTCGTCCACCACGAAACGCTTTGCCGCAAAGTAGCTGGACACATACAAATCCTTGGGTTTTCCCAGCATCACTCTCGTCATCAGTTCGTTGACCTTACTGCCGAAATTGCGGAACCAGGAGTGTTTTTTGTGGGCATACCGGGCATACACCACATCCGCTCCGTTTTCAATGCCGGCAAGCAGCTTGCCCACTTCATTGGCGGGCGTCTGTCCGTCATCGTCCAGGCAGACCACGATGTCGCCCTCTGCCTGTGCAAAGCCTGCCATTAAGGCTGCATGCTGTCCGAAATTTTTGGCAAGATTGATACCTTTTACTTTATCGTTTGTTTCGCAAATGCCCCGGATGACCTCAAAGGTATTGTCGGGCGAGCAGTCATTCACCAGCACAATCTCATATTCGTATGCCGGAAGCGCCGCCATGGCATCCGTAATTTCCGCAATGACGCTGCCTATGGTGAGCGCCGATTTATAACAGGGAATGACAAAACTGACTAACTGTGACATCTTTTTTCCTCTTTTCTATGAAATGGGATAAATCCGGTAAATGCCGAATACTTCCCGGTCTTTCGTATAAACACTGTCCGCTTTTTTGACACCTATGTTTATGTTCTTTTCTGCATAATACGCCGTAATCCAATCGGAAAGTGCGGGAAGTCCCGCTACCTCCGGCTCCTTTACCACCACAAATACATTGTCCATAGTAAGGATTGCCTCTTCCATGGAAGTAAAACCAAACTGCCCGTATTTCTTTTCCGTAAGCGGACTTTTATTTGCCCAGCCGCCCATGATATCCAGATTGGACAGCGTGTTTTTCTGCCCCGAAAAGAACTTTTCGGAATATGCCACACTGGAATACACATCCCAGAAATAAAACCGTTCCGGGTGCTCCTTTGTATAGGAAAGCAGGCTTTCGTATGCGGTATTTACTTCCTCTCTCCGGCTGTATTCCTCCTGCACCGCCCGGACACTTCTGCCCGTGTAGCTTACGCAGCAGGCGCAGACCGCCAGCAAAATAAGGGCGGTGGAAAGCTGTCTGATTTTCTGTGTTTTAAGAGCTGCCGCTTCCTTAAAAAGAAGAGCCGTCAGCACGATAATTTCCATCAGGTAAAGAGAATGGGTAATTCTCTCCGGGCTCCTTCCCCGGTATAAAATAAACAGCCACAGGCAGGAACGTACAAAGCCTAAAAACGGCAGTTCCCAGAGAATGTGGAAATACCGGTTGTACAGGGCTGCTGCCAGCACAAAAATATACAGTACCATCACCACCTGATTGTAAGGCCTGTCCGTTTCGTATAAAAGGCGGTACTTTAGTTCCACCACAGCTTTTTTCAGCTGTGCGGAAAAAGAGGGTTCCGTTTCCTTTTTTAAGGAAGCCGCATACTCCGCTACCTTTCCCAAAATGTCCGCATCTATTTTTTCATCCATGCCGAAATCGTAATTTACCAGAAGGGTATACTCGCTTTCCGTAAGTCCGATGCTTTCATAGAATGCCGTATTTTCCGCATAAGGCGGAAGGGTCTGGAAATCATACAGCTCCGTCCGGTTATCGAAAAGACGGTTGAACTCCGGCCAGGCACCCTGTCCGTAAGCAATCATATGAATGCCCTGACTGAGGACCATACCGGCTAAAATGAGCCCGATCATGGAAAGGTATTTCCGGAAATTGCGTTTCGTGAAAATGGGGCGTTCCTTCGCCCACCGGCAGACGCCCGTTACACAGATAAAGGGCAGCATAAGAAGAAGCATTTCCGTCCGCATCTGGTATGCCAGCACGGCAAGCACGATGCTCACGGCATTTTTCTTAAGGAAATCCTTCACGGACTCCGCTGCGGGCGCCGTATAGAAAAGGAACGCCGCCGTACCGGAAAGCAATGCTACCGTTACCGTGTACTGCACAAAAACAAGCTCGGAAAGAAGAAGGGTCACAAGCAATGCCGCTTCTGCCAGAAGAGCAATCCCTTTTGCCCATCGTTTCCGAAAGAAGGTCAGAATTCTTTCCGTGATCAGATAAATACAGCCGAACTGGCAGAAAAGGAAAAACAAACTGTACCAGGGCACCGTTCTGACCAGCCGGTAAAGCAGGCTTAGCGCCCAACTTAGCGGGTAAAGCATCTGGATATTGTACCCGGAGGGTGTGCCGGTATAAATGCCCGCCACAATGTCTTTCATCAGCATGTCATCGTTTAAGGCATAATAGTAGTCAAAAAACAGACCGGTTATCACAGCCAGAAGAGCGGAAAATGCCAGTGCCGCTATGCAGTTTTCTTTTCTTTTCAAGGTTTCCTTTATGTTCATCTTCCGCACTCTTTTATTTCCGATAGTTTTCTACAATTTTGGTTACCGCGTGAATGACATCATCCACATCTTCGTCCGTCAGGGAATAGTACAACGGAAGGCTCATGATTTCCTCATACAGCTTTTCCGCTTTGGGGCACAGACCCTTTTTATAGCCCAGCTCTTCGTAGTAGGGATGTCTGTACACCGGGATATAGTGCACATTGCAGCAGATGTTTTCCGCCGCCATGGCTGCGAAGAACTGCTTTCTGTCAATGGTAAGCATTTCCGGCTTGATCCGTAGGATATACAGATGCCTTGTGGTATCGGACTCCGGGATTTCCTCCTGCACGGTAATTTCCGGAATTTTGGAAAATGCTTCGTTGTATTTTTCCACGATTTCTTTTCTCCGCTTCTGGAACAGGGAAAGCTTGTCCAGCTGGCTGAGAATCAGTGCTGCCTGGATATCCGTCATACGGTAGTTCATGCCTAAATCCACCTGTTCGTAGTACCAGGGGCCTTCGCTTTCTCTCTTCATGAATGCAGGATTTCTGGTAATGCCGTGGGCACGGTATAAAACCAGTCTGTCGTAGTATTCCTTACTGTTGGTAAGAACCGCTCCGCCTTCCCCGCCGGTAACCGTTTTCACCGGATGGAAGCTGAAGGTGGTCATATCCGCAATGGAGCCCACGCTTCTGCCGTTGTATTTGGTGCCGATGGAATGGGCGCCGTCCTCAATAAGCACCAGACCTTTTTCCTTGCAGAGTGCGGTCAGTCTGTCCAGTTCCACGGCCTGTCCGGTGAAGTCCACCGCCACCACTGCCTTGGTGTGCTCTGTCACATGTTCTTCCACGGAAGCCGGGTCAATGTTGTAGGTTCGCTCATTGATATCGGCAAACACCGGCCTGGCGCCGCAGTACAAGGCGCAGTTGGCGGATGCCGCAAAGGTAATGGGTGTGGTGATCACCTCATCCCCCTCTGTCACGCCTGCTGCCTGACAGGCTATGTGCAGGGCGGCCGTGCCGTTGCTGCAGACCACCGCATATGCGGCACCCGTCAGCTCGCACAGTCTCTTTTCCAGCTCCTCAATCTTGGGACCGCAGGTTAAGAAATCACTGCGCAGCACTTCTTCCACTGCTTTTATATCTGCGTCATCAATGTACTGATGACCGTAAAACAACTTTTTTTCTCTGACCGAAGTTCCTCCGTCAATCGCCGTTTTTTCCATATGTTCGTCCTTTCTGTGTTGCCTGTATCTTGTTAAAATACGGTTTTCTTATTTTGCAAACAGTTTAGCACAAGCCCTACTGTCTTTCAAGAAAAAGCACCGGCATGCCTACTTAAACGCCTGTATCGCCTCCGCAATCCTGCCGGTGCCTTTTCCGTCCACAAGGGTGCGGGCTTTTTTACGGTACTCTGTCCGGAGGTTTTCATCCTCCAAAAGCGTTTCCAGCCCGGCAATCGTATTCCGTATCATTTTGTTTCCGTCCGTGCGGTAATTGCCGCCGTACTGTGCAATGCCTCTTTTTACAAAGGTCTGCACCAGACGCTCCTGATTTTCCGCAAAGGAAAAAGCAATCACGGGCACGCCCATGGCGCAGAGTTCATACAGAGTGGAGCCTCCTGCACTGAGGGCGACTTTGCTCCCCGCCATCAGCTCTGCCATATTGGTTACATTACAGTGAATGTGAATATTGCCGTGTTCCTGCGCCAGTGCCTGCAGTTCCCCGATATGGGGATTTAAGCTGCCGCTGACCACATGATACTCCTTTGTCTTAAGGGCATCGTACTTCATGGCTTCCGTAAGAAGCTGCCCCGCCAGGTTAAAACTGTCGCTGCCACCGGTGGTAATGAGGATGCCGCCGTCTGCCGCCGGAGTCACATTTCCGGCTCCCGCCGAAAGTTCCTTCCGTGACTGCACATAGCCTGCTTCCGCCGCAAACTCCTCCCTGAGGGGCACATATTCTGTACCTAAAAGGAGCTCCGTATCCGCGAAGGCGGCGTCCTTTTCGTAACCCATTTCTTCTCCGTATATGTTGTAGTTGATGAGCATGTCCACCGGGTAAGAAAAGGCATAGACATCATCCATATAAATGGTGGTTATTCTTTTTTTTAGCGCCGCCAGATATTTTTCTGTCACATAGTAGCTGTCCACCAAAATAGCGGTATTCTTCTGCGCCAAAGCTGCCTCCGGTGACTCCGCTCTCTGTGACAATTCGTTCAAGACATCCCACAATTTGGGCAGTTCCGCCTCCATATCCGCATAGTCCGTATGCAGAACGCGGTAAGGTATGCCTTTTTTTGTAAGAAGCGGCACCGGCGTGTCATCCGCGGTCACAAAGAGCACCTCTTCCCCGCGTTTTAACAGGGCATCCGCAACGGAAAGGCACCGCATCACATGTCCCATTCCTATTTTACTGTTGGCATCCGCCCGAATGACTACCATAAAATCTCCTATTCCATAAGTTTACTGTAACTGTAAAATTCTTCTGTTTCCTTTTCCTCATACCCAAGGGATACAAACAGGTGGCGGGAAGCTTCATTTCCCTTTTTCACCTTAGCCGTAAGCTTTACGGCATCGGGATGTTTTTCCCGTAAAAGAACTTCTCCTGCGGAAAGCATGGCTTTTCCGTAGCCCCGTTCCCGGTATTCTTCCGCAATACTGTAGCTGATTTCAAAAGCTCCCTCTTCCGCCCGGTCTAAACGGTACATTCCCACCGGCGTTTCTCCATGGTAGCAGATATACAGATGTCTATCCGGGTTCCGCAGGCTTTCCGCAAACCATTCTCTGTGGTTTTCCCAGGGAATGGGCTCCGTATGGAAGGACTGCTTTCTGGTTTCTTCTTCGTTCGCCCAGTCAAATATAAGCTTTTCGTCCTCTGCGGTGGCTTCCCGGAAAGTCAGATAATTTTCCACCGCATCCGCAGTAAGGGGCATGCCTCTGTCTGTATCCTTTGTGCAGGTTTTTCCCAGCACATAGTTAAATTCCCGGGGATGTAAGCCGTAGCCCGGACGGATAATGCGGATATTTTCTTCGTTGAAGGTTTCTCCCTTTTTAATATCCTGCACCACAAATACCGAGCGGCGGAATACGAGGCTGTTTTTCTCCTGTTCGCTGGGACCGTACATGGGTCTGCCGAGCGCCGCCTCCGTCTGCCGTACATGGGTCACCATTTCCTTAAATTCCTCCGGTGTCATGGAGAAAGACGCATCCGGGTTTTCGATTTCCCGGCTTAAGCAGAAATGCTTTTCCAGAATATTGGTGCCCAGTGCTACCGCCGTGGTAGCGGACAGGGAGCCCATGGAATGGTCGGAAAGTCCGATGGGAATTCCGAATTCCTTTTTCATATCGCTGATAGTGCGAAGATGCATATCCGCCGGGTCCGCCGGGTAAACACTGGAACATTTAAGCAGGGCAAGCTGCCGGTTGCCCGTGGCAAAAATGGTTTCCACCGCTTCCCTCATTTCCCGAAGCGTTGCCATACCGGTTGACATGATGATGGGTTTTCTCTTGGATGCCACATAGGAAAGCAGCGGCAGATCCACCATTTCAAAAGAAGCAATCTTATAAAAGGAAAGTCCCATATCCTCTAAGAAATCCACTGCCGTATTGTCAAAGGGCGTGGAAAGAAAATCCAGTCCCACCTTTTCCGCTTCTTCCTTCAATTCCTTCTGCCATTCCCAGGGAGTGTAGGCTTTGCCGTACAGACGGTATAAATTTTCACCCTCCCAGGTGCCGTTATCTATGTGAAAATAATGGTTGTTGCAGTCGATTGTCAGGGTGTCAGGCGTGTAGGTCTGTATTTTAATACAGTCCGCTCCGCTTTCCTTTGCCGCATGAATAATCTCCTTTGCGCGCTCTAAGCTGCCTGCATGGTTGGCAGACATCTCTGCAATGATATAAGCCGGCTGGCCGTCTCCGATAAGCCGGTTTCCAATCCGAAACTGTTCCATAAATCCCATCCCTTCCGAATTTCTGTTTTTCCCGTACGGTTTCTCACTGTTTTTCTGCCGTTTCACGCTTCTCCATGACACGGTACTTTACTTCCGCAATCTCCCAGTCGTCCATGGTATCGATGTCCTGCACCTCTAACTCGGGCAGGGGGAACGGTACGGTTTTATCCATAATCAGTTTTTTCTGTCTGTAAAAATCCGCCACCCGGATAAAGTAAAACTGTCCGGCATCATGGTAAAACGGCTCTAAGTCCTGGGAGCGGGTAAACATATGCTCCGGCCACTTAAAGCTTAAGAAATCGCCGTTCTGCACCACGCTTCTCTGGGGCGGGAAGCTGAATTTCACCACGGGAAGCAGTGCCTCCGCCTGTTTTTCCTGCATGGCGGCATAGGCTTTTTTTAACTTGTCCGCCGTAACAAAGGGCGCCGTAGGGTAAATGCAGCACGCCACATCAAATTCCCTTCCCTGCTCTTTATAGGCACTTAAGACCTCCAGCATCACATCCGTGGTGTTGGCATAATCATTGGCAGTGTCCGCACTCCGGAAAAAAGGAACCTTCGCCCCTGCTTTTTTCGCAATCTCCGCAATCTCCGCATCGTCCGTGGAAACCATGACCTCGTCAAAAATCCCCGCCGACAGGGCTGCTTCGATGGAATAGGTAATAATGGGTTTCCCGCAGAACTCTTTGATGTTCTTTCTGGGAATGCGTTTGCTGCCGCCTCTGGCGGTAATGACTGCTATGGTGCTCATGCTCCTGCCTCCTGTTTGTGCTGCTTTAACCTCCTGTAACCGTTCAGCAACCGGTAATAGCTATAAAACAATGCCGGTGATTTCATTAAAAATTCAATGAGCTTCTGCTCCTCGGCTCCGGTTCGTTCCCGGTAGTAGGGATTGTCCGCAAAATCCGGCAAATCCTTTTTTACCAGGCTTCGCAGTTCCTTCACAAAGCGGTACTTGCCCTTCATTTTGCCGCCCATACAACTGAAAAGGGTGTTCACAAAGGCAAGCTCCGTATATTTATAGTCAAATTCCTCCCGGAATTCTTCGTAAAATCCGTACTCTTTGCTCTTTTTCAGTAAAAGTTCCATGGCAGCCACCCGGTCTAAGCACTTCTGTTTCGAAATGTAATGCACCGTGGAAGCCTCGTGCTGGTAATAATAATACAACGGTTCGTCCACTCTTTCAAACTGCTTTCCGTGTAAAAGCCAGAGGGAGGACATGCAGTTATCCTCGTAAAAAATATCCTCGGGGAACCAGAGTTCGTGCTCCGTAATCATGTCCCGGCGATAGATTTTCACCACCATGCTGCCGGGCTGTAAAATGAGCAGCTTCCGTTTTTCCGGGGTCAGTACACCGGTCTGCTCCGGGGTGTTGTTCTGCACCCGTTTTCCCGGTGCAAAGGAATGCTCTCCCACAAGCTGGTAATCGCAGCCCACCATATCGGCGCCGGTTTCTTCAGCTTTTACCAGAAGCTTTTCAAACATATCCGGTGCTGCCCAGTCGTCGCTGTCCATCATGCCGATAAATTCTCCGCAGGCTGCCTTTATTCCCCGGTTTCTGGCTCCGCCCTGATGGTGGTTTTCGGGGGAAGCAATGACTTTCAGCCTGCTGTCTTCTTCTGAAAGCTTCTTAAGCACCTGCAGCGAATTGTCCGTGGACGCATCGTCCACCGCAATCACTTCATAGGGAATATTCTTTTGTGTAAGGGTCTGTCCCAGTAAGGAGCGGATGCAGAATTCCAGCTTGCCGTCCGCCGCCATGTTGTAGACCGGCACCACAATACTAAGCTTCATTCACCTTTTCTCCCTTTTCCTGCACAATACCGCCGTTTTCCACCCGGTATACGATTTCACAGTTGGCAATGGTCTGCAGTCTGTGGGCAATAATGACCAATGTCTTTTTGCCGTGCAGTCTGTTGATGGCGTCCATAATGGCGGCTTCCGTGTCGTTATCCAGTGCGGAAGTTGCCTCGTCCAGAATTAAAATTTCCGGGTCTTCGTACAACGCTCTGGCAATACCGATACGCTGTCTCTGACCGCCGGAAAGACGGATGCCTCTTTCGCCGATGCCGGTGTCCAGTCCCTCCGGCAGGCTTCTTACAAATTCATCCAGTTGGGCTTCCTTTAAGACCTCCCAGACTCTTTCTTCGTCAATTTTATCCTCCGCCACACCGAATGCCACATTTCGGCGGATGGTATCGTCCAGCATGAAAATCATCTGGGGAATATAACCGATGTTTTTCAGCCATGCCCGGTATTCATCCTGAATATCCGTTTTGTCCGCATATACATGACCTTCGGAGGGCTGCAGAAGCCCCAGCAAAATATCCACCACCGTGGTTTTTCCGGCGCCGGAAGTACCTACAATGCCCACTGCCGCGCCGATGGGAATTTTCATAAACGCATCCTTAAAAATATATTTCTCCGTATTCGGGTACGCGTAGGTGATATGGGACAGGGTAATGGCATCCTTCACGGGAAGCTTCTCGGAAGCTTCATCGGCAAAGGACATGTCCGTCTTTTCACTGGCAATTTCGTCCTGCAGATTGTCGCTGACACCCATAAAGAAGGGTTCAAAATATGCCATGGAGTTAATCTGGTTGTTGATGCGGTTCACACAGGGTAAAAGCACCAGAGCTGCTGCCGCAAAGGTGGTCAGGGTCTGCATCATATCGCCGGAGGGCACGCCGCGCAGCATCATGGCTAAGATATAACCAATCATGCACATAACGCAGACGGTTTCAATCACCAGCTTGGGGATGTTGTTATACAGGCTGTATTTCTGCACCGCATCCACATAGCCCTGTCCGCACTTCACATATTCGGAAACAAAATACTGCTCCTTGCCCGCAATCTTCACTTCCTTGATACCCTGCACCGTCTGTAAAATCCACTTGAACAGACCGCTGTAATAGTTCTGGTTGTCCTCGCCCGCCTTGTGCATCACGGGCTTTAAGATTTTCTTGATGACCCAGAGCAGTACCAAAAGCACGCCCGCAATGAGGAACGTCATGGCAGCATCCTGCGCCAGACAGTAAATAACCAGGAATACAAAGATAATGCCGTCGGACAAAAGCTGCAGCAGCGCCAAAATCAGCGCATACATGTTGTTGACATCGGAAGTAATGCTTCTCTGCACCACGGAAGTATCGGCATTCAGGTAAAACTCGTAGTTCCTCCGCAGAAAATTTTTCATCATGCGCTCCGAGGTACGGAACTGGTTCTTGTATACAAAAGCATAGGTGCATTTTAACTGGAAATACAAAAATACATTTTTAATCACAAAAATGCCAATCAGGGAGCACATGACAATCACCGAAAACCGCATGGTGTCGCCCCCGCCCAGGGCGTGGTACAGTGAGCTTACCAGGGCGTTGTTCTCTATGGCATTCCGGTCCATGACGATGCTTACCACCGGCACAATCATACCCACGCCGGCTACCTGCAGCCCCGCGCCGATTACCATCATGATGACTAAAAAGAACATGGTAACCTTCTGCTTTTTATCCAATAAAATGTTCAGCTTCTTAAATATCTTAATCATGTCTGTCTTATGCTCCGTCCTTCAATCTATTCATTCCGTCTGTAGATAAACAAATCCTTAAATCTGTTCATTCTGTCTGTGAATGAGCGGGTCCTCGTATTTATCCATGAAATCCGGTCCCAGCCGCACCATTTCGTCGGCAAACTGAATGGCTTTTATTTCCGTCAGCACCGCCACCAC
This sequence comes from Lachnospiraceae bacterium UBA5899, assembly GCA_002432425.1. GTDB lineage: Bacteria > Bacillota > Clostridia > Lachnospirales > Lachnospiraceae > Acetatifactor. The sequence continues at coordinate 117,406 of DJEL01000031.1, forward strand.
CTTTTTAAACCTAAGGTCCGGGAAGAAATTTAAAATTTCCATAGGCAGTGCGGCATCAAACTGAGGATATTCGGAAAACAGGGTCCGGTAATCCAGCGTATCCCGCGGATGCGGTTTGATAAATATGGTTCCCTCTTTTTTATACTGTTCGATAATATCTTCAAAAATCTGCTTTCTTATCTCCAGAGAGCAGAGCGGATCCGTCAAAATCAGGATTTTGTCGCCTTTTTCATTGGCTTCCTTTATCTGCTCTTTCAGGCGGGCTTCATCCCGTACAAAGGCTTTGATGAGGATTTCCTTGTCCTCCGCCGTCAGGGCATCCGTAAGCGCCTGCCGGGACACCTCGATATATTTGGGGCAGGGATGGGCAATGGCGGAAATGTCGTTGACTTCCATATCCAGACAGTATTTGCCGTAGCCGTTCTGCACAAAAATAAGGTTCAGACGATTGGACATGAATGCCTTAAGTCCAAACATGCCTCGGTTGTCGAACCGCGCCGCATCGAAGTTTTTCAGGCAGTTCAAACCGTCCTCCATGGCATGGTAGGGAATTTTATTCTGATTTAAATAATAACCGATGGGGTCGGAATCGCAGTACACATAAATGTCCTCATACTGCCGCAAATCCACCGGGATAAACGGAGCCTCCAGTCGGGCGTACTCCTTCGTGAATCGGATGCGGGAAAGCATGTTAAAGAAAATATTGCCCTTATCCACTCTGTATTTTGCAAGCTCCGGGAAAAAATCCTCTCTTTTTTCCTCAAACATGATGACTTCCCGGAACATGCCGGTACTCTCCACCCGCTCCTTTAAGGATTCAAAATTGTTGGACATGGTGGAAAGCATCAGTGTTGCCTTCCCTTTTTCCTCTGCGGGCTTCCGTAATTCTTTTAAAAATGTCACATATACGTGATAATAGGTATGACAGATATAAATCCGTCCGTTCTTTTTCATCCGCGATTTCCTTTCCACAGAATAACACCTGCTTCTTTATTCCGTGCTTTCCCATCCTGTACAACCGTGACCGCACATTGGGGCTAATCCATATGCTTTAACTTCCGGTGCAGCCGTGGCTGCACATTGGGGTTAATCCATATGCTTTAATTTTCGGTGCAGGCTGCGTACCCCCCTCGGGCAGGTGCCCAGCAAAAGCAGGTACAGCTTGTTTTTACCCGTAAGATACGGAGAGCTTATCACATCCCCCATATGGTGTCTTACAAACGAAACGCACTTTTGGTACGGCAGGTTGTCCTTCGTCATCTGTCCCACCGGAATGTGAAGCAGATATTCCAACCTCTGGAACAGCCCGAAACGGACTGCCACCTTCTGTAAGGCAGGATAATATTCCTCCACCAGCGCCGTCACCCTGTCCGCATTGTCCACGCAGTCCCCGTAAACCCTCGGGAACACATCCGGGTCTTTTTTCCGGGTGTTGCTGCCAATCCGGTAATACACATGATACCCGTATCCGGGCAGACTGTAAATCCCCTCCGTGCGGGTCAGCATTCTTGTCAGCAGATAAAAGTCTTCGTTGAGCATCCCTTCCGGGAAGCCTTCCTCTGTAAAAAGCTCTCTTTTTAAGAGCTTGGTGCAAAAAGAGCAGTCGCCCTTATGCAGGAGAAGCTCTCTTAAAAAATCTTCGCTTTTAATAAATTCTTCCTCTTTCGGCGGAACACAGATGTCCGGCAGTTTGCTGCCCTCTGCATCCACTTCGTCCCTGCCTATCTGGGCTATGCCGCATCCGCTTTTTTGTATGGCGGAAAGCAGCCTTTCGTACATATCCGGCTCTATGAAATCGTCGCTGTCCACAAAGCCCAGATATTCGCCCCTTGCCTCTCTGATGCCTAAATTCCGGGCAGAGGAGGAACCGCCGTTTTCTTTGTGGAATACCCGGATGCGGGCATCCTTTTCTGCCAGTTCGTCACAGAGCGCCCCCGTGCCGTCCGTGGAGCCGTCATCCACCAGAAGAATTTCAATAGCGGAACAGGTTTGTCTGCATACGGAGTCCACACATTTCGGCAGGCAGTCCATAATATTGTAAATAGGAATAATCACACTGATGAGGGCATCCATTCTGCTTACAAATCCATCCTTTCTATTCATTGGCATTCTTCTGTTTCCGTCGGACTGCCGTTACTCTTCCGTTGTCTTTACTGACCGTGAAACTTCTTCGCACATTCTCCGGTACATATGGTAGGGCGCTATGGGCTCCGCTTCGCTTAAAATGCCGCTTTCTGCCGCGGCTGCCCTGCCTTCCGTGAGTCCTTTCAGGAAAGGAAGCAGCTTCCTTGCGGCATTTTCCGCATTCCATTCCGAAGAAACGGTATCATAGGCAGCCCTGCCCAGCTTCTCCATTATGTTTTCGTTTTGTATCAAGGTTGTAAGGTTTTTATAAAAAATTGTAAAATTGCCGTCCGGGTAAACCATGCCGTTTTTGCCGGGCTTAAGAAGAAACGGCACTGCGCCGATACCGCAATCCGCCACCACTGCCATGCAGCTGTTCATGGCTTCGTTTAAAACCGCGCCCCAGCCTTCTCCGTAATCGCTGGTAAACAGGAAAATATCCGCATTTTCCATATATTCCCTCACCTGCTCGGGCTTCTTGAAACCGGCGAAAGTCACATATTCCGACAGATGTTTTTCCTCCGTCATCTGTGTAAGCTTCTCTTCCATTTCACCGCCGCCCACCATGGTCAGGGAAAAATCATAGCCTTCCTGCACCAGTTTTTCCGCTGCCAGAATTGCCATTTCCGGGTGTTTCCAGTCAATAAAACGGCCCGCCCAGAGTAAGGACGGCTTTTTTTCTCTTTCCCGGCGTCTTCTTTTTGTTTCCATCAGGTTATCCACATTCTGGGGCTTAAAAGCGGGGAAATATCCCCATTTATACATTTTGCCGGGGTATGCTTTTACAATATGAAAATCGCTTGCCACATAGCCGCCGCAGCAGAGCAGGTACACCGGCGCCTTGCGGTAACGGGTATGGTCCTTGTATTTCTGCACCAGCCCTCTGGGGGATATGGCTTTCCACTGACCGGTTTTATACAGCCGTTCGCTGAGCCGGACCACAATTTTACCTTCCCGCAGTCTGTCCGCAATGTAGCTTTCATCGTCCACGCCCCCGAACAGCACAATGTCGCTCTCCGCAATCAGTTTCCGGCAGAAAAATTCTTCCTCATAAAACAGATGCAGATAGGGAAGTCCGGAGAAATCCTGCCCCCAGCCCATTTTAATCCGTTCCTCCGCCATGGGCTCCGTCTGCACAAAGAAAAAATCCTCGGAAAGCTGTTCCCGCATGGCATTGCAGAACGGAATCTGATGATGATTGATGTAGTTGGACACAAATACGACTTTCATACGCCCCTCCTTTTCCTGTACGCCCCCCACAGGCATACAGCCGGCAAATTTCCTGCGCTAACCCTTGCTAACTCTCTATCTTTCGGTAAATATCCAGCAGCTGCCGGTAATTTTTCTCTGCGTCATGGGTCACAAGCGCTCTCGCTCTCGCTGCAGTCCCCAGTTCTTCCGCCAGCCGGCAGTCCCCGAACAGCCGGCAGACTTCTTCCGCCAGTACCGCGGTGTCGCCCTTCTTAAATAAAAGGCCTTCTTTTTCATGGGTCATCAGGCTTTCCACACCTCCGACCGCCGAGCTTACCACCGGCATGCCGAGCAGCATGGCTTCTCCCACGGAATTGGGGGAATTTTCCAGTGCCGATGCCGATACGAAAAGCTCGCTTTTCAAGTAGGCACCGCACATGCCTTCCGCCTGTAGCCTGCCTAAGAAATGCACCTTTTCCTCCAGCCCGTACTTTACGATTTCATCCCGCAGATATTTCCCGTAAGAGCCTATTTTCAGCTTTTCCTTTACGGACGCATACCGGGTCACATTGTCGCCTGCCACGTAAATTTCCGTATCCGGGTACTTTTTTAAGATGTCCGGCATTGCCCAGAGCAGGTAGTGCAGCCCCTTTAAGGGATAATTGCCCTGACTGAAAAAAATCCGGTGAGGCGTGCAGGCCTCCCGCCGCCAGCGCTTCTCGTAAAACACCCTGCGCAGGGTTTCGTTCAGTATATGGTATTCGGCATCCGGGTTCATGGCGTGCGACACCTCTCTGTCCCATGCCGTCCTGCCAGCCAGATGACCGGCTCCTTTTATGGCTTCCGTTTCGTGTTCGCCCCGCAGCACATATTTTTTCTGCTGGAGCCGGATATTGTCGTGGCGCAGCACATCCCGCAGCAGAAAGCGCTTCTGAATGTGTTCCGGCAAATCCGCCGGATAGGCTTTGGCTATCTCCGTACAGAGTCCCTGCAGGCCAATCAGGATTTTTTCCTTCGGCATCACCTTCGTCATGGCAAGGGTGTGGGCATACTCCGCCCCGAAGCAGTGTACAATGTCGGGCTTAAAATCCGCCGCAATCCATGCAAGCCTGTCCTCCAGGGCATTTTCGTACCGCTCCGGATTCCGTAAATCCTCCGAAAAGCCGTATGCTTCCATGCCCTCTATGCGCCCCAGTTTCCGCACACCGGGTACGCTTTCCATAGGAAAGCAAATGCCGAGCTCCACGCCGTTTTCTTCTTTATTCTGTTGTAAGGACTCCGCCAGACCCGTGAGCCAGCCCTCGTTGCAGCTTGCCGGAAGTCCCAGCTTCTTTGCTATCATGGGGAGCATGATATTGCACAGCCAGAGTACTCTCATTTTCGGATTCCCGCCTTTATTTTTTCATACGCCGCAGCAAATTTTTTATTTTCCGCCAGATACCGTCGTAACGGCACAAGCGTTACCACCAGGTATGCCCTGCAGAAAAAGAGCTGCGTGCCCGTTAAATATTTCTTCGTTATCAGCCGGTGTTCTTCTTTGTCCCTTTTGCGGTTTTCCTTACTCTCCGAATAACCGCCGCCTTCATAGGCTGCCACCGTAAACGGAAGCGAAACCGCTTCTTCTTTCTGTTTCAGCACGCACCAGAGAAAATGCTCGTAGTCCGCCCGGATGCGGTATTCCGGCAGATACTGCCTGTCCGCAAACAGCCGTCTTGCATAAAAGCAGGACTGGTGGCAGGGGATGTTCCGGAAGCACTGAAACGGTGTCATGCGCCCCGGCGCCGTCTGCAGGCTGTCCGTTTTGCTGCAATAGGTGTCGCCGTAGTAAATGCCCTTTCCGGGATTTTTTTCCATGGCTTTGGCCGTTCTTGTAAGAACCTGTTCGTCATAGAACAAATCACCGCAGTTTAAAAACAGCACGTATTCCCCGGCGGCTTCCGAAACCGCCTGGTTCATGGCGTCGTAGATGCCGGTGTCTTTTTTCTCTATGAGACGGATTTTTTCATCAGCCGGAAGGAGCCCCGTGGAGCCGTCCTTACTGCCTCCGTCCTTTACGATAATTTCATAGTCCCGATATTCCTGTTTGCGGATGCTCTCCACCGTTTCCGCCAGCTTGGTGCCCGGATTTAAGCAAACCACCAGAATGGAAAATTTCACTGCCACAAAGCCCTCCCTTATTCCAAAATCCAGCTATGGTAGGGCAGAAGCCGGATATTGATGTCGTAAGATTTCTGCAGAAACACAATAAAATATACGAAAAATGCCGCGCCCACACATGCCTTGAAAAACAGCCGCATCCGTTTTCCCGGTATTTCCGAAAGCACTGCCGGAAGCAGGAAAATATTGCTGATGCTGAAATAGTAGGCAACGCGGGACACCTCCGGGATGAAGGAGCCGAAGCAATAAGTGAGCAGCGCTCCCACATTCAGGATAAAATAAAATTTATTGGCACGGTTTTTCTGAATGACCTTTTTGTAAAAAAGCAGGCTGAATACCACCACCGCACCGCATCTGGCAATGTTTACATAGGATATCTGCGCTCTGTCAAACGCCGAATTTTCATAAAAGGGGTAAATGGCAAAAATAATTCTGCGGTAAAAGCCCGGAAACACTGCCAGACTGGCGCAGAATACCCCTGCCAGCGCCACCATCCATTTTTTCCACGACAGCGTTGCCAGAAAATAAGCAGGAATTACCAGAAGCACGCTTTTATGGAATAACGCCGCAAAGACAATATAGCCCACAAAGGGCAGCCATTTTTTTTCAATGGCGTATTTCATGGCATACAGGGCAACCGAAAGTGCAAAATAATACCGCACCGTGTTCAGGCTGTTAAAATAAAAGCCCTGGGTCATCAGCAAAAACAACGCCGCAGGAAAATCCACGCTCTGGTCGTAAATGGCTTTTAAGAAAAACCACACCGTGCCGAAGGAAAACAGCGCCAGTATCACTCTGCCGCACCAGACATTGCTGCCCAGAAGATACTGGAACACCGCCACCAGCGCATTGAAGCCGATTTCGGAAGAAACATGCTGCCGTAAGGAAATCCTCTCAAACAGCTTCAGGTATTCCCCATAGTCGTTTCCCACCGAAACCCGGCACGCGGAAACGCCGAAAAGAAGCAGAAATACCGCAGCAAACAGCACCTGACTCTGCGCCTTCCGGCGGGTCACGCCGTACCGGCTGTCAGGTTCCTGTGTTTCGATACCGTATGCAATTAGGACGGCAAGCGCCGTAAGCCCAATGTACCACTTCATTCCCCTTGTTCCTTTCTTCCCTGCTTCATGCCCTGCCGCATCAGCGCAAAGGCTTCCTTTACCGTTTTCTGCGTACACAGAGTACTCTTATGCACCAGCAGAAAACGAAGCGCCATCAAGGGCGCCAGATTTCCGTATAAAAAATGATACAGAACCCCTCTGTCAAAGAAAAATTTATCGTGATAACCGGAAAACCAGGTGGACTCGCTTTCCGCTTCCCTGCCGATAACCTCCGGCGACGTATAGACCTGTATGCCCTTGTCCATCAGTTCCTTGATAAACAGGCTGTCCTCGCCGTTGCTGTATTTGGCGCCTCCGCCGAACAGGGTGGAAAAACGGACGCCCGATTTTTTCAGGGCATCTGTCCGGATGGCAAAGCTCACCGCTCCGTACCTGCCGCAGTTGTAAAAATGAACCTTTTTTTCTTCCGTGATGCGGTAGGTCCGTCTGTCCTCCGCCACATCCACGTTAAACACAATCATATCCGCTTTGGGATTTTTTGCAAAAGCGCCGGCAATCTTCTCCGCATAACCGTCCCGGTATACTATGTCCTCATCTGAAAATAAGCAGATATCTCTATCTGCTTTTTCAATGGCATGATTTCTGCTTTTTCCCACGCCTCTTTCCGCATAGTGAAAACAGCGTATCCTGTGATTGTGATAGGTAAATTCCTCTTCGCCGTCCCTCTCGCACTGGTCGATGATAATGGCATCGGAGGAAAGATTCATCCTGCCGGCAAGCTCCTTTGGCTCTGCATGCATGGCAGCAACAAGCACCTGTACTTCCATGTTCTTTTTTCAACCCTTTCCGGCACGGTCCTTATGACCGTAATATAACTTCAGAAGCTTTTCGTCCGTTCCGTACAATACGGCAGCCTCCGGCGGTGTTCCCTTCTTTATCAGAAGATGGACGATTTTTTCTATCTGTTTGCCGTTGCGGACGCCTGCCTTTACCAAAAGGAGAACCGCCTCTTTTTCTTTCGGCATATCCGGTTCCGTAATATCCGCTATTCTGACCGGATGTCCGGTGTATTCGGCAATCTGTTTTTTAACCTCGTTCAGGTCGGAGCTTCCTTTTTCCACCGGGTACAGCGCCAGGTCCTTTTCTCCGGTCAGAAACTGGTAGTAGGACTTAAACTCTTCCGGCTGCCCGATATCCAGAACGGGAATTTCGTACCGGCATTCAAACAGCTCCGGCACATACGTGGAATCATCCGATACGAGAAGATACAGAAGGGCAAGCAAAGAAACCAGAAAACCGATAACGGCACCCAGTATGGTCATGTTCACCGTCCGGTTGTCCACTAATTTTAAGGTGGCTTCCTTCGGAACCGTCAGCGGCTTTGTCCACAAAATCCGGTCCTGCGTCGCCCCGAAATCGTCCACTGCCCCGATGAGTGCTTCCGCAATCTGTACGGATTTGTCCGGGTCGTTCGTGGATATTACAACCGTCAGCACGCGGCCGTCCGGCAGAAGTACGGAAGAAATGCTGTCCTTGTAGGTTTCCGCCGATACCTTTCCGTCCAGTCTTTTTACCACATTCTCTACAAAATCATCCGATACGACGAATTCCTTCCAGGCATCCTGGGTAAAGCATACCCAGCCCAGAGGCTCTTCCTCGCCCCGGTAGTATTCCAGATAAACAGCCAGCCTGGCTTCGTATTCCTTTTCCTTCGGTGCCAGGCGCATGGCTGCAAAATACCCGCCGCCGAACAAAACAGCCCCCGCAACCGTGGAAAGAATGACAATCCAGAGTCTTTGGAGCAGGCGCACGCAGAGCAGTCTGCCGTCCACTATATCCCTCGCATATTCAAACAAAACGCCGTCACGGTTTTCCATTCCCCTTATTCTTCTCCTTTATCCTTCTTAAGCGCGGTAATCTGGTTGCTGTCCACTCCCTCCGTACTGTCCGGCCACAAAAGCACCTTGACCGTAAGCAGCATCAGCTTTAAATCCAGCCATACGGAATAATTTTCAATGTAGGTCAAATCCAGTTTCAGCTTGTCATAAGGTGTGGTATTGTATTTGCCGTATACCTGGGCATAGCCTGCCAGTCCCGCCTTTACTTTCATACGGAACGCAAACTCCGGCATTACCTCCAGATACTGGGCAATAATTTCCGGTCTTTCGGGACGGGGACCGATAAAGGACATGTCCCCCTTGATGATATTGATTAACTGGGGCAGCTCATCCAGTCTTACCTTGCGGATGAATTTTCCCACCGGCGTAATACGGGAATCCTTCTTGGAAGCCAGTCTTGCCACGCCGTCCTTTTCCGCATCCACGCGCATGCTGCGGAATTTAAGAATTTTAAACTCCCTGCCGCCCGTGGTGCATCTTACCTGCTTGTAAAGCACCGGTCCGCCGTCGTAGAGCTTTACGGCAATCGCGGTCAGCATCATAAACGGAGAGGTAATGACAAACAAAATCAGGGCGCAGATTAAGTCGATGGCTCTCTTGATAAAACGCTGCTCAATGGTCAGGGCATACTCTCTGGTAAGCAGTATCGGGGTGTCAAATAAATGCAGTTCCTCCGCGCCCTTTAAGATAACATCGGGAATTTTGGGCATGGCATAGGTTCTTAAATTCTGTCCGTAGCAGAACTTTAAAAGGGTGTTCCGCTCCTCCATGGGAATGTCCCACAGCACCACGCCGTCGTACCGTTCCAGCGCTTCTCTTTCGATTTCCTTCACGCCGCTGTTGATATGCATGCATTTGCACACATCGAATTTGTCTTTCCGCTTTTCAAACTTCGCCAGAATGTCCTCAATGGGTCTGTCCCCGTGAACCAGAAGCAGCTTCCGCGGCGGGAACATATTTTTATAAAGAAAGCTGGCAAAAAGCGTCCAGACAATGATAAACACAATCTGCAGTCCCATCATGCAGGCATACTTTTCCAGAGGGAACAGATGTCTGATTAACAGGGAAAGCTGTCCGTAGGTAATGGCATTTACAATAAAAAGCGCCAGTATCTGGGAAAAAATCACTTCCGCATTTTTCAGATACCCGATGCGCATGCCGCCGTACATATGGAAAAAGAAAAACAGTAAAATTCCGTAAATGGCAAGCAGCAGGGCATGTCCCTTTCCCCACCATTCCAAATATACTTTAACCAGTCTGTAATAATCATGAAACCAGAAATAAGCATAAAGTCCAATCAGTCCCGCCAGACAGATTCCGCCGAGGAGCAGAACCAGCAGGCGCTTAAAAGATTCCATCTTCCGCACTTTTAATACCCATGCCTTTCCAAACTATTTTTGTCTGCAATTTTACAGTAAATACGCAAACAGTATAACACGCAAAAACATAAGCCGCAACACTATACGCGGCGTTTCACGGCACGAAGCGCCCAAAAGCAGAAATTGTATACACTGTAGGGTACCGACAGGTTCTCCGCCTTCCGGTACAAATTCCAGATTCTCCGGCAGGCTTCTATTTTATTGGAAGAAAGGGTGCCGCTGCTTCTGCGGTACTTCACCAGATTTTCATTGAGTCCGTATGCCGTATACCCGGATCTTAAAATACGGAACCACAGCGCCGTATCCTCGCTTTTTATCAGCGGCATGGTGATTTCTTCCTTGGAAAGCTTGTCCGTGTCAAACATCACCGTGGATGTAAAAATGGTGGTATTCTGCAGCGCCTGTTTATACACAAGAGTTTCCGGCACATGTACGATTTTGCCGAGTCCTTTTCCGTTTTCATCCGCAAATTCATAGCCGGTAAAGCAGAATGCCGCGTCCTTTTTTTTCACAAACGCAAGCTGATGCTCCAGTTTTTCCGGCTCCCACAAATCGTCGGCATCCAGATAGGTAATGAACCGTCCCTTGGCAAGCGTGAGCCCATAGTTTCTCGCCGCTGCCGCCCCGGTATTGGCAATGGGGTGGACGGTTATTCTTTCATCGGGATTTTTCTTTAAATATTCTGTCAGGAATTCTCCCGTGCCGTCCGTAGAGCCGTCTTCAATGAGAAGCAGCTCCCAGTCGGAAAAGGTCTGGGCAAGCACACACTGTATGGTTTCCTCTATAAATGCTTTTACATTGTAAACCGGCACGATAATACTGACTGCCGGATTTTTTTTATCTGCCATCATGCATCCTGCCTTTCTGCCAGACGGTACACCACATACCGGTCCGTTTCTCCCGCATACCGGTAGCTGTCCTGTTTATCCAGGGCTTCCGCAAGTCCGTCCGCATTCAGTCTTTCTTTTTCAAAAATCAGAACGGTTATCTCCTTTGAGGAGCACATGCTCAGATAGTTTTCGGATATTTCCACCTCGTCCATACCGATAAGCGTGCCGTTTACCCAGCCGTGCAGCTCCTCCGCATCCGCCGCATAACTGTCATAGGTATAGGCGGAAAGCTCCTTTTCCCATAAAAATCTGCCGTAGGGAAGGCATATCCTGCCGTCGTAGATTCTGGCATATGCCATGATGTCATCCGGTGCCAGAAGCCACACCTTCTCCCCTTCCGGGATATCCTCGCACACGTACTGTTGCAGAATTTCTTCCGTTTCCTTTGGAAGCACATGCCCCACGGAAGCCATCTGCGTTTTCACCGGCATAACGGACAGGGTGCCGCAGAGAAACAAAAGCACCGCCGTTGCCGCGATGCACACGGCTTCTCTCCGCATCGGATATTTTTTCAAAGGCAGCTCCGGTGCCCATTCAAAAATGAAATAGGTAAGCATAAAACCGGTAACCAGTGTCACAGGCAGAAGCACCCAGAGCTCCGCATAGCCGTAAAAGGCGGTTGCATAAAGCATGAGCCCTTTGGCGGTCAGGGGAAAGAGTAGGAAAAGCAGCATGACCGATGCATACCGTTTCAGCTCTTTGATTTCATTTTTCTTAAAAAACCACAGGATATACAGGGCAAGCAGGAAAAAGATTAGAAACTGTCCTTCTCCCGTCAGCAGCCCGTAGCCGTCCTTCATGGCCTGAAGAAGGTTTCTCATACGCCGCCCTCCTTCTTAAAATTCTGCCGAAGGAGCATATGCCTTCTGTTGTTGACATAGCGTATCACTTCCACAACAACCGTCATAAGAAGCACCAGCCCGGCTCCGTAAAGGGTCCAGACCATGCAGGCTTCCGCCAGAATACACAAAATCACGCCCTTTTTTCTTTTTTTCATAAGGCAGAGCAGCGCATAGGGCAGAAGAATCAGCGCCCTTATGGTTTCTCCCCGCCAGCCGGCGGCAAAAAGCCTGGCTCCGTCCGATACGGTGCCGTAACAGCCGAACTGGAACAGAAGAGCAATCACCAAAAGAAAGGTTATCTGTTTTTTATAATCCTTGGGAAATAAAAACCGTGCCCAGAGACCGTACACCACATACGCCAGAAGAAGTGTCACCAGCGGCATGATGCGGTAAACCGTATACACCGCCGGGCAGCCCGTAAGCCGGCAGAACAGGGCGTAAAAAGCAGGCAGTCCCAAAATCTTAAGTCTTGCGGGCATTCCCTGCGTAAAGGCGCTGCCCGTCATGGGATTTACGGTATAAACGGCATTTTCGGTAAGGAAGGTCTGTACCGTTTCCCCGGTAATGTCCCCGGAAATTTCCGGTGTCTGCAGCATCAGGAACCATACCGCCTGCAGCACCACTATCAGATAGAAAAGCAGGGTCCGGCAAGGAAACTTTTGAAAGTTTTTCCAGTCTCCCGTTTCCGTCTCCGCTCCCTGTTTCTTTTTTTTCTTCTTATCAATCATGTCCTTTACGGCAAAAAGAACAATCGCCGCAAGCCATGCGGGAAGAGCAATGCCCGCAAGGGAAGATACCGGAACATGCTTAAAAAGCCCTGCCAGATGCAGTGCTTCTGCGATACCAAATATATATATGCTTCTTTCTATCAGCTTTTCGCCTGCCAGTTCCTGCGCCATGCCCACTGCTCCCATTTTTTCATTACCTTAAATTTTACCATAATCCCACCGGCAGTACAACCGCAAAAAATCCCAGTGTTCTTTGGAAACACTGGGATTTCTGTGTCATTTTTACATTGCTTTGATATCCATCCGCACCTTATCCGCTATCCTTGCGATATACTCGCTGTTGGTCGGGCGGTTTTTCCCTTCCTGTAAGGAATAGCCGAACAGCTTGGCGAAGGTATTCGAATTTCCTCTCTGCCAGGAAACCTCTATGGCATTCCGGATAGCACGCTCCACCTTCTGGTCGGTGGTCTTGAATCTCCGGGCAATTACCGGATACATAAGCTTCGTTACACTGGATACCACGTCCATGTCTCTCCCCGTCATCATGATGGCATCCCGCAAATAATAATACCCCTTCAAATGAGCCGGCACGCCGATGTCCAGCATAACCTCCGTGATGTAGGTTTCCAGCTCAATATCATCTATTGTACTAATGTCCACAATTAACTCCCCCTTATTATCGATTTTTGGACTTTTTTGGTGATAACAGTGTCATGCTATCATATATTTGTACATTTGAAAAGGAAAAATTAACATTTTTTAACGTTTTTTAACGCAATCTTAACATTTCTTTTGCACATTTCCTTTCCGTCCCCGAAGATTTTTGTTACAGTTCTTCCTTCAAAAGGTAAATCGGGCGTTTTTTTACTTCCATATAAGTCTTGGCAAGATACTGTCCCACAATCCCCAGACAGAAAAGCTGTACTCCGCTGATTAAGGAAATAATGCACACCAGAGACGGCCAGCCGGATACCGGATCTCCGAATATCAGGGTTCTTATGATAATAAAAACAATCAGGATAAATGCCAGCACGCAGAACAGCACGCCCATAAAGGACGCAATGGAAAGCGGCATGGTGGAAAAAGCGGTGATACCGTCTATGGAATATAAAAGCAGCTTCCAGAAATTCCACTTAGTTTCGCCCTTCAGGCGCTCCACATTTTCAAACTCTATCCATTTGGTGTTGAAGCCCACCCAGCCGTATATGCCTTTGGTAAACCGGTTGTACTCCTTCATTTCCAGGATGGCATCCACCATGGGGCGCTTCATCAGGCGGTAATCCCTCGCTCCGTCCATCATTTCCGCCTGGGAAATGTGCTTCATCAGACGGTAAAAGCATCTGGCAAAAAAGGAGCGGATGGGCGGTTCGCCTTTTCTCGTAACCCTTCTGGTCGCCACGGAGTCATAGCCCTGATCCAGGTAGGAAAACATCTCCGGCAGAAGTGCCGGCGGGTCCTGCAGATCCGCATCCATAATGACCACATAGTCGCCCTTTGCCTTTTCCAGTCCGGCATACATGGCTGCTTCCTTTCCGAAGTTGCGGGAAAACGAAAGCAGTCTGACACGACCGTCTTTTTCATGCAGTTTACGGACCTCCTCCACGGTTCCGTCCTTAGAACCGTCATCCACATAAAGAATTTCAAAATCTATCTGTTTCTCCTGCAGAAAACCTGCGTTTTTGCAAAATTCCTCATAAAAATAAGGAACATTTTCTTCTTCGTTATAGCATGGTACAATCACGCTTAACCATTCCATAGGCTTTTCCTGCCTTTCTTATTCATATCTTTTATCATAACAGATTCCCTTTTTTCTGTCCACCTTGTCCGGGGCATTCCTTTTTTTCAATTTCTTATTTTCAAACATTATTTCCTATTGTATAATGGTTACGGAAATCTTCATTTTTTATTAAGAATTTAAAGAGCTTCCCACACCGCCGTTCACTTGAATAAAAACCGGATAGGTGATATAATTGACAGGTTGAAAGAGGTATAGCATGAACTTTTTTACGGATCTGGTACAGAATAAAGTGCTGCTCAGCGCCGTGTCAGGCTGGCTTATAGCACAGATTTTAAAGACACTGATTCATCTGTTTTTTACCAAAAAATTTGTTGCCGAAAGACTGGTGGGCAGCGGCGGTATGCCGAGCTCCCATTCCGCAACTGTCTGTGCGCTTGCCACATCCACCTGCATCTATTATGGTGCGCAGAGCTTTGAATTTGCCATTGCCACCATTTTAGCCATCATCGTCATGTACGATGCCATGGGCGTACGCAGGGAAACCGGCATTCAGGCGAAGGTGCTCAACGAAATGATGCAGCTCTTTACCGATATGGGCAGTGAAATGACCGCCCAGGAAAAGTTAAAAGAATTTGTAGGCCATACACCTCTGCAGGTTTTGATGGGCGCTGTCTTAGGTATAGCCGTAGCCCTCATTTACTGCCTGTGTGTATAGTCTTTCCTTTTTCACATCATTACCTTCAGAAACGAAAGAGAGGATTTTTTATGAAAAAAAGGAGTTTACTCTTATTGTTATCCCTGACTGCACTGCTTGCTTTGGGCGGATGCGGCAAGGACGAAAATGAGACGCCCTTAAAGCCCAGCGATATTGCTGAAACCATTGAAACCCCTGTCACCGATGCAGAGCCTTCCGCTACGGACACCACCGATGTTCCACAGGAAACCGACAGTGAAGAGCCCCCTGCAGAAGGCATGGTAAGAAGTGACGTTACCAACGAATGGGAGGATGAAGAAATCGCCGCATCCCGTCCCATTGCCGTTATGTTCCCTACTGACCGCAACTCCCAGCCGCAGTACGGCATCGGTTCCGCCGGTGTTCTGTATGAATGCATGGAGGAAGGTGAAATGTCCCGTCAGATGGGTATCATCGAGGACTGGAAAAACTTAGAGCTTATCGGCAACATCCGAAGCTGCCGTGATTATTACGCATACTGGAGCATGGAATGGGATTCCTTCCTGATTCACTGGGGCGGTCCTTTCTATTTAGTAGATGTTGTAAAGCGTGCCGACGTGCAGAACTTATCCGCATGTACCATCGGTGCCGGTGATGTGGTAGCTCCCGCAACGGGCAGTAGCGCCTTCTACCGTTATCCGAAGGGCTCCGCGCCTTCCATCCACAACGGTTTCACCGACGGTGCCAAGCTGTACTCCACTATTGAGAGTTTAGGTTATCCGTTCGAGCACAGAAGCCAGTATTACGACAGCGACCACTTTAAGTTTGCAAGTGTTTCCACGCCCAATACCTTAGAGAATGCCAGCGGTTCCTTTGATGCTACCGAAATTGATTTATCCAAGATTTTCACCACTACCAAGAGTTCCTTCTCCTATGACGAAGAAACCGGTACCTACAAGAAATACCTGTACGGTTCTCCGCAGATTGACGAATTAACCGGCGAACAGCTTACCTTTGAAAACGTAATCATTCAGGATACCTACTGGGAGTACCGTCCCGACCACAAGTACCTGGTATTCCAGGTACACGACAGCGGACGTTCCGGTTACTACTTCACCAAGGGCCGCGGTATTAAGATTACCTGGAGCAAATCCGATGATTACTCACCGACCAAGTACTACGACATGGACGGCAACGAAATCGAAATCAATACCGGTCATACCTACATCGGTATTGCACAGTCCGGACGCGAACCTATTTATAAGTAAAAACAAAATCTCAGGCTCTGTTGCATGGCAGACCTGAGATTTTTATTTGCATAAAAAGAAGCTGACCGATAACGAGCAGCTTCTTTTATGTACTGTTTTGTTTTATTCACCTAACCCACTTTCAATGGCTGCGACAAGGTCACTTAATGCCTCCGCTTCATCCGGGCCTTCACAGTTAATTTCTATTTCATCTCCGCATTTTACGCACGCCCCAAGTACGCTTAATACACTCTTTGCATTTGCGGTGTTGTCTCTGAATGAAAAAGTAATTAAAGATTTGAATTTCATCGCCTCTTTACACAGGATTCCGGCCGGACGCAGGTGCAGACCCGTCGGGTTTTTAATAACAACCTTCTGGCTAACCATACCCACAATACCTCCTTACTAAAGTATATTCAGTATATCATTTTTTGAAAGAAATCACAAGTTTAATCTAAAACATAATATCCTGTATCAGGTTTGCCAGATGCTCGGCTTCCGCCTGAATTTGTTCCTTATCCTTGCCCTCAATCATAACTCTTACCAGTGGCTCCGTACCGGACGGACGGATGAGGACTCTGCCCTCTCCCGCAAATTTATCCTCAAGTTCCTTGATTGCCTGCGCAATTTCGGGATATTCCAGGTAATGCTCCTTTTTGTGATTGGCAACCTTGGCATTTACCAGTGCCTGCGGTAGCTCTTCCATAATGGTGGAAAGTTCGGAAAGCGGCTTGCCGGTTTCCACCATGACCTGCAGCAGATGCAGGGCGCTCAAAAGACCGTCGCCGGTGGTATTCTCATCTAAGAAAATCACATGGCCAGACTGCTCGCCGCCTAAGCTGGCGCCGATTTCCTTCATGCGTTCCAGAACATAACGGTCGCCCACCTTGGTCTGCTCCGTCTTGATGTCATGATCCTTTGCCATCAGGAAAAATCCCAGATTGCTCATAACGGTTACCACAATGGTGTCCTGCTTCAGGGTACCTTTTTCTTTCATAAAGTTGCCGACGATAGCCATAATCTTGTCGCCGTCCACGATTTTACCGTTTTCGTCCACTGCCAGCAGTCTGTCCGCATCGCCGTCGAATGCCAGACCCACCTGGGCTTTTTCTACCAGCACACGGCCCTGCAGTTCTTCCATATGAGTGGAACCGCAGTTGGCATTGATATTGGTGCCGTCCGGATTGTTGTGGATGGCTACCACCTGTGCTCCCAGCTCCTTTAACGCCTCTACGGATGTATAGAAGGAAGCGCCTTCTGCGCAGTCCACAACCACCTTTAAGCTGCTTAAATCCACGGGTACGGCACGGATGGCATGATTGATGTATTCCTCTCTGGCATCGGTACGGTACTTGATTTTACCGACACCGGAGCCGGTGGGGAACTTCACACCCTGCATATTGCTCTTAATTAAGCTTTCGATTTCGTCTTCCAATTCATCGGGAAGCTTATAACCGTTGCCATCAAAAAATTTAATGCCGTTAAATTCTACCGGATTGTGGGAAGCGGAAATCACAACACCCGCATCCACTTTGTATTTTCTTGTCAGATACGCAATGGCAGGGGTGGGAATCACTCCTACATAAATGCAGTTGGCGCCTACGGAGCACGCTCCCGCCATCAAAGCATTTGCCAGCATATCACCGGAAATTCTGGTGTCGCAGCCTACCATGATAGTCGGCTTGTGCGCCTTCTCCTTTGTCAGTACGCTGGCTCCCGCCTGCCCTAACTGCATGGCAAGCAGCGGCGTCAGTTCCTCATTTGCCACACCTCTTACTCCGTCTGTTCCAAATAAACGACCCATTTTTTCTTCACCATATCCTTCCTCTGGAATATCTATTCTTCTGTTATTGCGGTAATCTTTACCTGTACCTTGATGGGCTGCACAATGGTAATGCTGCCTGTCACGGATACAAAGACTTCCGCATCGTAGGTGCCTTCCTGCAGCTCCGTCATCTGGTGTTTATCCATCATCTGCTTGATGCTGATGTAACCTGCCAGGTCACTGTCCTTCCAGCTGTCAATATCCGCCTTTAAGCCGGTTACCTGCAGGCTGTAATGGTCTTTCAAATCCACTATTTCGGCAGTGTAGCCTTCCGGCAGACTGGTGAACTGTAATTTATCTCCTTTAATCTGCAGTTCGGACTCATATTCCTTTTCAATGCCCACGGTAACCGTCAGCCTGCCGGATGCATTCTGGTTTGCCAGGCGCACTTCTTCAGGCAGGTAATCCTTGATATTCAAGGAGAATACCGCATCCTCCGTACAATCTGTAACATCCAGTGTCTCTTCCGGAATCGTAATCTCATGGATGCCTGTCAGTCTTTCCGTAGGTCCCGCAATGGTAACGTTTTCCATGGTGCTGGTAATGGTACCGTTAAGCAGGTAGCCCTGTGCCGGAGTGCCGGAAGCCGTAAGCTTAACCGGAACGGTCTTGGTATCTAAGATTTCCACGTTGACTCTTACCTTGGATGTATTGATTTCCAGATTTTCCTTGTCAATTTCCTTGTCGGAAGCATCGTAAAGCTTCACCTCCGCATAGGTGGAAATATTGCCTGCCGCATCCGTAACATCCACCGTTACCCTGGCGGTTGCGATATTCGTCACCACGGATTCGGGACCGGAAATTTCAATCCGGTTCTGGTCGGGTGTCGTATTGCTGATGATATAACCGCTTGCAACTTCACCGCTGACTTCCGTCTGCAGTTCCAGCCGCTTGGTCTTCTTCTTTTCAATATTTAGCTTAAGTATCTGGTTGCTACCGGTAATGCTCGTAATCTGTTCGTTGTAGCGGAGGGAGTAAAACCGGATTTCCACCGTATTGGCAACCGTCAGATTGCTGAAATCCGCTTCCGCCACAATATCACTGGTGCTGAGTTCATCCCGGATGGACTTCTTTGCCATAACGGACACTCTCGAAACCGTGTCGGTTTTATCCAGAATTTCATATACCATGTTTTCATCCGTTAATACCTCCGTATTTACCAGTTTTACGGGAATATTATAAAAAACCTTCTGATCTTCCGGGTTTTCAATGGTCATAACAAGCAGCCACAGAAAAAAAGCTGCGGCAAGGGAAAAAAGTTTCAAAGCCCAGTTGTTCAGAAACAGACCTGCAATTTTATTTTTCTTTTTCAACTTTCTCCTGTTTACTCCTTCCCTTAAAGAATTTGTATCCTCTGCGGCTGTCTTCTTCGTTTTCCGGCTGCAGCTTCTGCAAGCGGGCTTTCAGGCTTTCCGCATCCAGGTTGCGTTCCAGGCTGCCTTTGTAGGCAACGCTGATTTTACCGGTTTCTTCGGATACAATAACGGTAACTGCATCCGTCACTTCGGAAATACCCACACCGGCTCTGTGTCTGGTGCCCAGATTTTTATCCAGGCTCATATTGTCGGACAGAGGCAGATAGCAGGTTGCGGAAGTAATACGGTTGCCGCGTACAATTACAGCGCCGTCATGCAGCGGTGTATTGTGTTCAAAAATATTGATGAGCAGCTGGCTTGTCACGATACCGTCCACTTCAATACCGGTACGTTCAAAATCACCCAGCGGCTGTTTGCCTTCGATTACAATCAAAGCGCCCGTACGTACTTTTCCCATTTCCACACAGGCCTTTACGATTTCATTAATGGTTTTGGTGCTGAAGGAAGACTCCGTCGCCTTACTGCCGGTAAAGGGCAGTACATTGGTGATAATCTCCTTGTTGCCCAGTTCTTCCAGAGCTTTTCTTAACTCCGGCTGCAGTACCACAATCAGGGCGGTTACGGCGAAGCCTATGATGTTCCTGCCCAGCCACAGGATGGTTGTCATGCGGAAATATGCTGCAATCAGCCAGAAGCCCAGTATGAAAGCAAGACCCTTTAACAGCGACCAGGCTCTTGTATTTTTAATCCAGATAAGGATATGGTAGAAAAGAAATGATATAATCAGAATTTCCACCAGGCTGGAAAAATCCATATCCGGCATACGTCTTATGATGTTTTCCGTAAGATTCTGAAATTGCAAATGCATACTTACCTTTTACCCTCAAATTTCTTCAAAATCGTCATCGTTCTCCTGCTGTCCGTGCTGTGTGCCAATCGTCATGGAAGCAGCCTGACGGCTCACATTCCTGTGTTCCGGGGAATGTGCGGTATTTCTTACAGTTCCCTGTCTTGCCACACCATTCGCGGAAGTTCTCCGCTGCTGCGGATATTCGCTTCTGGTTCTGACCGGCTGGGTTGCCACGTTGCCGGTATGACCGGTATGCGCTGCGCGTCCCATCTGGGAGTTGATTTTTTTCACGGTTTTTTCGGGCGCCGCCACTGTCATCTTGGGCACCGCCTTTACATAGTAATAATATTCGTCATCCTCAAACTGTACTTTTTCCGTACGGCTGTAGTCCACGCCCAGTACAAAGAACTGGATAATCAGGGCAATGCCGAGGGATACGATGGAACCCAGCAGAATGCCGATAACGGAAACATTGGTATCGTACATCAAATCGCCTAAAAGTAAAATCATCACATTGGCAATGGTGCCCGCAATGCTGGCTATCGTCCAGGAATGGTCCACGGAAAGCCTCTTGATAATGTAAACCAGCTCCAGGGTAAAGACAAATGCCACAACCGTAATCAGCATCGCCTTGTTGCCTAAAATGCCGTCAATCACCATACGCAGTCTTGCCATGGCTTCACCGGCGTCGGTAGCGCCCAGTGCCGTGGAATTCTGGGAGATGAAATGCAGCATGTAGTATACAATCGTACCGCATCCTACGGAAATGGCGGATACCGGGGTACCGATGAGTCCCATGGCGAGCGGCATCACGTAAGGAATCCGCAATCCGAAACAGATGGGCGTCAGTATCACGCACAGCGCGTCCTTCGGTGTAAAACGGAAAAACAGCAAAAACATCAGAAGGAACAGGCAGAACACCACAATGGCTGCTTCCAGCGCCAGTGCATAACAGTGCAGCAGGATAAAGACCGCCGCAAAGAAAATCATAAAGCCCACCGGCAAAAAGGAGCATACCAGCGCCGCAATCAGTAAGATTGCCACATTGTTAATCCGGGTCATGAAGCCCAACTGGTTTTTGATGCACATAAAGGCAATGAACGCAATCAGGAACTTAAAAACCGGTGCAATATAGGTATCGTATTTACTGTATATTCTTTTGACAACTTCTTTGATTTCCAATAAACTACTCATATTTCAGCCTTTCATGAATACTTATTTTTCTCATACAGAGAAGCAAGCTTCTTTAAATTTGCATAGTAATTTTTCAAGCTTTTCCTTGCCTTGTTGTACCGGTATGTGCAGATGAAAAAAGTCACCAGCGCATAGCCGATTACCACCATGCCATACCAGGTCAGCACGTTCCTGGCAAACACAAACAAATCCATTTTGTAGATATTGAGCATAAAGTTTTCCAAATCGTATAAAACATACATGCCGAATACCACCGCAAACGCCACCGTGGCGCTGAGAACGGACTTCGCCGTCTGGATGCCGATATAGTCGCTGCGGAAATAATTTCCGATGGCAACGTTTTTCTTACCTTCGCCGTTTTCGTAAGAAGCAAGCTTTGTCATCAGAATGATTCTGTCTTCATTTAACATAAAGGATGCCTTTCTTCTATTGGTTTAAGTAACGCATTCTGCCATTCTCTCTGCTGTTAAGCGGAGAGTTTTTCTCCGGTGCCGGAGCAGGCTTTATGGCACTGAACAGATTGTGTGCCAGTTCTCTTTTACACTTTTCACAGTACTTGCCGCTCTTAATCGGAGCGCCGCAGGACTCACACTGCAGGACAATGGCGGAACCTTCCGCAATTTCCAGTCTTTCTTCCCGAAGCCACTGGTGAATCTGTGCAGGCTCCACATCGCATTCCTCCGCTACTTCCGTAATGGTGGCACCCGCATGGGCACGGATGTATTCCTTTACGCGCTGGAAGTCTGCCTCCAGTGCCTGCCGACAGGACGGGCATACGCAGGGACCTGCTATATAGTTGAATATTCTGCCGCATTTTCTGCAGTTTTTTACATTCATGCTTTCCGTTCCTTTCGACTTTCCGGGGTTACAGCGGACTTCCCGCTGACAACGTCAGAAAATAAATTTTCTCTGCGCCCGCCTCCGTCAGTGTCTCTGCCAGAGCATCCAGTGTACTCCCTGTGGTGTATATATCATCGATAAGTATAATCGTCTTTAATTTTACATCATTTGCAACAATTTTGAAAGCCCTTTTCAAATTATTTTGCCGTTCCGCACGGTTTAGGGTCTTTTGCGGCACGGTATTTTTCCCCCGCACCACCAGTTTGTCATACACCGGTATGTGAAGTGCCTTTCCGATTTCTTCCGCCAGAAGGGCTGCCTGGTTGTATCCCCTCGCAGCAAGCCTTTTTTCATGCAGGGGAACCGGCACAAGGGCATCCGGGGAAAGCCCCCTCACATAGTCCGCAAACACCTCCGCCATGGCTCTTCCCAGAAACGTGGCATATTCCTGCCTGCCCCGGTACTTAAAGCGGTAAATGCAGCCCGCCATATCGCCGTATGCATACAGGCTTCTGCCCTGTATAAACCGGTGTTCCCTGCTTTTGCAGTCACCGCACAGCTCTTCCTCCGCAAGCAGGGGCTTTCCGCACTTTAAGCAAAACGGACTCTCTATCCGTTTAAGCCCGCTTTCACAGCTTGGGCAGATACCCTTTCCAATGCGCGCATTGGGTACCGGTCTGTCGCAGACGGGGCACCGCAGGGGAAACAGCAGTTGTTTTATGATTTCTTTCAAATTTCCTTCTTTCCGCACACATCCTTCTTCTTATGTTGGCAGCGCTTACGAAAGCTCCTTAATTCTTTCCGTAAGCGCCGTGTATCTGCGGTTTACCTCGGCATTGTTTATCATCTGCCACACGGTTTCGCTGCTTCCCAGAATGGTCACGCAGTTTTTCGCCCGGGTCACGCCGGTGTAAAGCAGGTTCCGGTTGAACAGCATTCTCGGGCCGGAAAGCAGGGGCATAACCACCGCCGCATATTCGCTTCCCTGGGACTTGTGAATGGTAATGGCATATGCCAGCTCCAACTCCTCCGCCTGCACAAACGCATAGGTGACACGCCTATGCTCGTCATATTCCACGGTCAGGGTGGACGCATATTCATTGATTTCTGTTATTCTACCCATATCCCCGTTAAAAATTCCCAGTCCTTTGTCAATGGGGATGCCGTACCGGCTCACAATCTCCCATTCCAAATCGTAATTGTTTTTAATCTGCATGACCTTGTCCCCTTCCCGGAAGGTCACGCTGCCGAAGGTATGTTCCTTTTTATTCGGAGCGGGAGGATTCATGTATTTCTGCAGGGTGGGATTTAAGGTTTCCACGCCGAGGCTGCCCTTCCGCATGGGCGTCAGCACCTGTATATCATAGGGTTCTCCGTTTACATACCTGGGCAGTTTGTCCGTTATGAGCTGCACCATGTGTTTGTAAATCACATTGACATCGTTTCTTTCCAGAAAGAAGAAATCCCGGCTCTTGTTGTTCAGGGAAATCTGCTCGCCTTTGTTTATTTTGTGGGCGTTTACCACAATGTCGCTGCTTTCCGCCTGCCGGAAAATCTTGGACAGCACCACGCAGGGAAATGCCTTTGACGCCATCAAATCCCGCAGCACCTGTCCCGGTCCCACGGAAGGAAGCTGGTCCACATCCCCCACCAGAATCAGACGGGTGCCCGGCACGATTGCCCGAAGAAGCGCCTGGAACAAATAAATATCCACCATGGACATTTCATCGATAATGACCACATCCGCTTCCAGCGGGTTGTCCTCGTTCCGCTCAAAGCCTGCCTTCTGTCCTTCCCCCGAAAGGGCGCCGGAAAGCTCCAGCATCCGGTGAATGGTTCTTGCTTCGTAGCCGGTTGCCTCTGTCATACGCTTGGCTGCACGTCCCGTGGGCGCCGCCAGAAAGATATCCAGCTTTTCCTGTACAAAATATTTGATAATGGTGTTAATCGTGGTAGTTTTTCCCGTTCCGGGACCGCCGGACAGGATAAACACACCGTTCTTCACACACTGGAACACCGCTTCTTCCTGTAAGGAGTCCAGCTCCAGATGCTCCTCCCTCGTAATGGTTTCTATCTGCCCTTTTATTTTCGTTTCCACGGCGGGCAGCATGCTCTCCTCCCCGTAAAGAGAAAGGTTCAAATCATGGAGCATGCCCGCACAGTTTAATTCCGCATAGTAGGCGCTTGCCGCAAACACCTGCAGCTCTTCCGCATCCGGCATTTTTTTCAGCACCAGCTTTTTGTCCATGGCTAAATTCTGCAGATGGGGGCGAATATTGTCCTCATCCACTAAAAGCAGCTCCTGCGCTCTTTTGATGAGCAGCTCCTCCGGCAGGTACATATGCCCCTCCGCCATAGCCTGGTTCAAAACATATAAAACACCGCTGCGGATACGGTAATCGGAGTCTGTGTGAATACCGATTTTGGCGGCGATTTCATCCGCAATCTTAAAGCCCACACCCTCAATGTCTTCCGTCATTTTGTACGGATTTTCCTGCAACACGCGGTACAGATTGTCGCCGTAGGTATTATAGATTTTGACCGCTAAGGTGTTGGATATTCCGTACTGCTGCAAAAAAAGGAACGCTTCCCGCAAATCCCGTTTTTCCTCCATCTGCGCCGCAATCTCCCGGGCAATCCTGTCGCTGATGCCTTTTACCTCCACAAGGCGTATGGGTTCCTCCTCTATAATACGGAACGTATCGGTACCGAAGGCTTTTACAATTCTTGCCGCCAGGGCTGCGCCCACACCTTTTATGGCGCCGCTCGCCAGATACCGTTCCATGCCCGCCGCATCCTTCGGTGTCACAGCCCGGTAACTGCTTACCTTAAACTGTCTGCCGTAAACGGGATGCTCGATATAGTCACCCTCCGCATCGATGCTTTCTCCTTGGGTAATGCCCTTCATCATGCCCACTAATATGGTTTCTCCTTCTTCCCCGGATAATTCCAGCACCGTATAGCCGTTGTCCGTATTCTGAAACACAATGTGTTCCACAAAGCCGGTTATTTTTTCCATGGGTTCTCCTCTCCGCGTTGTGTTTTATCCCCCAGCAAAAAGGACTGCCATTGGCAGTCCCTATAAGTTATAATTTCGTTTCATTTGTTCGTATAGCATCTGTGCCAGCCCCAGGCTGCCCTGCTCCGAAGTCTCGCTGGCGATTTCCTGAATCATATTGTCCTTGTAGTAATCCACAAGATTGGACGTATAAGACGAAGCACTGTCAGACTCAGGGATAGTCTTTACCATTTCCTTAAACATCTGTTCCACAAAATAGGCTTCAAATTCCTTGCATGCGCTCATCAGCTCGTCATCCGTTGCCTTGCTGTAATCCTTTTTGGATGTCTGCTGCAGCCTGGATGCCGTCTGGGAGCTGTCCGTCTTAAGCATATCCATATAACTGTTTGTCAAACTACTGATATCCATATGTACTACCTTATCTTTCTATTAACGACGCAGATTGTTTGCCTGCTGGAGCATTTCATCCGATGCGGTAATTGCCTTGGAATTCATTTCATAAGCTCTCTGTGCCACAATCATGTTGACCATTTCATCTACGACCTGTACGTTGGAAGCCTCCAAGAAACCCTGCCATACGGAGCTTTTTCTTACGGCTGTGCTGGTTGCCTCGTTGATGGGAGCGCCGCTGGCTGCGGTCTGCTGGAACAGGGTGCTTCCCTTCTTTTCCAGTCCGCCGGGATTGGAGAACTGGTAAAGACCGATGCTGATGCCGAGGGATTTCGGGTTGTTGTTGGCATCGGGATAACAGATTTCACCGTTGCTTGTCACGCTGATTTTGCTGGTCTCGTACCGGTTGCTTAAAATAATGGACCTTCCGGCGGAATCCTGTACCGGTCTGCCGTCCGTATCCGCCAGCATAATGCCGCCGTTGGAGGCTCTTGTCCATAAAAAGTTACCGTTTCTGGTGTAGTAGGTATTGCCGTCCTCACCCTTTACGGCAAAGAAGCCGCTTCCGGTAATGGCAAATGCCGTATCGCTTTCGCTTGCCGTCATGTTGCCGTCCTTGAATATGGTGGAGATGGAGGCATTCCGCACACCTAAGCCTACCTGTGCGCCTGTGGGTTTCTGGTCGCCGTTGGCGGAAGTAGTCCTTGTCTGTAAGGTCTGGTATAACAGAGATTTGAATTCGTTTACCTGCGTCTTGTAACCTACCGTATTGACGTTGGAAAGGTTATTGGCGATATTATCTACATTGGTCTGCTGGGCAATCATACCGGTTGCCGCTGTCCATAAGCTTCGTACCATTTTTATTCCTCCTGTAACTGTGCAATCTGTCTACTGCATCCGGTCACTGCCGTATCCTGTCAGCCTGTCTTATACCTTGCCGATTTCTTTCACGGCAATCTCCAAGGAGCTGTCATAGGTCTGCAGAATCTTCTGATTGCTCTCGTACTGTCTGGTAATACTAATCATATTGACCATCTCGGAAACTACCTGCACATTTGCCATTTCCAGATAACCCGACTGGATTTCTGCCCGGGAAGCCACGCTTTTTGCGCCTTCCACCGGTTCAAAATAGGTCTCGCCGTAGCGGGTAAGATAATCGTAATTTTCAAAGTCCGCAATCTGGATTTTCGCCACCTGCGTGCCGTCCTGGGTAATGGTGCCGTCCGTGAGGACTGCAGATTCTTTCAGGGGATCCAGTTTGATTCTGCGGTTAGCCGTATCCAGTACATAGTCACCGTCGCTGGTCACCAGATAACCGTCCTTATTCAGGGTAAAATTACCGGCGCGGGTATACTTTGTGGAAGTTTCCCCTGCTTTGTTGGTAAATTCCACGGCAAAGAAACCGCTGTCGGTCAGTGCTAAATCAAAGGTATTGCCTGTTACACGAAAGGAACCCTGAGTGTAATCCGTGTAGTTTTCGCCGATTTTGACGCCGGGTGTGTTGGCACCTATATTTTCGCTTCTGCCCAGTCCTACGGAGCTGTCCTTCAGCTTGTATGCCAGAATGGAGTTAAAAGACTGGCTGGTGGAACCTTCTTTTTTGAAACCGACTGTGGATGCATTTGCCAGATTGTTGGTCATGATATCCATGCGGTTCTGTTCATTCAGCATACCCGTATAGGCAGTGTATAAACCTTTTAACATGCTTTTCCTCCCTTGCACCCGGTCTCAGGAGATACTGAAGCCGGTTTAGTCTTCTTTGTAGCCAGCTAAGAACTCTACATATTTGCCGGTACCGATGGCAACGGCTGTCATAGGGTCTTCGGCTGTCATGGTGTTGATGCCGGTCTTGGCGGAAATGAGCTCTTCCAGACCGCGCAGCAGGCTTCCGCCGCCGGTTAAAACAATGCCTCTGTCTGCAATATCGGCAGCCAGTTCAGGCGGAGTCTTTTCCAGTACGCTGTGGATGGTTTCCACAATCTGCGCCGTGGTTTCTTTTAAGGCTTCTTCGGTTTCCTCGGAAGAAACTCTCACGGTCTTGGGAAGACCGGTTACTAAGTTACGGCCGCGTACATCCATGTAATCCGGCTCCGGTCTGTGGTAAGCGGAACCGATTTTTATCTTCATATCCTCTGCTGTTCTTTCACCGATCAGCAGATTATGTTTCTTACGCATGTAACGGACAATGGCTTCGTCGAAGTCATCGCCTGCAATCTTGATGGAAGCGCTGACAACCGTGCCGCCTAAGGAAATAACGGCAATGTCGGAAGTACCGCCGCCGATATCGACAATCATATTGCCGCAGGGCTTGGAAATATCAATGCCTGCGCCGATAGCCGCGGCGATGGGCTCCTCGATAATGAATACTTCTCTGGCGCCTGCCTGATAGGTTGCGTCTTCTACCGCTTTCTTTTCTACTTCGGTAACGCCGCTGGGAACGCAGACCGCGATGCGGGGCTTACGGAATGTCCTTCTGCCCAGTGCTTTCTGGATGAAATACTTCATCATTTTCTCGGTAACGGTGTAATCGGAAATAACACCCTGACGGAGAGGTCTGACGGCAATAATGTTGCCCGGGGTTCTGCCGAGCATCAGTCTCGCATCCTCACCGATTGCCTTAATCTTGTTGGTATCTCTATCAAAAGCTACTACGGACGGCTCCTTTAATACGACGCCTTTTCCTCTGATGTAAACCAAAATACTTGCTGTTCCTAAATCAATTCCGATATCTGTGTACTGCATACATCTGTACCCCTTTCATGGTCCTTATCAACTCAAAAGCCGGTTGGCTTATATTCTTCATTTCAAAAAAACACATGAAGTTATTATAACCCAATTTGTGCCATTTTCATAGGGGGTAAATAAAAAATTAAAAAATAGACGCAGAAAATAAAGCAAGTGGTTCCTTCCTTTACTCCTGCGTCCGTGCATTTATATAGTTATCGTCATTTTCCCCGGAAACTTTACAGCATTTTCTTAATATATTTTCCGGTGTAGGATGCGGGGTTTGCCGCAACCTCTTCCGGCGTGCCCTTCGCAATGACCGTACCGCCGCCGTCTCCGCCTTCGGGACCGATGTCGATAATGTAGTCCGCCGTCTTTATCACATCCAGATTGTGCTCGATCACCACTACGGTATTGCCGCCCTCCGTCAGCTTCTGCAGGATTTCCACAAGCTTCTGCACATCGGCAAAATGAAGTCCCGTGGTGGGCTCGTCCAGAATGTAAATGGTCTTGCCGGTGCTGCGCCGGCTTAATTCCGTTGCCAGCTTGATACGCTGTGCTTCACCGCCGGAAAGCTCCGTGGAGGGCTGTCCCAATTTCACATAGGAAAGTCCCACATCATTGAGGGTTTCAATCTTTCTGCGGATGGATGGCACATTCTCAAAGAAGGGCAGCGCCTCCTCCACCGTCATATCCAGCACATCGTAAATGCTCTTTCCCTTGTACTTCACATCCAGGGTTTCCCGGTTGTAACGCTTGCCGCCGCAGACCTCGCAGGGCACATACACATCCGGTAAAAAGTGCATTTCGATTTTGATAATACCGTCGCCGCTGCAGGCTTCGCAGCGTCCGCCCTTTACGTTGAAGCTGAAACGTCCCTTGCTGTAGCCCTTTGCCTTGGCATCCGCCGTTGCCGCAAACAAATCACGAATCTGGTCGAATACACCGGTATAGGTAGCCGGGTTGGAACGGGGCGTTCTGCCGATGGGGGACTGGTCTATGGCAATGACCTTGTCAAGCTGCTCCACTCCCTTGATGCCCTTGTGTTTACCGGGAATGGTGCGTGCCCGGTTCAGTTTCTTTGCCAGATGCTTATAGAGGATTTCGTTTACCAGAGAGCTCTTGCCGGAGCCGGAAACACCGGTTACCACCGTCATGACGCCCAACGGGAAATCCACATCTATGTTTTTCAGGTTGTTTTCCTGTGCGCCCTGCACGGTAATCCAGCCGGTGGGCTTCTTTCTTACCGCCGGAACCGGTATCTTTAAGGCTCCGCTTAAATACTGACCGGTAATGGACTCCGGTATCTTCATGATTTCTTCTGCGGTGCCGCATGCCACCACTTCTCCGCCGTGGGAACCGGCTCCCGGTCCGATATCCACGATGTAATCGGCTTCCCGCATGGTATCTTCGTCATGCTCCACCACAATCAGGGTATTGCCAAGGTCACGCAGGTTCTTCAGGGCTGCCAGCAGTTTGTCGTTGTCCCGCTGGTGCAGTCCGATGCTGGGTTCGTCTAAAATATAGCATACGCCCACCAGTCCGGAACCAATCTGGGTTGCCAGACGGATACGCTGGGCTTCGCCGCCGGACAGGGTGCCTGTGGCACGGGATAAGGACAGATAGCCCAGTCCCACATTTACCAAAAAGCCGACTCTGGCTCTGATTTCCTTCAAAATCTGACCGCCGATAAGTTCTTCGTTCTTAGTCAGGCTGAGATTGTTCAAAAACTCCTGCAGTTTGGTGATGGACAGGGAAGTGATTTCGTAAATGTTTTTGTCCGCTACGGTAACTGCCAGTGCTTCCCTTTTCAGTCTCATGCCGCCGCAGAGCTTACAGGGGGTAAACTGCATAAAGCTTTCGTATTCCTGCTTCATGGTTTCGGAACCGGTCTCCCGGTATCTTCTTTCCACGTTTTTAATCAGGCCCTCAAAGGCAACGGGGTACACGCCTTTGCCCCTCTGTCCCTCATAGTAAACATCCACCGTCTTGCCGTCCGTACCGTGAAGAATGATATTTTTCACAGACTCCGGGTACTCTTCAAAGGGTGTGTCCAGAGAGAAGTGGTATGCCTTGCAGAGTGCCTGCAGAATGGCATTGGTAAAGCTGCCTTTATCGGTACAGGACTGCCAGCCGGTCACCACAATGGCTCCCTGATTGATGGAGAGCTCCTTGTCGGGAATCATCAAATCCACATCAAATTCCATTTTATATCCCAGACCGAAACAGTCCGGACACGCGCCGAACGGGTTGTTGAAAGAAAAGCTCCGGGGCTCTATTTCGCTGACGCTGATGCCGCAGTCCGGGCAGGAAAAGCTCTGGCTGAACGTCATGGGCTCTCCGCCGATAACATCCACGATAAGAAGTCCTTCCGCTAGGGCAAGGGTGTTCTCCACGGAGTCCGTCAGACGGGCTGCGATGCCGTCCTTGACCACCAGACGGTCTACCACGATTTCTATGTTATGCTTGATATTTTTCTCCAATTTGATTTCTTCGGAAAGGTCGTACAGATTGCCGTCAATCCGCACTCTGACATAACCGCTCCTCTTGGCTCTCTCCAGAACCTTGGCATGCTCACCTTTTCTGCCCCGGACTACCGGCGCCAGAAGCTGGATTTTCGTGCCTTCCGGCAGAGCAAGTATCTGGTCCACCATCTGGTCCACCGTCTGCTTGGCAATCGGTCTGCCGCAGTTCGGACAGTGGGGGATACCGATGCGGGCATACAGAAGACGGAAATAATCATAGATTTCCGTTACGGTTCCCACGGTGGAACGGGGGTTGCGGTTGGTGGATTTCTGGTCAATGGAAATGGCGGGGGAAAGACCTTCTATCTTCTCCACATCCGGCTTCTCCATCTGTCCCAAGAACATACGGGCATAGGAAGAAAGCGACTCCATATACCGTCTCTGTCCCTCGGCGTAAATGGTGTCGAACGCCAGGGAGGACTTGCCGGAACCGGAAAGTCCCGTCAGCACCACCAGTTCGTTCCGGGGGATATCCACATCAATATTTTTCAGATTGTGCTCTTTGGCGCCTCTGATTTTTATCCATTCTTTTTTATTTTTCTCTGCCATTTTATTTATAAACCTTCCATACTTAATCCATGTCCTGCAGCATGGTCTTTAATTCTATCATCTTGTCACGCAGCTCTGCCGCCGCCTCAAAGTTCAAATCGGCTGCCGCCTTCTGCATCTTTTTCTGGACGTCGGCAATCAGCTTTTCCAGTTCCTTGCGGTTCATGGACTCGGGGTCCTTTTCAAAGGTTACCTCTTCCTTTGCCACCGCCTTGGATATGCTGATTAAATCCCGGACAGCCTTTTTGATGGTCTGCGGGGTAATGCCGTGTTCTTCGTTGTATTTCTGCTGGATGCTGCGGCGTCGGTTCGTTTCCTCTATGGCGGCGCGCATGGAGTCCGTCATATTGTCCGCATACATCACAACATGTCCTTCCGCGTTACGGGCGGCACGTCCCACCGTCTGTATGAGGGAGGTCTCGGAACGCAGGAAACCTTCCTTATCCGCATCCAGAATGGCAACGAGGGAAATCTCCGGAATGTCCAGACCCTCACGCAACAGGTTGATGCCCACCAGGACATCGAAAACATCCAGACGCATGTCACGGATAATTTCCGCACGCTCCAGGGTGTCGATATCCGCATGCAAATACCGCACCCGGATGCCTACCTCTTTCATGTAATCGGTCAAATCCTCCGCCATTCTCTTGGTAAGGGTCGTCACCAGTATCTTGTTGTGCTTTGCCGTTTCCTTTTTAATCTCGCCGATTAAATCGTCAATCTGTCCCTCCACCGGACGCACGGAAATTTCCGGATCCAGAAGCCCGGTGGGACGGATAATCTGCTCGGCACGCAGAAGCTCATGCTCCGCCTCATAATCGCCCGGTGTCGCCGATACAAACATCATCTGGTCGATATGGGACTCAAATTCCTCAAAGTTAAGCGGACGGTTGTCCAGTGCCGACGGCAGACGGAAACCGTAGTCCACCAGCGTCATTTTCCGGGAACGATCCCCCGCGTACATACCCCTTATCTGGGGCAGGGTAATATGGGACTCATCTATAATAATCAGATAATCATCCTTAAAGAAGTCCATCAGGCAGTGGGGCGGTTCGCCCTCTTTCGAGCCCGTCAGATGCCGGGAATAATTTTCAATGCCGGAGCAGAAGCCGGTTTCCCGGAGCATTTCCACATCAAAATTGGTCCGCTCGGAGATACGCTGTGCCTCTAAGAGCTTGTCCTCGGACTTGAAGAACTTCACTCTGTCCTCCAGCTCCTCCTCGATGCGGTTGCAGGCTTCCTTTATTTTATTTTCCCCTACCACATAATGGGATGCCGGGAAAATGGAAATATGGTTCAGTGTGGCATGCACCTGACCGGTAAGCGGATCCGTTTCGCAAATTCTGTCGATTTCATCTCCGAAAAACTCCACCCTTATCAGCACATCCTTGCCCTGTGCCGGGAAAATCTCCAGTACGTCCCCGTGTACACGGAAGCAGCCGCGCTTTAAGTCCATGTCGTTTCTGTCATATTGCATGGCAATCAGTTCCCGGATAACCTGGTCCCTGTCCTTTTCCATGCCGGGACGCAGGGACACAATCATGCCCTGGTAATCGTCCGGGCTGCCCAAGCCGTAGATGCAGGACACACTCGCCACTACAATGACATCCCGTCTCTCTGTCAGGGATGCCGTTGCGGAAAGCCGCAGGCGGTCTATTTCTTCGTTGACGGCAGAGTCCTTGGCAATATAGGTATCGGTGGACGGCACGTATGCCTCCGGCTGATAATAATCGTAATAACTGACAAAATATTCCACCGCATTCTCCGGGAAGAACTCCTTGAACTCCCCGTAAAGCTGGCCCGCCAGTGTTTTGTTGTGGGCAATAATCAGGGTCGGCTTATTCAGCGCCGCTATGACATTTGCCATGGTAAATGTCTTGCCGGAGCCGGTCACACCAAGCAGGGTTTCAAACTGGTTGCCTTCCTGAAATCCCTTTACCAGTTCCGCTATCGCCTGCGGCTGGTCACCCGTCGGTTTATATTCGCTATGCAGCTTAAACTCCATCTTTCATTCCTCTTAAAAACTGTCCATGGAAACCTTCCATGAAACCGGTACTTCACTTTTTCTCTGAGGCTCATTATAGCACAGAACCTTTTAAATGTACAGAGAAAAGCGAACTTATGTTCTGATTCTGTCAAAAAAAGATATTGTACGTTTTCCGCATACAATATCTTTTCCCTTTTCCTAAAAACTATTATTTTACAATTTTATCAAAAGTTATTTCCAGAATTTTTTCTTTTTGTTACCGCCCTCGGGATTGGTGCCGTCGCCGGACTTCTCCACATTCTTGGCGGCATTCAGGGTGTCGCCCGTAAGAGCGTCAAACTGCTTTAAAAGGTCTTTTGCTTCTGCCTTCAGTTTGTCGGGAACATGTACCACTAATGTGACATAGTGGTCACCGCGCACATTCCTGTCACGCAGGGTAGGTACACCCTTTCCTTTCAGTCTGACCTTGGTATCCGTCTGGGTACCGGGTTTTACATCGTAAATCACCTTACCGTCCACGGTATCAATCACAATTTCACCGCCCAAGGCTGCTACTGCAAAGGACATGGGAACGGTGGAATAAATGTTGTAGTCCTGTCTCTGGAAAATCGGATGGCGTCCTACAATAACTTCTACCAGAACATCGCCTCTCGGTCCGCCGTTTACGCCGGGTTCACCGAGACCGGGCAGACGCTTGCACTGACCGTTATCAATACCGGCGGGAATATCCACGGCATAACGCTTTCTCATGGATACAAAGCCGGTACCGCGGCAGTCTGCACATTTCTCTTTGATAATCTTACCGGTGCCGCCGCAGTCGGGACACGTCTGCACGTTTCTGACCGTGCCGAAGAAGGACTGCTGGGTAAATACCACCTGACCCTTGCCGCCGCACTTGCTGCAGGTTTCGGGGCTGGTGCCGGGCTTTGCACCGGTACCGTTACAGGTATTACACTTTTCTTTTACGTTTAGCTCTATTTCCTTTTCGCATCCGAATACCGCTTCTTCAAAAGTAATCCGGATACTGGTACGGAGATTGGCTCCCTTCATGGGGCCTGTGCCTCTGCCGGTACTGCTTCTTCTTCCGCCGAAGAAATCACCGAATATATCACCGAAAATATCACTGAAGTCTGCACTGTTGAAGTCAAAGCCTCCGGCTCCGCCTGCACCTCCGTCAAAAGCTGCATGGCCGAACTGGTCGTATTGACGCCGCTTTTCCGGGTCGCTAAGTACTGCGTATGCTTCTGTTGCTTCCTTAAATTTTGCTTCCGCTTCTTTGTCTCCCGGATTCATATCGGGATGGTATTTTTTGGCTAATACACGATATGCTTTCTTGATGGCTGCATCATCGGCATTCTTGTCCACCCCCAGCACTTCGTAATAATCTCGTTTCTGCTCTGCCATAGTTAATTCTTCTCCAATCCGCTTTCCCTTTTTGGAACAGACCCCATCGGTTTCTGTTCTTATAACGGAAGATAGAGGCACCAAGGCGGTGCCTCCTCTTTTCCTTTATCTTTGTATGGTATCTTTAGATTATACCTCGCGGAAGTCTCCGTCAATTACATCATCTTCGGGAGCACTGTTATCTGCCTGTGCGGTACCCATATCCGGACCTGCTGCACCTGCGGCACCCTGAGCGCCCTGTGCACCCTGCATGGATTCGTACATCTTGGTGAATACACCCTGTGCACTGGTCATCATCTTTTCCCGTGCTGCCTTTAAGTCAGCCACATCGCTATCGCTCATTTCCTGATCTTTTGTTCTTTCCAGAATAGCCTTTACAGCATCAACTTCGGTCTGAACGGATGCCTTTTCGCTTTCGCTTACCTTGTCACCCACATCCTTTAATGCCTTTTCCGTTTGGAATACCATGGAATCTGCTTCGTTTCTGGCATCGATAGCTTCCTTACGCTTCTTATCCTGTGCTTCATATTCGGCAGCTTCCTTAACAGCCTTGTCAATATCGGCTTCGGACATGTTGGAACCTGCGGTAATGGTGATGTGCTGTTCCTTACCGGTACCAAGATCCTTAGCGGATACGTTTACAATACCGTTGGCATCGATATCGAAAGTAACTTCAATCTGAGGAATTCCTCTGGGAGCAGGCGCAATGCCGTCCAGTCTGAACTGACCCAGAGTCTTGTTGTCCTTAGCGAACTGTCTTTCACCCTGTAATACATGAATATCTACAGCTGACTGGTTGTCTGCTGCGGTAGAGAAGATCTGGCTCTTCTTGGTAGGAATGGTTGTATTTCTTTCAATCAGCTTGGTTGCAACGCCGCCCATGGTCTCGATGGAAAGAGACAGAGGGGTAACATCCAGAAGAAGGATGTCGCCGGCACCTGCATCGCCCGCTAATTTGCCGCCCTGGATAGCAGCGCCGATTGCTACACATTCATCGGGGTTCAGGCTCTTGTTGGGTTCATGTCCGGTAAGCTGTCTTACCTTTTCCTGTACGGCAGGAATACGTGTGGAACCACCGACCAGAAGAACCTTGGATAAGTCTGCCGCAGTAAGTCCCGCATCCTTTAAAGCGTTCTGAACGGGGATTGCGGTTCTTTCTACCAGGTCGTGTGTCAGTTCATCAAATTTTGCTCTTGTTAAATCCATATCAAAGTGCTTAGGTCCGTCAGCGGTTGCGGTGATGAAGGGCAGGTTGATATTGGTTGTGGTAGCAGAAGAAAGCTCTTTCTTTGCTTTTTCTGCTGCTTCCTTTAATCTCTGCATAGCCATCTTATCACCGGAAAGGTCGATGCCTTCCTTTGCCTTGAACTCTGCTAGCATCCAGTCGATAATCTTGTTATCGAAGTCATCACCGCCAAGGTGCGTATCACCGTTGGTTGCCAGTACTTCAATGACACCGTCACCGATTTCAATAATGGAAACATCGAAAGTACCACCACCAAGGTCATAAACCATAATCTTCTGTTCTTTTTCATTATCAAGGCCGTAAGCTAAAGCTGCTGCGGTAGGCTCGTTGATAATACGCTTTACATCCAGTCCCGCGATCTTACCTGCATCCTTGGTTGCCTGACGCTGTGCGTCATTGAAGTATGCGGGAACGGTAATAACGGCTTCCGTTACCTTTTCACCCAGGTAGCTTTCCGCATCTGCTTTCAGTTTCTGAAGAATCATAGCCGAAATCTGCTGAGGAGAATATTTCTTGCCGTCAATGGTACGTCCGTTGTCCGTACCCATATCTCTCTTGATGGAAGAGATGGTTTTTTCCGCATTGGTGACTGCCTGACGTTTTGCAGGTTCACCGACCAGTCTTTCGCCGGTCTTTGTAAATGCTACAACAGAGGGTGTTGTTCTTGCGCCTTCTGCGTTTGCGATAACGGTGGGTTTACCACCTTCCATAACTGCTACACAGCTGTTTGTTGTTCCTAAGTCGATACCGATAATTTTACTCATTGTTATTCCCTCCTGAAATTTTTTTGTTTTTACATTTTACAAACAAAGCTTATACCTCATTTTTATTTAACAACTGCTACCATGCTGTGGCGGATCACCATATCATGATAGGTATAACCTTTTTGTAATTCCTGTGCGACATAACCGGATTCCAGTTTCTCGCTGGTAGTCTGCATTACCGCATTGTGCAGGTTGGGATCAAATTCCTTTCCCACCGCCTCAATGGGCTTTACACCAAGCTTATCCAATTCTCCGATTAACTGTTTATATATCATGTTCATTCCGTCTGCGAAAGCACCTGACTTTTCATCTTCGGGAACGGCCGCCAGTCCTCTTTCAAAATTGTCCACAACCGGAAGAATTTTTTCAATCACACTCTTGGCTCCCACATCAAACATGGCGCTCTTTTCTTTTTCCGTACGTTTGCGGAAGTTTTCAAATTCTGCCATTTGACGCTTTACCCTGTCTTCCAGTTCGTCTATTTTTTCCTTATAGGCTTCTTCCTTTTTGTCTTCTTTTCTGTTTTTCTTTTTCTTATCCTCCGAAGCCTCTTCCCGCTCCGGTCCTTTCTCTGCTTTGCCGGCAGATTCCTGATTGGCAGTCCCGCTGTCTGCGTTTGTATTTACCGCATCCTCAGCGATTTCTGCTTCCGGCTCAGCTTTTTTAATTTCTTTTTCCGGGAAATTATTTTCCCGGGAGTATCTTTCCTGTTCTGCCATACATGATTTCCTTTCTTCTCCGCATGCCGGGTATGCTATTTTTTGTAAAGCTCCTCCAACTGATGCATCAGATTTTTCAGGGTATCCACCACATGGTCGTAATCCATACGTTTTGGACCGATGATACCGATGGTTCCCTTTACCCCCTCTTTCAGCTCGTAGGTGGCTGTCACCACGCTGCAATCCTTCATGTTTTTCATGGGAGCTTCTTCTCCGATGTATACCTGAATGCCGGTGTTATTGCCATCCGACAGGGTTTCCTGCACCAGAGTGCTGAGTCCCTGTTTTTCCTCAAAAGCGCTGATTAACTCACTTGCTTTCTCGTGACCCGCCAACTCCGGGTATTTGAAAATATTGTTGGCACCGCTGGTATAAATCTCTAAATCTTCCTCTTCTTTAATGACCTCTGCCACGGCATCCAGTACCTCGCCCACTATCTGGCTGTGAATACCTGCCTGCTGCTTCAGTGCGGCTATCAGTCCCAAATTGATTTCCTCAATGGGAAGACCGTTTAAGTGTGTGTTCAGAAGCATGTTCATCTTCAGAAGCGTTTCGTCATCCAGACCGTCCGGCACCTGCAGCATATGATTTTTAATCATGTTGCCTTCGACCACAATCACCGCTAAAATCTGTCCTCTGTCCACCCGGGACAACTGAATGAATTTCAGCTTGTTGCGGTGTATCTGCGGAGCCGATATCATGGTGGCGTAGTTGGTATTCTGTGCCAGGACCTTGACTACCTGCTTTAAGAGGGATTCGATTTTATCCTCCTTCTCTACAAGTAAATCCTTCATGTCATCGACTTCTTTCTGCTTATCCTCCATCATGGCATCCACATAAAAGCGGTAACCCTTGTCGGAAGGAATACGGCCTGCTGAAGTATGGGGCTGAATGATATATCCGAGCTCTTCCAGATCCGCCATTTCATTGCGGATGGTGGCGGAACTCAGATTCAAATCCGTGTATTTGGAAATGGTCCTGCTGCCGACCGGCTCTCCGGTCTCTAAGTAGTTTCGGATGATGGCCTGTAGGATTTTCTTTTTTCTGTCGTCTAACTGCATCCTCCGTCCCTCCTTTTGGAATTATTAGCACTCTCATTTAATGAGTGCTAACATCTTCATATAATAAAATAGCACTTGCGCCTGTATATGTCAACTGCTATTTTATAAAGAAATTATAAATAAAAAGTTATAAAATCCTGTTTAAAAGATTGCCGTCCAGATACGGGTAAATCGCCCGGTATGTGGGAACCGCACAGAAGAATACCGTATGCACTAAAAACAGTATGCCACAGGCAATGGCTGCATATACCGCCACATTCGCAAGTACGGTCAGATATTTTTGGGTCTTCACCCATTTTGCCGGTACCCAGCTTAGGGAAGCCAGCTTCTGCAGACCGCCCACCGCATAATACATAATGGGAAGCAGCGCCGGCATGATATAGCGCCCCTGGTTCTGGTAATCATAAGTATATGCGTAATCAATCAGAAGAATGACGGGAATTATCATCCACAGTATCATATTTATATGGAAGAAAACCATTCTTGCCTTTTCCTGCCTGTCCGTTATTTTTTTGCGGATAAGGATAAAGGAAAGAAATCCCACGGCAAATATCGCCTTATAAAAACGGTACATCCAGATGTTGCCGTAAATGGACATGGAGCCGAGCGCCGCCACAAAGCTGATAAAAAGTCCGGCGAAGAAATTCCGCTCCTTTAACATGGTGAGCACGGGAATGCCCCTTGCCGCATAGCATTTTCCGTAGGGCTGCACCGCCGGGTCGCCGTACATTTCCGCACAGAGCCGCAGGCTCTTCATACCGATAAAATCCCCGTCATACAGGATGGCATTGCGGATAAAGAACCAGCCGATGCCGAGAAGCACCACGGCTGCCACCAGTCCGCCCCGCTTCCACATATTTTTCCAGTCGCATTTTAATCTGCCGCTCTGTCCGTCCCGGTACACGTAAAAGCCCACAAACAGAAAGATGCTGCAGAGAATACAGCCGTATGCATTATAATAGGAAAGGGCGCAGATGATAATGCCCACCGATAAAATCAGGCAGTTCTTAATGCTGAAATCACTCTGGTACGCCCGCACCAGCGCATAAAAGATAATGGCGGTGGACATCATGCACATGGAGTCCGTATTCACATAGGTGTGTAAAAACAGGCTCTGCGGCAGGAACATAATAAGCACACAGAACAACCATTTGAAGCGTCTGTCCTTAAACAGGCGGTTGCCGATGCCGTAAACCACTGCCGCCATGACGGCGCCGCATGCCACATTCACAAAACGCGCTGCATACAAAAGCGCCACCTCCGATGTGGTAAACAGGCTTACAAACCGCATGAAAAAGCCCTGCACGATATAGGGCAGCATGGTATAGAAGCCATAGGAAATCCCATAACCTTCAAT
Organism: Lachnospiraceae bacterium UBA5899; assembly: GCA_002432425.1. Classification (GTDB taxonomy): domain Bacteria; phylum Bacillota; class Clostridia; order Lachnospirales; family Lachnospiraceae; genus Acetatifactor. The sequence goes on from DJEL01000031.1 coordinate 157,104, forward strand.
CCGGATTTCCGGGTCAAAGCCGTTGGGCAGCCTGCCGTATTTGCAGATAAACTGCGCCACCTTGAAACGGCTGGGTTCATCGGGGGGATTGCCGTACCAGGGCGGTGTGTCCGCAAAGGGCTGCATCAGCGCCAGCGTCACTGCCGCTCCCAAAAACAGCAGCATGTATAGAATAAAAATATGCTTGTCCTGCAATTCAAATTTCTTTTTCGTCTTTTCCATAGAAACCTATATACTTTCCACAGCCTGCCGGTGCCGCAGGCATATTCCCTATTATTTGCAAAAAAACTACCGGCAACACTTTGCCTGCTGCCGGTAGAAATCTTTTCATATCCGAAACTGTCTTTTAGATGTAGAAACCGCCTGCTTCTTTGCCGTTTACCACATAGTAAGCCATTCCTTCTTCCGGCTTTACATATAAGTCAACGGACTTGAAGTCTGCTGCTTTCTGCTTTAAGTCATATTTCCAAACGTCTTTTGCAATCTTAACCAGATCGTCGGTGGTGTAGCTCTTGCCGTCGAACTGTACGCTTAAGCTGACCTTAACATCGGTTTTCTTTTCTGCTGTTTTCTTTGCGGGAGCTGCCTTCTTTGCAGTTTCCTTCTTTTCAGCGGCTTTCTTAACTTCTGCTTTCTTCTCAACAGCCTTTTCAGCCTTCGCTTCTACTTTTGCTTCTACCTTTGCTACAGCAGCCTTAACTTCTTCCTTAGCAGCCTTAACTTCCGCTTTTACTTCAGCCTTTACAGGAGCTTCAGCCTTAGCAGGATTTACTTTAACTGCTGCCTTGGGAGCTGCTTTTACTTCTTCCGCCTTAACGGGTGCTGCCTTAACCTCTGCTGCCTTGTTTGCTTTCTTGTTTGATACCATACGAATTGTCTCCTTCCGTATAAAACCGGGTTCCCAATCCGGCTTTCCAATGCCCTTGTTTCCAATTTTTTTCTATGTATCCACAATAACTTATATAGCTGTCTGCCCCTTCAATATAGAATATTCTTTGTTATTTGTCAACAACTTGATTTGAAAAGTAGTTGTGTATAAATGTTTTAGTTCATTAACGTAATAAAAAGAACAGAATAACCAGTATGCCCAGTACAATCCGGTACCATCCGAAAACTTTGAAGTCGTGCTTTTTAATATAAGTAAGCAGGAAACGGATGACCACTACGGAAACTAAAAAGGCTGCCACCATGGCTACTAAAAGCACCGCCAACTCCGTGCCGGTAAATGCCAGGCCGAACTTTACTATTTTAAGCAGGCTGGCGCCGAACATAACCGGAATGGCCAAAAAGAAGGTGAACTCTGCCGCTACGGGTCTGGCAATGCCGATAAGCAGGGCACCCACGATGGTTGCGCCGGAGCGGGACGTGCCCGGAAATACCGCAGCAATCACCTGGAAAATACCGATGATAAGCGCTGCCTTGTAAGTCAGACCGGAAAGCGCCGTTACCTTCGGTGTCCTTCCCTTGTTCCAGTTTTCTACCACAATAAAAGCGATACCGAATACAATCAGGGCGGCTGCCACCACATACCAGTGATAGAACAGTTCGTTCAGCACATCATCGAACAGAACGCCGATAACGGCTGCCGGTACGCAGGCTGCCAGAATCTTGAACCACAGTGTCATGATGTCCATATTGACGTAGGCAAGAGGTCCCGACTGCTTATAGCCGTGTCCTTTTCTGCAGAAGGGACATATCTGTTTAATAAACAGAACCACTACCGCTAAAATGGCGCCAAGCTGGATGACCACATCAAACATTTCCGAAAAGTTAGGGGAAACGTTTTCAAACTTTACGAATTCTTCCAGCAAAATCAGATGTCCTGTGCTGCTGATGGGCAGCCACTCCGTAACGCCTTCCACAATGCCGAATAAAATGGCTTTCAAAATATCTAACATAATTTCCTCCGGTTCCTTAAGAGTCCAAATAGTTAAGCAACGGCTCATAGAGGGCTTCGGCATCTGCATAGCCCTGCTTATAAAGAGCCTTCAGCTTTTCTTCGTCTTTTTCGATTCTGCCCACGTTGCTCTTTACCGCCGGGCGGATAACGAATGCCTGACCGTTCTTCTGCTGCTCATATAAATAATCCATGGTATTGTTGTAAGTGATATGACGTTCTGCCATAAGCTCTGCCACCTTGGGATAGCGGAAATACCGCATCTTCAGCAGCGGAAGCCGGGTGGTCGGCTGACGCACAAAGCCCTCTTCCTTAGTAAGCACCACCACATTTTTGCTGTTGCCGTCCAATATGGACTTACGGATGGGTATGGCATCGGAAATGCCGCCGTCCAAATACAGGTGATTGCCAATCCGCACATTCCTGGATACCAGCGGCAGGGATGCGGACGCACGGATGGCATCCATATCCTTTTTCACATCCCGGATCCGGAAATAGACCGGTTTTCCCGCCTCGATATCGGTAGCCACCGCATATGCCCTGCCTTCGTATTTCCTGAATGTTTCGTAATCAAACGGATTTAAATAATCCGGCACCAGATGATAGGCTGTCTGCACATTGAACAAATCACCGGTGGTGAGAAGGCTCTCCACACTGCAGTATTTTCTGCTCTTCAGATAATCGATGCTGATGTCCAGCGCCCTGCCTCTCTGCTTGGACAGATAGCTTGTCATATGACAGGCACCCGCCGAAACACCGTATACACTGGAAAATTCCAGTCCTTTGTCTAAGAAGAAGTCCAGTACCCCTGCGGTATAGACGCCCTTCATTCCCCCACCTTCCAATACAAGTCCGGCCTGATACATGATATTACCCCTTTCTTATTTTTATGTTTCTTTTTCTGTTTTCTCCCGTTTAACGTGCCCGGTCGGGATATTCTGTTTCCACAAATTTCTCCAGAGCGGTCAGGGAACGTTTTACTTTTTCCGTATCAATGCAGTAAGCCATACGGAAGTAGCCGGGACATCCGAAGGTGTCGGAAGGAACCAAAATCAAATCGTATTTCAGTGCTTTCTGACAGAATGCCTTGGCATCCTCTTCCAGAGCCTTCGGGAAAATATAGAAGGTACCGCCCGGTTTTACACAGGTAAAGCCAAGGGAGGTAATCTTGTCATACAGTAACTTGGCGTTGGTTTCGTAAACGGAAATATCGGAGGTCATGTCCAGCACCTCTGCCACCGCAAGCTGAATGATGGAAGCCGGGCAGTTATGACCGATACCGCGGGAAATCTGCGCGCACATGGGAACCATGAATTCCGCACCCTCACAGGCAGGATTGATTGCTACATAGCCGATTCTTTCACCGGGAAGGGAAAGGGATTTGGAGAAGCTGTAGCAGACAATGGTATTGTCGTAGAATTTGGAAACGCAGGGTGCATCCACACCGGCGAATACCAGCTCTCTGTAAGGTTCATCGGAAATGATATAAATAGGATGTCCGAATTCTTCCGCTTTTTTCGTAAGAACCGCCGCTAATTTCTGAATGGTTTCGGTGGAATATACAATACCGGAAGGATTGTTGGGCGTATTGATTAAAATCGCCATGGTCTTTTCGCTTACCATTTCCTCAAAGGCGGTAAAGTTAATCTGGAAATCCGCCGTATTGGCAGGCACTACTTTCAGCACCGCACCGGTCAAATCCACATAGGGATGATATTCCGGGAAGAAAGGCGCAAAGGTTAAAATTTCATCGCCGGGCTGGGTAACCAGACGGAACGCATGTGCCAGCGCACCTGCGGCGCCGGATGCCATGAAAATATGGTCCTTTGTGTAAGGAATACCGAAACGCTTCTGTAAGGATGCCGCTACCTTTTCTCTTACTTCGGTAATACCGAGGCTGGGGCTGTAGCCGTGCAGCGCAACGGGAGATTTCTCCTGCAGCATCTTTATCATCACTTCGGTAAATTTTTCGGGAACCGGTACGGAAGGGTTTCCCAGACTGTAGTCAAATACATTCTCATAACCGATTTCTTTTCCTCTTTCCGTTGCAAATTCGGACAACTGTCTGATAACGGATTTGCCGGAAAGCATGTTTTTATACTGTTCTGTCAACATACTGTTTTCACTCCATTCTTTCTGTTCTTATTCTTTATATTTCTGTTCTTATTCTTTATATTTCTGTTCTTATTCTTTATATCTGTAGTTTTAACAAATACTAACAATTTGCCCCCGGAAAGTCAAGATTTTATTCCTCCGCCCAGAGCAGGGCGCACTTCACGGCTTTCTTCCATCCCGCGAGCAGTTCGTTTCTCTTTTCCTCTTCCATGACCGGCATAAAGTTCTTGCCGGGTTTGCGGTTTTTCTTTATTTCCTCCAAATCCCGGTAAAAGCCGGTGGCAAGTCCCGCCAGATAAGCGGCTCCCAATGCCGTGGTTTCGATGCAGCCGCCCCGGCATACCCTGGTATGTAAAATGTCCGCCTGGAACTGCATGAGGAAATCGTTGACGCTGGCTCCGCCGTCCACCAGTAAGCTTCTTCTCTCAAAGCCCGCATCCTGCTCCATGGCTTTCAGGACATCATGCGCCTGATAGGCAATGGACTCCAGGGTGGCCCTCACAAAATGCTCCTTTGTGCAGCCTCTGGTGAGTCCCACCATCATGCCTCTGGCGTATGGGTTCCAGTAAGGAGCTCCCATGCCCGCAAATGCCGGCACCAGATACACGCCGCCGGTGTCTCCCACTTCCCTTGCCAGATTTTCCGACTGGGGCGCACTTTCTATCATCTTTAAGCCGTCCCGGAGCCACTGGATGGCGGCACCCGCCACAAAGACGCTGCCTTCCAGCGCATAGTCCACATTCTCATCCCTGCCTGCCGCAATGGTGGTAAGCAGGCCGTGTTCGGATTGGATGGCTTTTTTGCCCGTGTTCATCAGAAGGAAGCAGCCGGTTCCGTAAGTGTTTTTCGCTTCTCCCGGCTCAAAACAGCACTGGCCGAACAACGCCGCCTGCTGGTCTCCCGCCGCTCCGGCAATGGGGATTTCCCCGCCCAGTACGGTCAGGTCCGTATAGCCGTAAATGCAGCTGGAGGGCTTTACCTCGGGAAGCATGCTCGCCGGAATGCCGAAGTAGGATAAAATCTTCTTATCCCATGTAAGCTTGTGAATATCAAACAGCATGGTGCGGGAGGCATTGGTATAGTCCGTCACATGCACCTTGCCCTTCGTCAGATTGTAAATCAGCCAGGTGTCCACGGTACCGAACAGGAGCTCTCCCTTTGCGGCTCTCTCCCCTGCGCCTTCCACGTTCTGTAAAATCCAGGCAATTTTGGATGCGCTGAAATAGGCATCCGGTATGAGCCCTGTGCACTCCCTTATCACCTTGTCGAAGCCTTCCTCCACCAGGGCATCTATCATGGGCGCCGTCCGGCGGCACTGCCACACAATGGCGGGGTATACGGGCTGACCGGTCTTTTTATCCCAGACAATGGTGGTTTCTCTCTGGTTCGTAATGCCGATGCCGCTGATTTCGTCCGGCTTGGCGCCTACCATCGCCATGGCTTCGATTGCAACCGCAAGCTGGGACGACCAGATTTCCATGGGGTTATGCTCCACCCAGCCGGGCTTCGGATAGCTCTGTTCAAATTCCTTCTGCGCCATGGAGCATATCTGCCCCTCCCTGTCAAACAGGATGCAGCGGGAACTGGTGGTTCCCTGATCCAGCGCCATTACATATTTCTTCATAAAACACCCTTGCCTTTCCGTAACCTGTAAAATAACCCGGAACATGCCGGTTCTTTTTTACTGCGTTACATTATCATACCACATTCTTTTGTATCATCGTGTAAAATTAAGGAAATATTTAATATTTTTTCCGTCGGGTTCTCCGTCCTCCGCAAAGCCCAGCTTCTCTAACAGCCGGCAGGAGGCGGCATTGTCTTTGTGGGTAACCGCCGTAAGGCAGGGCAGGGAAAGCTCCGAGCCGGCATAATCTATGATGGCGCCGCAGACTTCCTCCGCAATGCCCCTGCCTCTGTAATCCTGTTCTATCACATAACCGAGCCGGGGACCTTCGCCCTCCACCGGGTCTATGCCCGCCCTGCCGATAACCTGTCCGTTTTCCTTATACACCACCGTCCAGATGCCGTATTCGTAAAAGGCATACACATTTTCCCGGTACTGCCGCAAATACTCTTCCTCCCGTGGCGGCTCGTACAGGGGCTCCATATAAGTTTTTACCGCTTCGTCCTCATAAATGCGGCAGAAATCCCCGGCATCCTCCGGGACGCTTTCCCGTAAAATGCACCGTTTTGTTTCCAGTACGGTAACCGGCAGTCCCATCATGCGGCAGAGCACCTGGTCCAGGTATTCCTTGTCCCGCAGGGTATCTTTTCCTATGAGATACCGTACCCCGCGGAAGGGTTCCGTTCCGTTTCCGTCCGTTAAAATACCCAGCACATTTTCTCCCGCTGCCGCCAGCTTTTCCGCAAAAAGACTGTCCTCCGTGGCATACAGCGTGCCGTGGGGCAGCTCTATGGTATGTAAATTTTCCGTTCTATCTGCCATGCTTGTTTTTTCCTCTGAAATGCGTTACTATTGTGTCATATGTATTTTAAAACATTTTAAGAAGGAAAGGAAGTAAATTATGGCTCAGAATCCTATCGTAACCATAACTATGGAAAGCGGAGATGTGATGAAGCTGGAGCTTTACCCCGATGTAGCTCCCATTTCCGTAAACAATTTTATCAGCCTTATCAACAGGCATTTTTATGACGGACTTATTTTCCACCGTGTCATCAACGGCTTTATGCTACAGGGCGGCGACCCGGAAGGCACCGGCTGCGGCGGTCCCGGCTATAGCATCAAGGGTGAGTTTTCTTCCAATGGTGTGGAAAACAACTTAAAGCATACAGAGGGTGTCCTGTCCATGGCAAGAAGCATGCATCCCGACTCCGCAGGCTCCCAGTTCTTTATCATGCACAGGAATGCCCCCCACTTGGACGGCTCCTATGCCGCTTTCGGTAAAATTATCGAAGGCATGGATGTGGTAAACAAGATTGCCGAAGTACCCACGGACTACAGCGACAGACCTCTGAAAAAGCAGATGATGAAGACCGTTACCGTAGAAACCTTCGGTGTGGACTATCCCGAACCGGAAAAAATGTAAGGAAATAGGGGCGGAGTTTGATGTTCATATTTTGTTTACAATTCATTCAAGGTTTCTTTACCTCGTAAACATTCTTTAGACACTTTCTTTTTTTATACTAAGTTCATAAGATACAGAGATACAAATTTCAAATTGCTTACAAGTTTATTGATATATCAAACTTTTTCATAATAAATGCCAAGTAAATAACCTTTACTTGGCATCCTCCCTTTTTAAGAGTTTTGTTTCCCTTTTCATATTTTTCTATTTTTCTTTTGTTTTTTTGTTTCTATTTCTTCCTTTGCATTACCAAAAAATCCTGCCCCTTCCGGGACAGGATTTTTTGTTTGGGAAAAATATAAAAACTTTAGGAGTTTGTAATTAGTCGTTTGCTTTGCCAACGGAACCGAATAATTCCATTTTTTCCTTAACGGTAGCCTTGATTGCTTCGTAGCCGGGAGCTAAAAGCTTACGAGGGTCATATCCCTTGCCTTCTAAGTCCTTGCCTGCTTCGATGTACTTACGGGTAGCATCTGCAAATGCAAGCTGGCACTCGGTGTTTACGTTAATCTTGGAAACGCCAAGGGCGATTGCTTTCTTAATCATATCCGCGGGGATGCCTGTACCACCGTGAAGAACTAAAGGAAGAGTACCGGTCTTTTCCTGAACTGCTGCAAGGGTTTCAAAGGAAAGTCCCTTCCAGTTTGCGGGATATTTGCCGTGGATGTTTCCGATACCTGCTGCTAAGAAGTCTACGCCAAGGTCTGCAATCTGCTTGCATTCGTTGGGATCTGCGCATTCGCCCATACCGATAACGCCGTCTTCTTCACCGCCGATAGCGCCAACTTCTGCTTCGATGGAAAGGCCTGCTGCATGAGCATCTGCCACTAACTTCTTGGTCTTTTCGATGTTTTCCTCGATGGAGTAGTGGGAACCGTCGAACATGATGGAAGAGAAGCCTGCTTCGATACACTTATAGCAGCCTTCAAATGTACCATGGTCTAAATGAAGTGCTACGGGAACGGTAATGTTCATATCCTGAAGAAGTCCGTTTACCATGTTAACAACTACATGATATCCACCCATGTATTTGCCCGCGCCCTCGGATACACCTAAGATAACCGGGGAATTTAATTCCTGCGCTGTGCTTAAAATTGCCTTTGTCCATTCCAGGTTGTTGATATTGAAATGGCCTACTGCATAATGACCTGCTTTTGCTTTGTTAAGCATTTCTGTTGCTGTTACTAACATTTTAATTTCCTCCTTGTTTTTCTTTTGGACTTATTTTACCCTATTTTTTTGAAAAAGGGAATAGTCTTTCTTTTTTTTATCAAATTAAGGAACAATCATGGAAATGGCTTCCTGTCTGTCCTCAATTTTTACCTCTTTGTGGTTTCCTCCGAACTCCCCGTCCAGCGTCCAGGCGATTTCTTCCTTCGCGGTAATGGTGATGTGGGAGGTCTTGAACCAGTAAATAAATTCGTTGTTGGGATTTCTGTCCACCAGCGCCGTGATAATCCGGTTCATATCCTGCAGATTTTCCGGCTGGCGCACCAGTGTCACCTCTAGTTTTCCGTCGTTTAACTCCACATTTTTGCCGGTCAGCTTCTTAAAACCGCCCACGGAAACGGAGTTCGTAATCATTCCATAGATAAATCTGCCTTCTATAATCTGGTCGTCGCATTCAAAACGCATGTCGTATGCCTTTACGGATGCAAGACTCTGTACGCCTTTCAGCACATATGCCATGTGTCCCAGCGCATTTTTAAGGCTCTGGTCGGTGGCATAGGAAACCTCCGTGAACATGCCGAACGCCGCCACGTACACAAATACCGATTTATTAAACACACCTATGTCGCAGGGAAATACCTTGCCTTTTACCGCTACTTCCGCAGAGCGTTTCATGGGCTTGGGCAGCTGCAGGCTGTTGGCAAAATCGTTGGTGCTGCCTGCGGGAATATAACCGATTTCAATTCGTCTGTCGCTCTGCACCACACCGGTTACCACTTCGTCCAGCGTGCCGTCCCCGCCGCTGCATACAATCCTGTCATAGGAGTCGTCCCTCTCCCTTGCCACGTTCATGGCATCCCCTCTTTTCTGGGTCACATGCACCGTCACTTCATATCCGTTTTTAATAAAGATGTCCAGAATGCCCAGCAGGCGTTCCTTTACCTTTCCTTTGCCGGAAAGGGGATTGACAATAAAAAGCATCTTCTTTTTCGACATAGGCTTCTCCTTTTACGAAGTAAAATCTACAATCTGTTTGCCGGCACGGTATGCCGCAATCAGTTGGCACTATCCAGTGCCGCGGAATTGTACTGGATGGAAGTAACCGCATCGTTCTCCACCAGTACGGACAGATGCATGCCGTCTTTGGTATACACGCACATATTGCCGTTTGTTTCATAACCGGTACCGTAGGCATTTTCCATATCCGCCTTTGTCATGCCGATGGAAAGTCCCTCCGGTGTGGCAATCAGGTCATCCTTTAAGATAATGGAGGAAATCCTGTCGACTTCACCGTCCGGATAGGTGTCAATTTCATAATGATTGTACGTATACACTTTGTCAAGTCCCTGAAAGGCACAGCTTGCCGCTTCAAAATAGCTGACCGGCTCACCAAGTCTGGCAAGGACATCTTCCATATCCATATCCATAGCCATATCTATGCCGTCCGCCGTAAAGACATAACCTTTTAATTCGTCCGCATCGTCGGAGTCCTTGCCGGCATCTTCGTCGTCAGCATCCGCATCGTTGTCTGCATCGCCGTTCTCTTCTTTTTCGTTTTCTGCACCGGTTTCCACGCCGTCTTTTGTAATCACCTTGACGTCATCGTTTCCGCAGGCACAAAGTCCCAGTGCCAGCAGAAGACCCAGCACCGCCATTGCTAATCTTTTCTTCATAATTATTCCTCATTTCTATTTTTTTCTATTTCGGCATACTGGGCATCCCGGTCCGCCTCGTAGGCCTGCCGTTTTACATCCCATTCTGCCTCTAAAGCGGCATCTCCCCGGCGGCTTTCTATGCCGCACTCTTCGGAAAGAATTCTGCCGAAGTACCGAGACAGCTTTTCCGCACCGGATAAATTCAGGTGCAGTCCCGCATCGTAGGTGTCCTCCGTGAAATCCAGTCCGATTTCATCGGTCGCCTTTAGGAAATTATAATACTTCAAATCATTTTCTTTTGCAAATACTTCTACCTGTTCTTCCCATTCATCGTACCAGTACGGGTACAGGCTGGGCGCTTTCACCAAAATCAACTCCACGCCGTTTTCCTTGCAGAGCTCGTTCATCTTTACCAGATAGGACATGGCGTTCTCGCCGAAGGTATAATCGCCCAGTGGCTTTCCTTCCGGCACATTTTCCGCCGGGCGAACATCCACGCGCATATAGTAGCCGTTATGGGTGACCGCATCTTTTTTGACAAGATAGGTAAGGTCGTCCTCCGTCAGGGAAGAATATCTCGAATGATACCGCAGGATGGGAAAAACATATTCGATAAAGTTTTCCTCCGGCAGCATGGAAGCCTCAATGGAATGTACCTTGGACATGGACCAGCGCATACCGTCCAGCGTCATGCGGTTGTACGCCTCCTTCTGGGGCTCGTTGTACTTTAAGGAAAGCACGTTGAACACAATCGCTTTGGGCTTTTCGTAGCGCAGGGTTTCTTCCATTAAATAATAGGACTGCCAGATAAGCTGCTGGGCGCTTCCGCGGATATAGCTGTTGATGCCGTATTCGTCCCAGAGCACCTGCGGGCTGATGTTTTCGTAGAGCTCGCAGTCCCCCACGAAAATCACATCATGATCCTTTTCTTCCTGATAGTATTCCGCAATCATGGCGCCCTCTACAATGTCATGCATGTATTTGGGCATGAAAAGCTGCTGCAGAAACCACAGGCTTCCGATAATAAGCACCGCGCAAAGGAGGATGCAGCCGACCCGTTTTGCGGCGGATTTCTTTTTCTTCTTTTCTTGTATTTCTGTCATGGTTCTCCTCATTCCCCACCTTAAAACTGGTTATAGATAAACTGGCTGGCGCTGTAGCCGATGCCGTAGGCACCGAATACAAGCACCGTAAGGAAAAGTCCGTACCAGATAAGAAACCGTACCGGAAAGGCAAATCCCGCAATTTTTTCCCGCACGCTGCCACTTCTGCCGAGCATGCTGACGGTAAATAAAAGCAGGGTGCCCACAAGCAGAATGGCATAGTCCCAGACGGTAAGTCCCAGTCCCAAGAAAGTCGCGCCCGTAAGGCTCTTTACGGAGAATTTCGTAAACATGCTGCCGAACATTTTAAAAGTAAGGGGCACATCCCGGTAGCAGTCAAACATACGCAGGCAGCTCATAATGAGAACCGTGCGCACAACCTGAAACATCTTAAACCAGGTTTTGCCTTTCACAGAAAATTTAGCATGAAACCGGTAGTATAAAGGCTCCAGCTCCTGGGAAATCATAATCACCACGAAGTTGCCGATACCCCAGGCAATGAAATTCCAGTTGGCGCCGTGCCAGATACCGGTGGTAAACCATACAATAAACGAAGCAAGGTAAACCGGAATCCGTTTGCCAATCTGCTCCCCAAAATGCTTTCTGGAAAATTTGGAAAGCTTCTGCATGGATTTGCAGATGGACAGGGGATAGAAAATATAGTCCGTAAACCACGTACCCATGGTAATGTGCCAGCGTTTCCAGTATTCCTTGATGCTCTTGGAAAAATAAGGACGGTTGAAGTTTTCCGTCACGGTAATACCCAAAGTCTGCGCCGTACCGATGGTAATGTCAATGCCGCCGGTAAAATCCGCATACAGCTCCAGCGCATAGAAAAGCATGCCCACAAAGGCAAATGCGCCATTATAGGTTTCCGTATCCTTGATAATGGCATTCACCGCCACAAGCATCCGGTCCGCAATCACAAGCTTCTTAAAAAATCCCCACAGAATACGTTCCAGTCCCAGCGTAATGATATGGTAATCGGCTTTGTGTTCGGTATACAAAGACTCCGCCAGGTCGCTGTAACGGCTGATGGGTCCCTGCACCAGTTGGGGGAAAAAGGACACAAAGAGCGCAAACTTTCCCAGACTGCGTTCCGCTTTTATCTTGCCCTGGTACACATCAATGAGATACCCCATGGCCTGGAAGGTATAAAAGGAAATGCCCATGGGAATCACCAAATTCACAAAGGACAATGTCTTTTCACTGCCAAAGGCATGCAGGATGCCGTTTATATTGGATATGGTAAAGTTGGTGTACTTTATCACCGCCAGAATGCCTAAATTAAAGAGCAGGCAGACAAGCATCAGGCGGAACTGATGCTTTTTCTCGGCTTCCTTCTTCTGTTTCTTTTCTTCTCTCGTCAGTCCCTGCTTTACCGTATCAAAGGACGCCTTGAACGCATCCTTCCTGTCCTGTATTTTCTTTGCCGCAAGGTAAGTGGTGACGGTGGTGGCACCTATGTAGAGAAGGTAAGTCCTCCCCGCTATAAAATAAAACACATAGCTTGCCAGAAGTAAAAATTTCCACTGCCATTTTTTCGGTATCAGATAGTACACGGTAAATACAATCAGCAGAAACAGCAGGAATTCATAGGATGTAAAAAGCATGGTTAGTCCTCAGCATCCATTTTGCTTACAATCAGTTCGTACAATGCTTCCGCACTGTTGAAGTTTTCCGGCACGATTTCGTTGGCACTGATAGCTACGTCGAAGGTATCGTTGATTTCGGTAATCAGCGTTACGATGTCAAAGGAGTCCAAAATGCCTCCGTCTACCAAATCGTCGCAGTTCTCAAAGTCCACATCCGGGTGTAAGTCTCTCAAAATTTCCAATAATTCGTCCATAGTATCACCTCTTTCTTTTTGCATTCTATAAAAAATTTATTCTGTAAAAACAGATATTCCCATCTTTACTTTCCTTCCACAACCCACTGCTTTAACAGCTTCCGGTTGATTTTGCCGTTGGCGGTAAAGGGCATGCTCTCTAACTTCTTTATTTTATTGGGAAGCATGTAACGGGGCAGTTTGTCGCGCAGGGTCTTTGTCAGCTCCGCTGCTTCCATATCCCCTACAAAATATAACACAATCTTCTGGTTGGCGTCATCGTATACACAGCCGGAAAGCTTGATGCAGGGAAGCAGGTTCACATTGGCTTCGATTTCGCCCAGTTCAATACGGTGTCCCATGTGTTTAATCTGGTAATCCTTCCGGGACACAAACACCAGCTCTCCGTATTCGTTCTTTCTGCCGATGTCGCCGGTGCGGTAAATGATTTCCGGATATGCCTTGTTTAACGGGTTCTGCACATAGCATTCCTTCGTCTTTTCCCAGTTGTTGTAATAGCCTAAAGTCACGGAAGTTCCGCGGATGCAGATTTCGCCCTCTTCCCCGTCCGCCGCGGGTTCATCCTTTTCGTTCAGCAGCAGGATTTCCGTATTCTTAAAGGGTCTGCCGATGGGAATGGCTTCGTCTAAGGCAAATTCCCGGGTTACCGGATAGTAGCAGCACATGCCGGTGCCTTCCGTGGGGCCGTAAAGGTTAAAGAACTTTGCTTCCGGCAGCACTTCCCGCCACATTTTGAACTGCTTTATGGGAAATACCTCGCTGCCGAACGCCACGGTATGTAAGTGCTTCGGGGTCACGGTGTCAAAGGTCTTAAAGGCGGAAATCATGGTCAGTGCCGATACCACCCAGCAGATGGTATTGATTTTCTTTTCGTTCATGTATTCCACTAACTTCACAGGGAACATGAAGTACTTGTGGGGAATCAAATAGGTTGTGGCGCCGAATTTCAGGGTCGGATACAGTTCCTTTAAGCAGGCATCGAAGTATAGCGGCGTCTGATTGCCGAATACGGTGTCCTCATTAAAAGAAAGAACTTCGGAAAGCTGCTCAATGTAGTCCAGCACGGAACGGTGGCAGGCGCAGACGCCCTTGGGCACACCCGTGGAACCGGAAGTAAACACAATGTAAAGCGGGTCGGTATCAATGGCTTTGTCCCGGATTTCCGCTAATTTTTCCAGGTCCTGGGAATGTTCCTTAATGTCTTCAAAATTTAAGATTTCACCGGTAAAGGTAAGCTTTTCCGCCGCTTCCCTCATGGCATCGTCGCAAATCAGTACTCTCGGCTTGCAGTTTTCCAGTATCAGGTTAATTCTTGCCGCCGGCATTTCCTCGTCAATGGGCACATAAAAGCAGCCCGCATCAATGACGGAGAAAAAGGTCGCAATGGTGCGGGGACTCTTTTTCATAAAAACAATCACCGGCTCTTTGTAATAGCCCTTTTCCGCCAGGCAGGATGCCGTATTTTTGATAATCGTATCCAGTTCCCGGAAGGTGTACTGCACTTCCTCATCGGCAAACGCCAGCTTATCCGGCACTCTCTTTACCGTGGCATCCAGATAATCCAACACATGATTTTGCATGGTTCTTCCTCGTTTTCCGGGCAGGGTGCTCATTTTCCGCCGTATGCGGCCGCACCTGTTCCGCCCTTATCTTTATCGGGTAATCAGTTCGTTATATTCTTCTTTTAAGGCAGCACAGGACTCCACGCTGCATTTGGCAAGCACTTCCATGACATCCAAGAAGTCTGCCTGCATGGGATAATCCCGTTTAATCAGGGACAGCTCCGTGCATCCGAGCAGAATGACTTCCGCCCCTTTCCGGTGCAGTTCGTCCGCTACCGTCTGAAATTTCTCCATGTCCGCGGGCTTTCCCGCTTTCACATTCCGGTAAATCAGATCCATCACATACGCCTGCCCCGTTTCTCCGGGATAAACAGCCGTCATGTTTTTCTTCTGCAGTTCCTCCGTAAAAAGTCCGGTGCGCACCGTGCCGTCTGTTGCCATAATGCCGGCGCTTTTGCACCCCCTGTCGGAAAGGTACTTCACCGTTTCCGCTATGCCGTGGATGATGGGCACCCGGATGGCTTTTTCCAATTCGTCATGAAAATAGTGGGCGGTAATGCAGGGAATGGCAATCCTTGTGGCGTGCTGCTCCACCAGCGCCTTTCCCACCTCTATCATGGCAGGCAGCGGGCTCTCCTTGCTTTCCCCCAGAATGTATTTTGTCCGGTCGGGAGTGGAGGGTCTGCTGTAGATAATCATATCTATATGCTCTTGGTCCGTGTCAGCCTGCGTCATTTTCGTGACAAGTTCCATAAAATATGCAGTTGCCATGGGGCCGAGCCCTCCGATAATACCCAGTCTGTTCATCGTATCTGCCAATCTTTCTTTTACTGAATGTCTGTATAAATCGTTCTGTCGTAGTTGTGGCTGCGGTAATGGGCATTGGAATATTCCATCAGGGTCGCATCGTCCACATAGCAGAAACGGGGATGGTCGGTGCGGGGACAGGTATCAAAATGGTACCAGCCTTCGCCGATGTCCACCAGGTTCCAGAAGTGCTGCGAACGGGTGGGGATTTTTTCAATGTCGCGGTTGGCAATACCGGCTCTCGTCAGAAGCTCCTTGGATGTGGCAAAATACACATAGCAGTCGCCCTGATGCAGCGCCAGTCCTTCATAGGCGCCCCGTATCCAGTCGCCCTTTTCCGAATAATTGATATAGGAAACATGGGTGCGTACCCAGTCATAAATCGCCACTAATTTATCATAGTCCGACATTTCGGGCGTGATGATGTTTGCCAGCACCTTGTCCGCCAGCACATCCACTTCTTCCTGTGTGTAGGCATGCTTGCGCACCGTCAGGGTAATCGTCTGACTGGTTTCGTTGCCCGCCCTGTCCTTTGCGGAATAGGTCACGGGATAGTTTCCCTCCGTATTTAAATCCACGCCGCTGCTGTCCACCTGCAGTTCAATGTCCTCATCGCAGTTGTCCGTTACCGTAACGCCCGTTTTGTAGCTGGCGCCGTCTCCGATGTAAACCGTCCGGTTGGCAACGCCCTTCATCACCGGCGCTTCGGTATCTTCTTTTAAGGTAAGGGTGGTCTGTGCTTTCGTAGTGTTGCCTCCCTCATCCTCTGCTACAATCACGACCTCCTGTGTGCCTTCCGCAAGCACCGGGTCAGTGTCAAAATAAAAGGTCAGCACCGTGGCATCCTCCGCCTCCGTCACAAACTGCTCTGCCGTAAGCAGACTGGTGGTATACGCCGATACCTCATGCACCGAAAAAACAGGGGGAATGGTGTCCACAATATGGAGCACACTTTCAAAAGCATGCCCTTCCGCCCGGATATACACCGTCTTTTCACCCAGCGTAAGCATATCCGCTTCGGATAAATCCGACAAAAGAACCGCTCTTCCGTCCGCTGCTTCGCCTGCGGGAAGTAAAATCTTTATCGCTTCTTCCTGTAAGAAATCCGTAACCGTGGGCACTTCACTTCCGATTTCCAGCTCCGTTTCTTCTTTTACCGGGCTGATAAGCAGGCTGCTTTCATAAGAAGTCACGTTGCCTCCCAAATCCTCAAGAAGAACCGTCACCTTCTGTTCACCGTACCTGTAAAAATCAGGCTCCTCCTTAAAGTGCACTGTCACCGCCGTGGCATCCGTGATATTGCTGACAAAAGCATCCGCCGAAACAGCCGTGCCGTATGCCGTCTCCACTTCCGTCACATCCGCTTTGGGCGCAATGGTATCCTGTACCGTCAATATGCAATGATAATTAAAAAGCCCGGAATGAAGGGAAATTTCATAATCTCCCGGAATGGACACATCCGCCTGTACCTGCCTTGTTACAAATACGGCTTCCTTGGATGGGTCTTTCAGAAAATCCTGCGCCGTCACCGGAGTCCCGGCCTCTATGACGCAATGTTTATAGACACGCGTGGAGTAGGAATAGTACAAAGATCCTATTCCTGCTGCCACACAAAGTAGAATTCCCAGAATAATTGCTTTGGTAACTTTCCTGCGTTTCATAAATAAATTCCTCCTGAATGAATTATTTTGCAGGATTTTTTCCGCTTAAGTACTGTGCAATGCCTTCTACAGCGGCATCCTCGTCGTTACCTTCGGCTGTTACAACCACATTTTCGCCGGCACGGAGTCCCATGCTCATCATGCCCATGATGCTCTTGGCATTGACCTTTACCGTACCGTCTTCGGACTGCAGGTAAATCTTGGAATCATAGGTGCTTGCAACCTGTACCAGCATGGCAGCCAGAGTGGCTTCGAGACCGTTTTTCAGTTCGACCTTAATAATCTCCTTTTTCATAACTTCCTCCTCTACGACCGCAGTTTTTCTGCGAGTTCGCTTAACTTCCGTAATCTATGATTGACTCCGGACTTGCCCACGGGAGGGGATAAATATTCTCCTAATTCCTTCAGGGCCGCTTCCGGATACGCAAGCCTTACCTCCGCCATTTCCCTGAGATTGTCGGGAAGACGGGAAAAACCGTAATAATCTCTTAAGTAAATAATGTCCTCCACCTGTCTTGTGGAAGCCTGCACCGTTTTCTGGATGTTGGCTGCTTCACAGTTGACCCGTCGGTTAATGGAATTTCTCATTTCCTTTAAGATACGAAGATTTTCCAGATTCATCAGTGCCACATGCGCTTCCATGATGTTCAGAAGCTCCACGATGCCGGCACCTTCTTTCACATATACCACAAAATACTTCTTTCGGCAAACTATTTTTGCTTCAATGTCAAACTGCCCGATAATTTCCTGCAGTTGCTCCGCCTGTGGTCTGTTGTTGCACACAAATTCCAGATGATACCCCTTTGTGGGGTCGCTGATGGAGCCGCAGCTTAAAAAGGCGCCACGTATAAATGCCCTTCTGCAGCATGCCTGTTTTAAAAGGCTCGTATCGGCAGGCTTGGACAAATCACCCATAATAGCCAGTAAATCCGCCTTTTTCTGCCCTTTTACGCCAACAACAGTATCTATATTATATGCTTTTTTCAATAATGTAAAGCCTTTTCTTAAGACTGCTTCATTTTCCGACTGAAATCCGATGGTCAGAGTCCCGTCTTCCATCAGACCGTATTGCCCCGCATAATGCAGCATGGCGGACAGCTCTGCCATCTGGCAGTGCCTTGCCGGACTGATATGCTTCGCCAGTTCTTCTTTTACTTCCGCTGAGAAAGACATCATTCCCTCCTCATTTACTACTCCTGCAGCCTTTTTCCATAAAGCTCCCTATTCCCGGAGTTCTCTGTGGAAAAGCTTGATGCCATAGTTGCCCTTGTCCTTCATTCTTTCGTAAAGTGCATTGGCAAGGGTGACGCTTCTGTGCTGACCGCCCGTACAGCCGATGGCTATCACAAGCTGGTACTTTCCCTCCTTGACATAATTGGGAATTAAAAATTTCAGCATATCCTCCAGCTTGTCCAGGAATTCCTTCGACTCGGGGAACTGCATGACATACTCCTGTACCTCTTTATCGTTGCCGGTCTTTTTCTTCAGGTCGTCCACATAAAAGGGGTTGGGCAGGAAACGTACATCAAACACCAGATCCGCATCCGTGGGGATGCCGTATTTAAATCCGAATGACAACAGTGTTATCATAAGGCTATTATATTCTTTGTTCTGCACAAAAATTCTATCCAGTTCTTCTTTTAATTCTCTGGTCAGAAGATTGGACGTATCGATCACATAATCGGCACTGTTGCGGATGCCGCGGGTCATTTCCCGCTCTAAGCGGATGCCGTCCTCCACCCTGCCCTCCGGCGCCAGCGGATGAACACGTCTTGTTTCCTTGTACCGCTTCACCAGGGCATTATCCGAAGCATCCATAAACAGAATTTCGAGCTCCTTGCCGGCATCCTTCTGCTTCTGCAAAATGCTGGTTGCTTCCGTAAAGGACTGTCCCGCACGCACATCCAGTCCCAATGCCACACGGGTGATTTCACTGCCCGGTGTGGCAATCAGTTCAATGAATTTATCAAGCAAAGAGATGGGCAGATTGTCGACACAGTAAAAACCGGCATCCTCTAACATTTTAAGGGCGGTACTTTTTCCGCCGCCGCTCATACCCGTTACCACTACAAATCGCATTCCGCTCACCTTTCCTTTCCGCATTTTTCTAAAATTTTCCGAGCATGATGACTTCCGGCTCCAAATGCACGGAGAACCGCTCGTAAACCGTTTCCCGGATGTAATCAATCAAATCATTAATGTCTTTTGCCGTGGCATCCCCGGTGTTTACCACAAAACCGCAGTGCTTGGGTGATACCTGGGCACCGCCTATCTGATAACCGGAAAGTCCCGCATCCATAATCAGCTTGCCGGCAAAATGTCCTTCCGGTCTTTTGAAGGTGCTGCCTGCGGAAGGAAATTCCAGTGGCTGCTTTTCCCTTCTTCGCTGCTGGAAATCTGCCATTTTCGCACGGATTTCCTCCTGATTGCCGGGTTTTAAACAAAGGGTGCAGGAGGTCACGATAAAGGGATGGTTTTTCAAAGCGCTGGTACGGTAACCGAACTCCATGGTTTCGTTGTCCATCTCCAGCTTATCCCCTTCGTCATTCCAAACGGTCACTGTTTCCACGACCTGCTTCATCTCGCCGTCATAGGCTCCCGCATTCATCATAACGGCTCCGCCGATGGTGCCGGGAATGCCTGCGGCAAATTCGAGTCCCGTAAGACCCTGGTCCGCCGCCGCGGCAGCCACCTTGGCAAGGCTTGCGCCCGCCGCCGCATAGATATGGTCTCCGTTGATGCGGATTTCATCCATTTTTCTGCCGAAGTGTAAAATCACTCCGTCAAAGCCTTTATCGGAAACCAAAAGGTTGCTTCCGTTTCCCATAACAAAACAGGGGATTTCCACTCGTTTCAGGTACTGCAGCAGCTTTTCCGTCTGCACCCTCGGCGAAAGTTCTATAAAACACGCCGCATTGCCGCCCACCTTGAAGGTGGTGTGGTTCTTCATAGGTTCTTCCATGTGCAAATCTTCTGCGGGCACAAAGCGCTGAAATGCTTCCCTTACTGTCTGACTTATCATTTATTTCCCCCCGGTTTATAATTTTATGTAGTGCTTATTCTGTCTTGCCTTCCGCATCCAGTACGAGCTTGGCTGCACCGAAAATGCCGGCGTCGTTGCCCAGCTTTGCCAGTGCAAATTCCACATCGCGGCAGCCGCGGAACGCATACTGCATGTAATAAGGCTTTACATATTCAAAAATAACTTCTCCCGCTTTGGAAACACCGCCGCCGATAACGAATGCCTTGGGATTTACCACGCAGGCAACGGCTGCCAGTCCTTTGCCGAGGTACTGTCCGAACTGCTCTGCAATTTCAATGGCTACTTTATCGCCGAATTTTACGGCATCCCATACTGCCTTGGCGGAAAGCTCTCTGTCACGGAGTACGCTTGCTTCTTCGTCCTTTGCCAGCCTCTTCTTTGCCAGTCTTACGATACCGGTTGCGGAAGCATACTGCTCCAGGCAGCCGATGTTGTGGCAGCCGCATTCCTCGGTTTCCGCATCCTCTACGTGGATGTGTCCGATTTCACCGCCGGCTCCCAGTGCTCCGGTTATCATCTGACCGTTGCTGATAATACCGCCGCCGACGCCGGTGCCCAGTGTTACGACAACCAAATCCTTAAAGCCTTTGCCGCCGCCCTGCCACATTTCGCCGAGCGCTGCCACATTGGCGTCGTTTCCTGCCATAACGGGTACATTCAAGTGTTTCTGGAAAGCTTCCGGGATGTTGAATACGGTATCCCAGCCTAAGT
Organism: Lachnospiraceae bacterium UBA5899; assembly: GCA_002432425.1. Lineage (GTDB taxonomy): Bacteria > Bacillota > Clostridia > Lachnospirales > Lachnospiraceae > Acetatifactor. Next base: position 177,763 of record DJEL01000031.1, read on the forward strand.
TTGCGGTCTTGTATACGGTGCCCTCCGCATCTACGGGGCCCGGTACGCCGATGCCGACACCGGCTACTTCGTCCTGCTCGATTTCATACTTGCCCATTTTTTCTTCAATGCTTGCGGCAATGTCGGGAAGCACTCTTTCGCCGCCGTTTGCGGTCACGCTGGGGATTTCCCACTTTTCCAGCACATTGGCGTTCATGTCAAAAAGTCCCATTTTTACGGTGGTGCCGCCTACATCTACTCCAAATACATATTTCTTCATATCCGTTACCATACCTTTCTTTTTCTGTTATTTATTCGTCCTCATCCTCTTCGCGTCTTCTGGCGAGGGAATTCTGCACTCTGGTATAAAGCTCCTGCGCTGCATTGTAACCCATCTTTTTCTGTCTGTGGTTTACGGCTGCCGTCTCGCAGATGACCGCCAGGTTACGGCCGGGGCGGATGGGCAGGGTGTAGCATACCACTTTGTTGCCGAGATATTCGGTGTATTCTTCTTCCAGACCGAGTCTGTCGTACTCTTTGTCCTTATCCCAGTCTTCCAGACGGATAACCATATCGATAGACTGGGTATCCTTTACGCTTGCGGCACCGAACAGCGCCTTCACATCCACGATACCGATACCGCGCAGTTCAATTAAATGCTTGGTAACATCCGGTGCGGAACCTACCAGGGTATCGTCGCTTACCTTGCGGATTTCCACGGCGTCGTCCGTTACCAGACGGTGTCCTCTCTTTACCAGCTCCAGAGCCGCTTCGGATTTACCGATACCGCTTTCACCGGTAATCAGCACGCCTTCGCCGTATACATCCACCAGTACGCCGTGTACGGAAATACAGGGCGCCAGCTTGACATTCAGCCAGCGGATGGCTTCCGCCATGAATACGGATGTATTCTTCTTGGTAGAAAAAACCGGTCTGTTATATTTATAGGCAATTTCAAGGAAAATCGGGTCGGGCTGCAGTTCGCGGCAGAATACCACGCAGGGAATGTCATAGGACATCAGTTTGTCGTATACCACCCTTTTCTGCTCTTCGCTGATACCTTCCATATAAGTATATTCCACAAAACCGATAACCTGCAGTCGTGAAGAGTCGAAATGCTCGAAATAACCTGCCATCTGCAGCGCCGGTCTGTTTACATCCGGCATGGTAATCTTGATGCTCTTGATGTCGATGTCAGGAGTCAGATTTTCCAGCTTGAACTTTTCCACAACCTTTTCCATTTTTACGCTTGCCATACCCATACCTCGCTTTTTATCATTCCGTCCTTTTGTGACGTTTGCTGTTCATATACTGTTTTATTTTAGCACATGCGGCTTCTTTTGCATAGTCGCAAAAACGTCGTCCGCTGCCGTTTCTGCCTCATGACCGCTCTGTGACGTTACCTTTTTTCTCCATGGCTGCGAAGAAGCCGGCTATCTGCTCCGCCACGTTCACCGGAATTTCCGGCACCCGGCAAAGCTCCTCCACGGTGGCATTCTTCACATCCTCTATGGACTTGAAATACCGCATCAGGGCTTTTCTTCTGGCGGGTCCCACGCCCGGAATTTCATCCAATACCGACTTTACCTGACTCTTGGAGCGTAAAGAACGGTGATACTCAATGGCAAACCGGTGGGCTTCGTCCTGAATACGGGTAATCAGCTTAAAGCCCTCGGAGCAGGTGTTGATGGGCAGCTCCACATTGTTGTAGTAAAGCCCTCTGGTGCGGTGGTTGTCGTCCTTAACCATGCCGCAGACCGGAATATGGATGTTCAGCTCCTCCAGCACGGACAGGGCAATGTTGACCTGTCCCCTGCCGCCGTCCATCATAAGCACGTCCGGAAACCGGGTAAAGCTCCCCAGTGAATTGTCCAAATCCTGCTCCTTTAACCTGGTCTGTTCTTCCATGCCGTGGCGGAACCTTCTTGTCAGCACTTCCCGCATGCATGCGTAATCATCCGGCCCCGCTACGGTCTGGATGCGGAACTTGCGGTAATCGCTGCGCTTGGGTTTTCCTTTTTCAAACACTACCATGGAACCTACATTGGCAAAACCGCTGATGTTACTGATATCGAAGGCTTCCATACGCACGATGCCGGGCAGTCCCAGCAAATCCGCAATTTCTTTCACGGCGCCGGTGGTGCGGCTTTCCTCTCTGGCAATCCGTTCCTTATCCTTGGAAAGAACAAGGGATGCGTTCTGCGCCGCCAGCTCCACTAATTTTTCCCTGGTACCGATTTTCGGCACAATGAGCTTTACCCTGCCTTCTTTTTTCTCCGTCAGCCACTGTTCTATGAGTGCCTGCTCCTCCACCTCATACTGCAGCATGATTTCCCGGGGAATGAACGGGGTGCCCGCATAAAACTGCTTCACGAATTCCTGTAAAATCTGAGGCTTTTTCTGCCCCTCAATGTGGGTCATGTAAAAATGCTCCCTGCCGATAAGCCTGCCGTCACGTGCAAAAAATACCTGCACCACGGCATCCCTGTCGTCCTCTGCCAGAGCAATGATGTCCCTGTCCTCACCCACGCTGTCGGAAATCTTCTGCTTCTGGGACACGGATTTCACGCTGTTAAACAAATCCCGGTACCTGGCTGCCTCTTCAAATTCCATTTTTTCGGCGGCATCCTGCATTTTGCCCTGCAGCTCCTTCAAAATCGGCTGGTAGTTTCCGTTTAGGAAATTCAGGGCTTTTTCCACTTGCTCCCGGTACTCTTCCCTGCTTACCAGATTCTGGCAGGGGGCGGAGCACTGCCCAATGTGGTAATTTAAGCAGGGACGTCCTTCCCCGATATCCTTCGGAAGGCTCCTGTTGCATGTCCGCAGCTTATACAGCTTATTCAAAAGCTCTATGGTGTCCTTTACCGCGCCGGCGCTGGTGTAGGGTCCGAAATACCTTGCCTTGTCCTTTTTCATTTCCCGCACAAACAAAATCCGGGGATACGCTTCGCCTACCGTCACCTTGATATACGGGTAGGTTTTGTCGTCCTTTAACAGCGTGTTGTACTTGGGCAGATGCTCTTTAATCAGATTGTTTTCCAGAATAAGAGCCTCTAACTCCGAGTCTGTGACGATGTATTCAAACCGGGCAATCAGCGACACCATTTTGTCAATCTGGGGGCCTCTGCCGATGTTTTCCCTGAAATAGGAGCGGACTCTGTTGCGCAGATTGACTGCTTTTCCTACATATAATATAGTGTCCTGCTCATCATGCATGATATACACTCCCGGCTTGGCAGGAAGTTTTTTCAATTCTTCATCAATGCAAAAAGCCATGTCTGCTCCCTTCTTTTCTGTGCTTTCATACATAAAAGCCGTACCTGTCTGATACGGCTTTCGTATTTTATAAATCCATGTTAGAGAAAATACCTTTATTTTCCGGCTTCGGCTCTGCCGCGGGTTCTTCCTTTTTCGGTTCTTCCTTTTTCGGTTCTTCCTTCTTCGGTTCTTCCGCCGGCTGAACTTCCGTGGGAAGCTTGATTTCCGTCCCCGTCTGCCCGGGTTCATCGTCCTTCTTTTTTTCTTCCGGCTCAGGCAGTCCTTTTTCCCTGCGGAAAATTTCCATGAATTCTTTGCCGGTAATGGTTTCCTTCTCAATTAAGAAGGCTGCCAGCTTATCCATCAGCTCGCGGTTTTCGGAAAGCATCTGCTTTGCCTGCTCGTAGCTTTCTTTCAAGATGGCTACCACTTCCTTGTCCACCTCGGCTGCCGTCTGGTCGCTGCAGTTCATGACATCCCTGCCTTCCAGATATTTGCTTTCCACAGTGGAAAGTCCCACCAGACCGAAATGCTTGCTCATGCCGTACTGGGTAACCATGGCACGGGCAATGTTGGTGGCTTTTTCAATATCGTTGGCTGCGCCCGTAGTCACGGAATGGAATACCACTTCCTCGGCGGCACGTCCGCCCACCAGGCTGACTAACATATTACGCAGCTCCTCTTCGGAGTTTAAGTACTTCTCTTCTTCCGGCACATGCATAACGTAACCGAGCGCACCCATGGTACGGGGCACAATGGTAATCTTCTGCACCGGTTCGGAATTTTTCTGCAGGGCGCTGATTAAGGCATGTCCCACTTCGTGATAGGAAACAATCTTTCTTTCTTCCTTGCTCATGATGCGGTCCTTCTTTTCCTTGCCCACAAGTACCTGCTCCACGGCATCGAAAAGGTCTTTCTGGCTGACATATTCCCTGCCGTTCTTTACGGCATTGATAGCCGCTTCGTTAATCATATTGGCAAGGTCGGCACCTACGGCGCCGCTGGTTGCCAGCGCAATGGCGTCAAAGTCCACGGTTTCGTCCATTTTTACGTCTTTGGCGTGTACCTTTAAGATTTCCACACGTCCCTTTAAGTCCGGCTTATCCACGATAACCCGTCTGTCGAAACGGCCGGGACGCAAGAGCGCCTTGTCCAGGATTTCCGGACGGTTGGTAGCGCCTAAAATCAGAATACCCTTGGAAGTATCGAAACCATCCATTTCGGAAAGGAGCTGGTTTAAGGTCTGCTCTCTTTCTTCGTTGCCTCCTCCGTACTTGGAATCACGGCTGCGGCCGATGGCATCAATTTCGTCAATAAAGATAATACAGGGAGCGTTCTTGGTTGCTTCCTTAAATAAGTCACGGACACGGGATGCACCCACACCCACATACAGTTCAATAAAATCGGAACCCGCTAAGGAGAAGAACGGCACGCCCGCTTCCCCCGCCACTGCCTTGGCAAGCAGGGTCTTACCGGTTCCGGGAGGTCCTACCAAAAGAGCACCCTTCGGAAGCTTGGCTCCAATCTTGGCGTATTTTGCCGGGTTATGGAGGAAATCCACCACTTCCTGCAGGGACTCCTTCGCTTCGTCTTCGCCCGCCACATCCTTAAAGGTAATGCCGGTTTCCTTCTGCACGTACACCTTGGCGTTGGATTTGCCGACGCTTAAGGGACCGCCGCCCTTGCTCATCTTCTTAAATAAGAAACTGAGCAGCACCCAGAATATAATCAGGGGCAGCACATAGTACAGCAAAATCTGCATTATCAGGCCGGAGTTGTCGGGAATATAACCCCATACTTCCACACCTGCTTCCCGCAGTCTTTCGGGCAGGGTATCGTCCGATACCATAGCCGTATAGTAAGTGGTCTTCTGTCCCATTCCGTAATAGGAAAACAAGGGATTTCGGTTTGCTTCCTTTTCGTCCACCAGTTCAATGTAAATTCTGTCGGATGCATACCGGACACACTTGACCTTGGTATTGGCTTCTCCTTCTTTGGTGCCTTCGTCCACCCATTCCATAAATTCGGAGTAGCTCTTTTCCTCCATCGTGCTTCCTGATACCGTTTTCATGAAGACACTGGTCAGAATCAGCGTACAGAGGGCAGCTAACAGCAATAGGAACAAATTCACTTTCCGGGGATTCTGATTACCGGAACCTCCCTGATTAGCCCCCCCCTGGCCATTTCCGTTTTGGTTCATCTGATCATCCATATTCGTTTCTCTTTCTTTTACTTTTTGTTTACAGTTTCATATACCGGGTCGCAGGTCACTTCACAGTCCAGTCTCTGGAACATCTTTTTGTCCACAGAGGAAAGCATAACGCTGGAATGTACCTGGCATCCCTTTAATGCCGCCAGCATGGAAAGCGCTTTTGCCGCATCTTTATTTTCCGCTGCCGTGGTGGACAGGGCTATCAGCACCTCGTCCGTATGCAGTCTCGGATTTTTGCTTCCTAAATATTTGGTCTTCAAGGTCTGGATGGGCTCAATCGCCGTAGGCGAAATGATGTGTTTCTCGTGGGGAATGCCTGCCAGTTCTTTCAGGGCATTCAGAAGCACGGCTGCGCTGGGCCCCAGTAAGTCGCTGGTCTTGCCGGTAATAATCCGTCCGTCGGAAAGCTCTATGGCAACTGCCGGATGTCCGGTTTCCTCTGCTCTCTTTTCCGCTTCCTTCACGACCGCTCTGTCGGATGTTGTCAGGTGCTCCTGATTCATCAGCATCTGGATTTTAATGACTTCTTCCTCGGAACGGGTGCCGTCTGCCACGCCCATCACCGCCTGGTAATAACGGCGGATAATCTCCTGGCGGGAGGCTTCTTTGCACACTTCGTCATCCACGATGCAGTTGCCCGCCATATTGACGCCCATATCGGTGGGAGACTTGTACGGGCTTTCGCCGTAAATCTTTTCAAAAATGGTACGCAGCACCGGAAAAATCTCCACATCGCGGTTGTAGTTTACCGTGGTTTCGCCGTATGCTTCCAGATGGAAGGGGTCAATCATGTTGATGTCGTTCAAGTCTGCGGTAGCCGCTTCGTATGCCAGGTTGACCGGATGCTTGAGAGGCAGGTTCCAGATAGGGAATGTCTCATACTTTGCATAACCGGCGCGGATACCTCTTTTATGCTCATGGTAAAGCTGGGAAAGACAGGTGCTCATTTTGCCGCTGCCCGGTCCCGGTGCCGTAACCACAACCAGAGGTCTGGTCGTTTCGATGTAATCGTTCTTGCCGTAGCCTTCATCGCTGACGATAAGGGGCACGTTGGAAGGATATCCCGGAATAAGGTAGTGCTTGTACACCTTCAGTCCCAGGTTTTCCAGTCTCTTCTCATATAATACGGTGCTGTGCTGACCCGTATATTTGGTAAGCACCACGCTGCCCACATAGAGACCTCTGGAACGGAATTCGTCAATCAGACGGATTACATCATTATCATAGGTAATGCCCAAATCGCCGCGCACCTTGTTTTTCTCAATGTCGGTAGCGCTGACAACCATCACGATTTCCGATTTGTGTGCTAATTTCATAAGCATCTGCAGCTTACTGTCCGCTGCAAATCCGGGAAGAACCCTTGAGGCATGAAAATCATCAAATAACTTGCCGCCAAACTCCAGATAGAGCTTATTGTCAAAATGACCTATCCTTTCTATAATTCGCTCAGACTGCATCTGTAAATATTTGTCATTATCAAAACCAATTTTCATTGCCTGTTCCATCCTTTCTGCATGGTAGTATACCACAAATGAGGGTATGTGGCAAAGAGGGAAAACGGAATTTCCGATATGTTTCACACTTTTTTCGTATTTTCTTTTTAATATCATATGTTATTGTATATTATCCCTCTTTTCCGCCTTGTCGGGCAGCCGTTTTTTCCTTTGTTTTCCGTACTTTTTCTTCTATTTATGTTATTTCTGTCTGAAAATGCAAAATGCAGGACTTTTGATACAATCCTGCATTTTTTTGCTCTTTTTATTCTTTTTGCAAGTTTTCCGTCATATCTGGCAAAGGACTCTGTCGGACGTCCGGACTGTCATTTTTCAATAACGGGTGTTTCTTACAGTAAACTGTCACACACGGAAGCAAAATCTCCGCTGCTCATGGCGCCCACTCTGGAGAGCACCACTTCACCGTTTTTGATACCGACGAATGCGGGGATGCTGGTGATGCGGTACTTCTGCGCCAGCTCCGGGTTGTCATCCACATTGACCTTGCCCACTTTGAGCTTTCCTTCATAGGTCTCGGCTGCTTTTTCCACTACGGGGCCCATCATCTTGCAGGGTCCGCACCAGTCTGCGTAAAAATCAATGAGTACCGGCAGGTCTGCCTGCAGCACTTCTTCGTTAAAATTCTGTTCTGTAAACTTATATTCCATCGTTTCTCATCCTTTCTTCGGTATAGTATGTCCTATCTGTAAATAATATATTTGCAGATGGGATTGCCGGCGGCTGAAAATTTTTCTTCGTATTCCGTCATGATATTGCCTTCCATGAGCTTTTCGTCCGCATGTAAATCGTAGGTAAGCACCTCCGCCCGAAATCCGGCTTCCGGCAGCTCCTCCACGGCAAAGTCAAATAAATCCCTGTTATCCGTTTTGAACTCAATCCTGCCGTCCTTTTTTAAGATTTCATCGTATCTTTTTAAAAACTGTCTGGAAGGAAGTCTTCTCTTGGCATGTCTGTCCTTGGGCCAGGGGTCGGAAAAGTTCAGGTAAATCCGGTCCACTTCTCCCGCTGCAAACACATCGGTAATTTCCTCGGCATCCATACGGATGAACTTCAGGTTGGGAAGCTCGTCCTCCTCCATTTTCTGGATGGCGCGCAGCAGCACACTGGAGTATTTCTCAATGCCGATATAGTTGATGCCCGGGTTTTCTTTTGCCAGGGTATGTAAAAATTTTCCTTTTCCCATGCCGATTTCGATTCGTACGGGGTGGTCATTGCCGAATACTTCTTTCCACTGGCCTTTCTTTTCCTGCGGCTCCTGCACCACATAGATGCTGTCCGCAATCACTTCCCTGGAACCGGTAATATTTCTAAGACGCATATTCTTTTACCAAACTCTTTCTGTCCATCTTTGTAAACTGAAATAAAAAGCACTTTACAACCGCTTTTGCTTTTTTATTATACCTTATTTTATAAGGAAAAGAAAGTACGAAAAGAAATACAAAAAACTCTTTGGTTTTTTCTGCCGATAGTGTATCATAGAGAGGTGCCCTCAGGGGAAAAGGGAGGATGTTTGATTTTGTTTCGTATACATAAATTAGTAAAAAAATACGGTGCGGCGTTGTTTGCCGCTTCTGTTGCGGCAGTGTGGATCTTTAACAGCCTTTCGGCGTATGCGCTGCCCGTCATTGCGGATGCGGATACCCGCACTGCCATACCCATTGAGTCCAACAGCATACCGAACTGGCCGCAGGGACCCGTTATTTCCGCCCAGTCCGCCATTCTGATAGATGCCGACACCGGTGCGGTTTTATATTCCAAAAACGCCCATGAGCAGTTGTATCCCGCCAGCACCACCAAAATACTGACCTGTCTCATCGCCACGGAGCGCTGCTCCCTGACCGACACCGTGACATTTTCCCACGATGCGGTCTTCGATACGCCAAGAGACTCCAGCAACATTGCCATGGATGTGGGCTATGAGCTTACCCTCGAACAGTGCCTGCAGGCAATTTTAATTGCCTCCGCCAACGAGGCTTCCTATGCGGTTGCCGAGCACATCAGCGGCACCACGGACTGGAGCGTCTTTGCCGACATTATGAACGAGCGTGCCAAAGAACTGGGCTGTGTGGATTCCCATTTTGTAAACCCCAACGGTCTGCCCGATGAGAACCACTATACCTCTTCCTACGACCTTGCCCGTATCGGTATGGCATTTTTCAAAAATGACCTGCTCTGCAAAATTTCCTCCACGTCCCGTCTGGAGCTGGAGCCCACGGAAAAGCAGCCCAAGCATGTTATCGAAAACTCCAAAAACCAGCTTTTCCCCGGAAAAACCTATGCCTACGAGTACTTAGTCGGCAGCAAGACCGGTTACACGGTTGCCGCCAAAAGCACGCTGGTTTCCTGTGCGGAAAAAGACGGGCTGAAGCTGATTGCCGTTGTCATGGTGGAGGACTCCCCGGCGCAGTTTGCGGATACGGTATCTTTGTTCCAGTATGGTTTTGAAAACTTTGAAAAAGTAAATATTTCCCAGAAGGAAACCCGTTACCGGATGGAAAACAGCAATGCCTTTTACGGCGGCAGCGATATTTTCGGAAGCAGCCAGCCGATTTTATCCATCAATACCCAGGATACCATTATCCTGCCGAAAACTGTTCCCTTTGAGGATTTGACATCGGAAATCACCTATGACCCCGACTCCCCCGACGAAGCGGCGCTCATCACCTACACCTATCAGGGCGAATTTTTAGGCTCCGTTGCCGTGAATTTTACCGCCAGCACGGAAAAGGGCTACGATTTCACCGCCGCCGTGGAGCCGGAAAAGAAAACCAGCCTGCCAAGGGTTATTTTTATCAATGTGGTAAAGGTTATTCTCTGGATTGTAGGCATTGCCGGAGGCATCATCCTGCTGCTTATCCTGTATGCCTTTATCCACAATTACCATTTTGAACTGCGGAAACGGGGTGGCAGAAAGATCTGGCTCAAGACCCGGAAGCGGAATCTTACACGGTATCAGAAAAGCAGAATTGCCGCTGCCAAAAAGAATATCCGGCAGCAGAAAAAAAGACAGAGAAAAGAGAAGAGACGCAGTTGGGAGGATGACGAATAAGTCATCCTCCCTTTTTTAATTTCGCCCGCTTTTCCCGCAGGGTTTCCATTTCTTCCTCCGTAATAAAGCGCATGGTTTTTACCACAAACACCTTGTCGTCCTGTGTTTTGCGGATACGGATTTTGCCTTTCAGGTAACCGTGCTTTTCACAGTAAGCGGCACAGTAATAATGCCTGCCGTTTACTGTAAACCAGCGGATTTTCTTTTTTAAGTTCCGGCGGCAGATGTAGCATTTGCTGCTGATGACCTCCCAGTCCGCCAGCGCTTCGCTCTTGCTGTCGAATGCCCGGGAAATGTACTTGGCATAGGTGCCAAACACAATCCTTACCTCATCCTCCCTTTTTACGGGCGGATGGAACAAATCGAAGGACACTCTCCTGCAGGTTTCTTCCGGTATTTTGGCGAATACTTTTCCGGTGTAATAGGCGTCGCTGAATGCCCGATGGAACGGAATGTCCTTTTCAATCTGTAAAAAGTCCACCGCATATTCCAGCGCCTTCCGGCTTCTGCCGTCTTCAAACGTCAGGCTGAACAGCTTCTGTACATCCAAAAAAGGCAGCGGCTTATCGGTCAGCGGTTCCATGCCGTAATACTGCATGTTGTTCTGCAGCTCCGACAAATCCTGCGGTCCCCAGGTACAGAACACCGGATTGTCCCCGCACCAGGCTCGGAATTCCTCCATAACCTCGGGGAACGGTCTGCCCTGCCGGAGCTGGCTCATCTTCATATGGATGAGACGGCTGGTAATTTTATTCAGTTCGTGATAAATCTGGGGTTTGATAAGCTGGGAAAATTCCCCGGTCATCCGACGGTTCCCGTCCATGCGGACGGCGCCGATTTCGATGATTTCAAACTGCAGCTTTTTGTCCGCCGCTTCCGGGTCACAGCTCTGGTTCCATTCCAAATCCAGTATTATGAAATTCTTTTCCGTCACGTCTGCCTCCTGGTTCTCACAATGTGCAGTGCGCATCCGACTGCTCCATTCTGTCTTACTTCTGCTCCGTTCCGTACAGCTCCACGATTTTCTGCTGGGCTGCCGTTTTTTCCTTTACCGCTTCCAAATCAAACGCGTAAACCGCATCGTACCCCAGGCTCTTTACCTTGGACTGCATGGTGCTCTGCAGGCTGTAAAATTCCTCTTCATCCCGGGCAAATACCATTTTCCAGGAATAATCCACGATAATGTTCCGGCACTGGCTGCGCAGAGTGGTGATTTCCGAGTCCTCGGAAGGATAATTGAAATTGCAGCCCGGCGAAACCGCTATCATATTGTGTGCATTCAGATATTCCAGTGTGGACTCGGCGCCCATGTGTTCCTTCCAGTTTTCGTCCAGCTCCGTATTTTCCATGGCAGTCACGGAGTCCCAGAGCTGGTAGGCATAGGGGAAACCGTCCTTTGTCAAATCGGACTGTACGATGGGCTTGTAATTCAGTTCGGAAATACCGTCGCTCCACAGACCGCCGCCCCACTCTTCGGGCAGCTCCACATCGCCGTTCATCAGCGCCTGCATGCCGAAATCCGTCAGCACCGGCCCGTTTTCCGTGCGCTCCCAGGTCAGCCCCTCCGGTCCCGCCGTGCCGCCTGCCACCTGGGCGCTGTTGTTGAAAACGCCTTCCTCGGAATACAACCAGTCTATGAAATCCGCCAGCCTTTCGGGGTCCTTGGCATTGCTGCCGATACAGATAATTTCCTGGTCGTTGCCCATGGGACGGCAGCCGTAGGAATAAATCTGCATATCGTCGATGGTCGCCAGCATGAAGCCCTTGCCCTCTTCCTTGTTGGAAAGAGTATTGTACGCCGACTGGGACAGCCACGGCCATACGCAGAAGAAGATGTCGCCCTGCTGGTATTTTAAGAATACGCTGTCGTAATTCTGGGTGGGGGACTCGGGGTCCACCAGTCCGAGCTGATTGGCTTCAAAATAAAATTTCAAAGTACGCATGTATATCGAGTCGGAGTCCACAATGCTCTGGTAATCGCTTCCGTCCGCCTTTGCCAGTACAAACCCGCTTTCATCATAGCCGTAAAGACAGGCGGGCTGCTTGGCGTTGTTCATCATATTGCCGTCCCAGTCCTTAAAGAAGGAAAACGCATAGGTCGGATTACCCACATCGCTGTAAGGCATCAGCTCCTGCATATCCTTCAGCACCGGCAGCAAGTCCTCCAGCGTCTTAATTTCGGGATAACCGAGCTGCTCATACAAATCCCAGCGCAGATAGGGACCATAGGTGGGCTCCATGGTCTCGCTGGAGGTCAGAGGGGAATTCTGGGAAAGCTCGGAAGGAATGGCATAAATGCCCGTAGTGGAAACCCGGTTGTTCAAATCCCGGATAGCGGTTTCATACCGCATGATGTCCTTTCCCTTGAGATACCCGCTCATATCCATGATAAGTCCTGCCGTCACCATGCTTTCGAGATTGCCCTTGTCACCGCCCACAATGACCAAATCGCCAAGATTGCCCGCTGCGGAGCGGATACCGTAGAGGGTGTCTCCGCCGCCCGCCACATTGGGGGCAATGATGTTGAGCTCCATGTTGAAGCGGTCCTTTACCACCTTGGCAAACCAGCCGGACTGGATGCCCTGGAAGTTTGCCTGGGCATCAAACACATCCACGGTGATAAATTCTTTATAGGGACATTTGTTCCTGTTTTTCTCTTTGGTGAAAAGGATGCTTCCCACTGTAATCACACATAAAAGCGTGCAGGCAAGCAGTATCATCCCGGTTTTCTTCTTTATTTTTTTCACATCCGAACCTGCCTTTGTCTTGTTTCTTTTGTCCGTACAATAAGCATATATTTCATTATACCATGAAGTGGCATATACGAAAATACTCTTTTTTCATTGCGTTTTCGCTCCGTTTCTTCTATAATTTAGTTACTATAGTAACATTGTTCATAGAGTGGGAGATTTTATGTACACAGTATTTATTGTTGACGATGAAGCCCTTATCCGGGACGGTCTGAAACAGATTATCGATTGGGAAGCACTCGGTTTTACCGTTTGCGGCGAAGCCTCCAACGGGGAGGATGCCGAAAAGGAAATTCTCAAGAAGCAGCCCGACCTTACCCTGATGGATATCCGAATGCCCCGGAAGCCGGGGCTGGATGTGGTTGCCTCCGTGCGTGAAAATGATTTCAAAGGCAAGTTCATCATCTTAAGCGGCTATTCCGATTTCAAATATGCGCAGGAAGCCATCCGCTACGGGGTGGAGTTTTACCTGACAAAACCCATTGACGAGGACGAGCTTCTCTCCTCCGTCACCACCATCAAAACAGCCCTTGACAGTGAGAACCGCGACCAGGATACTTACGACCTTTTAAAGAAAAAAGCCCGCAATGTCATCCTGCACGACCTGGTTACCGTGGGACTGGAAACAGACTCGGACACCATTGCCGATTTGGAACTGGAAGCGGACATCTATCAGGTGGTTATTTACGAAAACTTCAGCAGCCAGCCCGGCAGCACCTTTTACAGCTTCGCGGATTTATTAAAGGTTTCCAACAAGCAGGAGCACACCTTCTACCATTTCACGGAGGACTCCAAGGATGTTATCCTCTTAAAAGGCACCTATGCGCTGAACCGTTTTCAGGATTTCTTAAACCATTACGAGGACGTGAACCCGCCCCAGAAGGGCAGCCCCATGGACTCCCTGTTTATCAGCTACGGCCGTCCGGTGAAGCAGCTTTCCGAGCTGCCTATCTCCTATAAGGATGCGGCTTTCCTGATTTCCAGACGTTTTTTCTGTTTGCAGGGACAGCACACCTTAGGCTATGCGGAGCTTCCCCATTTTAATACGGCATCCACCCTGCAGCCGGAAAAACTGCAGCATTATGCCGATTACCTTGTAGGTTACTTACAGACCTTCAACCGCAAAAATGTGGTTACAACCCTTACGGAGATGGAGAACTACCTTTACAACGTGGAAAACAGCATTTCCGAAGTAAAGCTGTTCCTGACGGATATGTATCTGCGTATCAAGGAAAAGATTAACTTAATCTACAATACGCTGACGATACCTTTTCCGACCAACTCCAATGTCATTGATTATATAGAGAAAAAGCCTTACCTGTATGAAATCATCCAGTTCTTCTCCGAACAGTTCGAGATGATTATGAATGCGACCGGCAATCCTTCCCGCAACAACGTGCTGGACGATATTCTCTATTACATTGACCACAACTACTACAACAATATCAAGCTGGAGTCCATTGCGCCCCTGTTTGGTTATAACAGCGCTTATCTCGGAAAGATTTTCAACAAGACCGTGGGCGAAAGCTTCAACTCCTATGTGGACCATGTGCGGATTGAACATTCCAAGGAAATGCTGCTGGCGGGCAACTTAAAGGTTTATGAAGTGGCGGAGCGTGTGGGCTACCGCAACGTAGATTATTTCCATAAAAAATTCCGGAAATACGTGGGTGAGAGTCCCGCCGAATTCCGGAAACAGAACGGAAGCACAGCCGAGGACGAATAATCCCCGGCTGTTTTCTTTTGCTTATACCCTACTTGTAATCACAGATATTGTCCAGCCAGGTGTGCGCCATACCAAGCCAGGTCTGGCAGGCAGGAATGACTTCACACTCATAGGAGGTCTCTGTCAGCTTATTGGCAAGTCCGATACCGTGGCCGCCTTCCGGGTACATATGGAACTCGGTCGGAATGCCTGCCTCTTTCATGGCGCTGACAAGCAGCAGGGAATTTTCCACCGGTACGCAGCCGTCCGTGAACGTATGCCAGATAAAAGCAGGCGGTGTGTCTGCGTTCACCTGGTTTTCTAAGGACATTTTCTCCACCAGTTCGTCGTATCTGTCCCCAAGTAAATTCTTAAAGGAGTCCCTGTGGGCAAATTTGCCGGAAGTAATGACCGGGTAATTCAAAATCATGCCCTGGGGTCTTAACAGCTCCTTCTGCGCTTCGGTAAGTCCCATTCTTTCCCTGAGCCGGTCCTCGCTCCAGAACATACCGTAGGAGGCTGCCAGATGGCCGCCCGCAGAAGAACCGACCACTACAATGTGGTCCGCATCAATATGCCATTTTTCCGCATTTTCCCGCAAAGTAAGCACGGTTCTTGCCACCTCTGTCAGGGCTGCCGGGTATACGGCGGGCGCAATGGAATATTTCAAAACCACTGTCTGATAGCCCATGGCAAAGTACTGCATCGCCATGATTTCGCCCTCTCTTGCGGAAAGATAGCAGTAACCGCCGCCGGGACATATGATGACCGCCGGTCTTTTTTTAATTTTATATTCTTCGGACTCTTCCATAAAATACGTTTCAAAGCAGGCACCCGGTAAGGAGCCTGCTTCGTGTAAGGAAATTATTTCGTGTATCATACATTATCCTCCGGGTTCGTAATGGCACCCGGTTCCTTTTCAATCTGTCTGAAATAATACATGGCAAAACCGCTGACTGTCAGCATGAAGCATGCCGGTCCAATCAGGATACCGAACAGCAAGGTGGTCTGGTTCCAGATAAAAATCATCACCTCTATCGCCAGTATGACAATGAGGAAAATGGTCCGTACAAAGAACTTTGTGGCAATCTTGATGCCGTTCTTCATGGTCGCCGGCAGGGTATTTTCATACCTTGCACTCAGCGGAAATGCATACAGGAAAATCATCACAATAAAAAAGATTGTGACGATACCGGCAATCAGAAAAATCACCGGATTATTCGGTAATTTGTTGAAAAGCTCAAAGTCCAGATAGGCCGCATATACGGCAGCTAAGAAAATCAGTCCCAGAGGTATCCCCTGTTTCCAGTTCTCCTTAAATGCTTTGATAAACTGTCTTCCCACATATCCCTCACGCTCATCCACCATTTTCAGCGTTACGCTGTAGGCTGCCACCGTGGCAGCCCCCATCGTAACAACCGGCAGAGAAAAAACTAACCATAAGAAGTTCAATTTTATCATATCCCACAGTCTTGTGAGAAACCGATAAAGCGGACTATCCGTACTAAAGAATTTCATTTTATTCCCTTCTGCAAAATTTATTTTTCACACTGTTATCTAAGAGGTGCCTGAAGAGCATTTCTCTTGGCTGCTTCTTCGATACACCAGTCAATACACTTGTCATAGCCGTAAGATTTTGCTTTACCGCGCATCTCAGCTACCAGCTTCTCGTATTCTTCGTCGCTTTCTGCGTAGATGGCTCTCCAGCTATAGTCCTTTAAGCAGGTTGCTACCTGGTTCCAGGAGGCTTCCAGAGCGGCATCTTTTTCGGACTCGGAGTAGGTGGTCGGGATATCTACGGAGTAGTTGCCCTTATCCATGTATTCCTGAACGGTAAGGCATCCGGTCAGTTCTCTCCAGTCTCTTTCTGCTTCACAGCGTCCGTCTTCTACCTGGGTGCTTGCCCAGTACTGCTGGTCATATCTTTCGCCGGATTCCGGGTTGGTGTCTGCTGCGGTCCATGTGGTGTTGTTTACCTGGAATGCACCGTCGTTAAAGGTTGCACCGCCCCATTCTTCAGGCATCAGAGTGGTTCTGTCTTCAAAGCAGGTCTTGCCGAAATCAGTGAAGTAGGTCTTGCCGTTTTCATCGTAATCCCAGCAGAGTTCCTTCGGGCCGTAGTCCATGGACAGACGTCCTTCGGGAGTACACAGCCAGTTGATGATTTCCATGCAGAGTTCGGGATACTGTGTCTTGGCACCGATACTCCAGATACGGTTGCCTCCTACTGCGCTTAAGCCGGCAACAATAGGACATGCCTCTGTGGGCTCTAAGCTTTCCATAATCTTGTTTTCACTGTAATGCTCTTCTTTGTTGTATGCAAGGGAACCTGCATAGTTGAAGATGGAGAAGAATACGTTACCGTTCTGTACCTTTGCAATCATATCGTCATACTTCTGGGTCATGGAGTCGGGATCCAGAAGTCCGTTGCGGTATAACTGGTTGAACCATTTTAACATGGTCAGGTAAGGGCTGCCTTCGGAAAGTGCATCATAGAATTCACCGTTGGTTACATTGTAGTGACCGAAACCGAATTCATCATATCCGTAATAAGCGGTTGCCATAGCTTTTACATACATTACATAGTTGCCGTCCCAGTCAGGCCATAAGGACATAGCATAGGTCGGCTTTCCATCGTCGCCGGTGGGGCAGATTTCCTTCATCTGCTTTAATACTTCCATTAAGTCATCCAGGTTGTTTACCTCAGGATGTCCCAGCTGCTCATATAAATCCCAACGGATATCCCAGGTATAGAAGAATGCATCGTGGCTGTCGGAGCTGGATGCTACGTTGTGTCCGAATCCGTATACCTTGCCGGTACCGGAAATTTCACGGTTCTTCTCCAGTGCGGCCTGCATATGCTCGTTGATGTAGGGACCGTAGTCTGCCAACAGGTCATCTTCTTCCCAGTCGTAAAGAAGTCCGGCATTAACTGCCTGCATGTAGTCTTTACCGTCGGAACCCCATACTACGATGTCGCCTAAGTTTCCGGCTTCCATACGGGTGTCATACACACCGTCGCCATCGGGAATCAGGTTTACCTTTACACCGAATTTGTCTTCCAGAATTTTAGCAAACCAGCCCTTCATTTCACCGGAATAGTTTGCAAGCTGGCTGTACACGGTCAGTGTAACCAGGTCTTTTTTGCCGTTGCTTCCGCCGCTTTTGCCACATCCGGAGAAAAGTCCCAGAACCATGACAGCAGTCAGCACAAGTGCAGCTACTCGCTTCATCTTTCTCATTTTTTTAATCCTCCTTTATATATAGTAAAATGCTTTTTCTTAGCCCTTAACGGCTCCCAGCATAATACCCTTTACAAAATATCTCTGCATGAACGGATATACCATCAGAATCGGTATAATGGATACCATGGAGATTGTGTACTTAATTACTTTAGCATTTAAAGCGCTCTGCATCAAGGTTTCTCCGACAGAGGAGCTTACACCGCTGTTCATCAGGGCGCCGATGTTAGAGCTGGTATTCAGATACAGGTACAGTCTGTGCTGTAAGGTAAACAGATTGGAGGCATCCTGCATCAGGATTAAGGAATCCGTGAAGGAGTTCCAGTGACCTACGGCGCCGAAGATGGCAATAGTTGCTAAAATCGGCGTACACAGAGGCCAGATAATCTTGCGGAAAATCGTCCAGTAGCTCGCACCGTCCATGAACGCACTCTCTTCCAGTTCCGCCGGAATGGACTCAATATAGGTCTTTACCAGGATGATGTTGTACGGAGCCACGATACCCGGGATAATGTATGCCATGAAGTTGTTGGTCAGACCCAGCATGGACATATTTAAGTACCAGGGAATGGTTCCGGCATTGAAATACATGGTAACAACCAGGAAGCGGTACCAGAATTTTCTTTTCCACATCTGCTGCTTGGTTACCAGATAACCTACGAAAGCGGACGCTGCTACCATTAAAGCGGTACCCAGTAAAGTTCTGCTGATAGTAACTAAGAATGCCTGACCGATTTCGTTTGCCTTAATCAGGTTAATGTAGTTGTTGATGTTAAGCCCTCTCGGGATAAAGTTAATCAGACCTTTACTTACCAGTTCATTATCGGAAATGGTGTTGATAAACAGATAATAGAATGGGAAGATACAGATAATGGTGAAGGCAATAAAGAAGGTGTAGTTCAACACGTCAAATATTACGTCACCCGCAGTACGCTTATAGCCCACCTTGTGAGTCTTATAATACTGCTTTTCCGCTTTTTCTTCGGACTTTGCTTCTGCTTTTCTTGCTTTCCATTCGCCTAAAGCGCTTTTTTTCATTTCAGCCATGTTTCCACCTCCCTACACAATGCTTTCGCCACGCAGCAGCTTGGAAACACCGTTTGCTGCAAACAGCAGTACAACGCTGACTACGGATTTCACCATGCCGACCATGGTTGCGAACGGTATATTACCGTCCATAATACCTAACTTGTATACATAGTAGTCAAGTACCATGTTGACATTGGTGTTGTTCGGGTTATCGAATACCATGTACTGATCCATACCGTTGCTTAAGATACCGGCAATCGCCATCAGGAGCATTACCATGAAGGTAGGAAGCAGTCCGGGCACGGTAATGTGCCACATCTTCTGGAAACGGCCTGCGCCGTCCACGGTAGCGGCTTCGTAAAGCTGCTGGTCAATACCGGCAATACCGGCTATGTAAATAATGGCGCTCCAGCCGATGCCCTTCCACATACCCCAGGCTAACATCTTGAACCAGTGACCGGAACTGCTCATCAGCAGGTTCTTGCCTTCTGACCAGACGCCGGTATTTACCATCATACTGCTGACGAAACCGTCGGTAGCAAAAATAGCGAATGCGATAGCGTATACCAGAACCCAGCTTATGAAGTTAGGAATGGTTGTGAAGGTCTGTACAAATTTTCTGACCCAGGGAGTCTTGATTTCGGACAGGAAAATAGCGAATGCCATTGCGCACCAGCTTGTTGCCAGTCCCAGTCCGCTCATGGCTAAGGTGTTGCGCAGAACGCGGATAATGTCGTTTCTGGTCGCTTCACTTTCAAATAACATGGTGAACCATTTGAATCCTACGAAGTTATCGGCGGAAAGGGTGCCGCCGGAAGTATAATCATAGAATGCGTATCTCCAGCCGTACAGAGGCAGGTAGGAGAATACGAAGCAGAGCGCCGCAAAGGGAAGGAACATTAAGAACAGTTTGTACTGGGATTCCATCTCGAATTTTTCTTCTTTTGCAGGTTTCGGAAGCAGGCACTGGGTAATCACACTGACTGTCATAACAATGATTGCCATAACAAGGAATAAGAGCCAGTTTCCTAAGGGAAAATTGGGAATAACCTTGTCGGGCTTGGTGGTCTGTGCAATCTGGCTGTATGCCAGATAAATCCCGCCGAGACCTGCAAACTGCAGGGCCGCTCCGCCGATACCGAACCAGTTGCCCAGTCTCTTTAATTTATTGTTGCCGAGGGACATACATCCCATAGTTGCCGCACCTAAGATACCGATACAGGCAATTAAGCTTCCGATAAATAAAATAACGAAAGAAGATTCCTGTACCCAGCCTCTGTCAAAGGCACGTACGCAGAGCTTTGTCAGATCTCCGTATGCCACGCCTGATGTAAACAGAGACATGTTTTTGTTTACATAATCGCAGATTTTAGCCGGATTGCATGCCGGCAGGAAAATCAGAACTACTGATAAAAGTGCTGCGACTCTGGATAAATAGTAGATATATCCAGCCACTTTTTCCTTTCCTGTTTTTCTGTCTTTCATGTTTCTTTTTGACTCCTTTCCTAAACATTTCACAGATTGTTCAGATTAATTTTATTATACCTTTCGGGGTCCTCAAAAGATACCGCAATTACTGGACAGAAAATACAGTAACTTTTTGGTTGCATCCGCCGTATTCCTTTTCGGTATCATTTTCCGGCGCAAAAAAGGAGCGCCCTTTCGGACGCCCCTTCTGTTACTTATCTTATCTGTTTGGCTGATTAGTTTGCTTTTTTCTTCTTGGAAACTACAACGCCTGCTACAACACCGCCGATTACAACTACTGCTGCAACTACGATACCAACGATAAGGCCGGTATTGCTGCTGCTTGTTTCTTCTGCTGCAGGAGTGGTTTCAGCGGGAGCGCTTTCTTCAACGGTTTCCGGAGTTTCTGCGGAAGCTTCGTTGTCATAAGCGAAACCGCTTACGGTAAAGGTGATGCTGATGTCTGTCATGGGAACTGCGTAGTAGCCGATTTCCTTGCAGTCATTGTTCCAGATGTTCTGAAGAAGAATCTTGGTTACTTCTTTGGAATCCGGGTCTAAAACAGGACCGTTGGGAAGGTCTACATTCTTGCCGTCTACAGTCAGTTTCACATCGGAGAAAGTAATTTCACCGGAGTTAGGAATATCGGTAGAAATAAAGATTAAGTTTAAGTATTCCTGGGTGGAGAATTCACCGTCCGGGAAGCTTATTCCATCGATGGATACTGTGTAAGTACCATTACCGGAAATTACGGTATCATGAATGTTGCCGGGAATGGTGATAGCATTATTGTCCGCATCCCAACCGGTAATCTGATTGAAATAATCGGTGCCAAGACCATAGGTTGCATCATCATATGCGTTACGGAAGGACCAGTTAGGGGTCTGAATTCCGATGTATGCATTGTATGTACCGTTTAAGTCTACGGGAGCTACATTTACAGTTTCTTCAGCAGCAGCTGCTACATAAATTTCAGGAGTGATCTCGAAGGTGATCTTCTTGTATCCCTTAGGAGATTCTGCTAAATACTTGTCACCCCATTCGTTGTAACCACCGCCGATACGGATACATTTGGTTTCATCATAAGCACCGGTACCTTCAGCCCAGAATGCCTTACCTGCGGAAAGATCGGTAGTTACTTCTTCGCCGTCTAAGTATACCTTAACATCAAAGGTAGACTGATCGGAAATAGCGGATGCATCGTCTACAATCATGCAGGGTGCAACGTACCATGTGTAGAAAACAGGGCTGTCAAATTCAAGGGAAAGAGTAGTGGTTTCGCCACTCTTTAAGGTTCCTGTGGTAGCGGTGATGCCTTCTGCATCTTCGCCTGCGTAGTTGTAACCCCAATCACCGTCTGCTTCCTTATCAGCGCCGATAGCGATGAATGCATCATAGCTTTCTTCACTTAAGGTAGCTTCGCCTGCTGCAGCGCCTTCTTCTACTGCATTTAAGGTAATGGTGTAAGTAATTTCCTTGAAGCCCTTGGGAGACTCGGCCATATACTTATCGCCCCATTCGTTGTAGCCGCCTGCAAGACGTACAGCCTGAGTATCGCTGTAATCACCGGTACCTTCATACCAGAATGCTTTACCTGCGGAGAAATCAATCTTGTCGGTTACATCTTCACCGTCAATCTTTACGCTGTCGATGGTGTAATCTACGTTACCTACGTTTTCTGCTACCAAAACAGGTGCCATAAACCAGGTATAAACAACTTCTGTAGGGAAGCTTACACCGATGGTTACGGTATCGCCAACCTTTGCGGTTGCGTCGGTTGCGGTTACATCACCGGCATTGCTGGATGCACCGTTTCCATAGTACTGATATCCCCAGTCACCGTCTGCTTCAGCGTCAGCGCCAATGGCAAGAAACATCTGATACTCATCTTCTGTAGCGGCAGATGTAAATGTCAGTGTAGAAAACATCATTGCAAATGCCAGAACAGAAGCGAAGAATCTCTTCATTTTCTTTTTCATTATATTTTCCTCCTACTAAGAATCCGTGGCTTTTGCCACTTATTGATACTCTTAAGTTTATAGGAATACGGGCTATAAAAAAACCATCCCTTTTTGACATTTTATACGGACAAAATTGCACATCATTTTTTTATTATTCCGGGCTGACGATGGGCAGTATGACCGTGATGGTGGTTCCCTTCCCCAGCGTACTGTCGATTTTCATGCCGTATTCCTCGCCGTGGCACAGACGGATACGCTGGTTGATGTTGCACAGACCGATGCTGCTCTTGCGGTTTAAGGTCTTCTGGGAAATCTTAATCTGCAGCGCTTCCAGCTCCTCTTCCGTCATGCCGCAGCCGTTGTCCGAAATGCATATTTTCAGCATGCCGCCGGCTTCTTCCATGGATGCCGTACCTTGGCCCGCCTCTGCGGGTATGGCTTCCATGGATACCGAAATCAGACCGTTTTCCTCCACCTGCTCCATGCCGTGCAGAATGGCGTTTTCCACAATGGGCTGTAGCAGTATGGGCAGTATCATGTAGCGGTTGGTATCAAATCCCTCCGGCATGTGGATTTCGTAATTAAAGCGGTCGCCGAAACGTATTCTCTGAATTTGCAGGTAATTCTCCATGTAGTCCAGTTCTTTTTTCAGCGTAACCATGGCGGTTCCCGTATTTTCCAGCACGTAGCGCATGGATTTTCCCAATAGCTTAATAGAATTTGCCACCTCTTTGTTGCCCGCCGTCAGCGCCTGCATACGGATACTTTCCAGGGTATTGTATAAGAAGTGCGGATTTATCTGGCTGGCAAGCATCTTCATTTCCATCACCTGCTGCTCATTCAAAAGCTGTTGCTCGGAAATTCTGGTTTCGTACATCCTGGCGTCCATTTCCTTGATTTTCCGCACCATGACCTGCAAGTCCGCGTAAATTTCCGAAAGTTCGTCTTCGCCGCCGAAAGACTGTGCCTCCGGGTATTCCTCGTTGCTGGCTTTTTTCATCTCATTACGCAGTATGGTGACACGGTTTGTAAAATACCGGGTGAAATAGTGAATGAGTATCCACGGCATGACAACCGCCGCCATGATAATGAGCAGGCAGGTCATCAGAATGGAAAGGATGTCCTTGTATGCCGAAGCATGCATGGTCACCACGTAAACCCTGCTGTTGGTCTGGTATAAATTTAGGGTGGTAAGCTTGGTAAAATAGGACTTTGCTCCGTACCACACCGGCCCTAAATATTCGTAATAATTGTCGTAGTAATTGATGTCCATCCGCTGTTTTTCACCGTAGTGCTTGCGGGTGGAGTCGTACACAATGGTGCCGTCGTCCGTGGACGCGCTGATTTCGTATTCGTTGCTGCCGATACGGGTCTGCAGGTAGTTGTCGCTGACCGTAATGACAATCACGGCTTCATGGCTGCCGCTCATGACCGTTATCCGGCGCACCAGTGCCAGATTCCAGTAGGAATTGCCGTATTTGTCGTATTTTTCCATGGGTATCCAGAATGCGCCCGCCTGCAGCATGGCTCTCTGATACCAGCCGGTATTTTTAATATCCTCCCCCGCCAGGGCAAAATGCACGCACTCCGCCGCGAAGGGATTGTCCGTGTAGACCGTGATGTCGTCAATTTCCGCATGGGTGGAAACATAGTTGTCGATGGTGGTGTAGGCATAGGCATTCGATCCCGGCGGATTGTCGGAGTCGGACGCCAGAATATCCTGCAGGGCGTCTTCAAAGGAAATGTTCACCGACATGTTGTATACCTGGGTGGTAATCTCAAACAGAATGGTTTTCACACGCAGGTTGTCGGACTCCAGCAGGTTTTTATAATAATTGGTGAGCAGATGCCCCGTATTGCCCAGCAAAAAAGAACCGATTACGGTAATGGGCAGTACGACGGCAACAATATAGATTACAGATAGCTGCTGCCTGATTTTTCGTTTGCTCATAAAGTCCAGTAAACGGTTCTTTTTTATATTCATAGTGTTCTATTCTCCCTCATTGCGCTTTTACATTACAGCGTAACAACAGCTTTTCCCGCAATCTTTGTAAGAACAGTATCCTTGTCCGTAACCTGCATTTCGGCATTTTCCACCGCAGCAGCCTTACGGTTTACCAGACGCACGCTGACAGCCTTGCCGGTATCCACGGAAACAGAAATCTTTCCTTCTTCTGTGGTGACGGAAATCTTTATTTCCTCGCTGCCGTCCATGCCGTAAACGGTTTCGGTAACGGTCGTGCCTGCCACAGGTTCGTAGATGCGCAGCTCTGCGTCTTCTCCGTAATCATAATCCGGCTTGTCGTCGTGAGCGCCGATAGCAACAATGGAATTTTCCTTTACTAAAAGAGGTACGCTTAAATAGCCGTGCTTCTCCTGTATCCATCTGCCGCCTTCCTTTATCTCTCCGGTAAAGAAATCGGTCCAGCGTCCGGCAGGCAGATAATAATCTGCCAGACTCTCTTCATTGAAGATGGGCGCTACCAGCAGGGAATCTCCCAGCATGTACTGTTTGTCCACATAATGGCAGGTTCTGTCTTCTGTGAATTCCAGCACCATGCTTCTCATGGTAGGAACGCCGGTCTTGTTTGCCTGGATTGCGGTTTTATACAGATAAGGCATCAGTCTTGCCTTTAATCTGGTGAAAAATCTTACGACATCCACCGCTTCCTCGTCATACGCCCAGGGCACTCTGTAAGAAGTGCTGCCGTGCAGACGGCTATGGGAAGAAAGAAGTCCGAATGCTACCCATCTCTTGTATACATCCGGTGTGGAAGTGCTTTCAAAACCGCCGATGTCATGCGCCCAGAAGCCGAAACCGGACATCAGTAAGGACAGACCGCCGCGTAAGCTTTCTTCCATGGATTCATAATCGGACCAGCAGTCACCGCCCCAGTGTACCGGGAACTTCTGACCGCCGACTGTTGCGGAACGTGCGAAAAGAACTGCTTCGCCTTTGCCACGCTTCTTTTCCAGTATATCATATACAGTCTTATTATACAGGTAAGTGTAGTAATTGTGCATCTTTTTTGCATCGGAATGGTCAAAATATTCAATTCCGTCCACAGGAATTCTCTCACCGAAGTCCGTTTTGAAGCAATCCACTCCCATATCCAGAAGTCCGGCTAATTTTTCCTGATACCATGCGCAGGCATCCGGATTGGTAAAGTCAACCAGTGCCATGCCCGGCTGCCACATATCCCACTGCCATACGTCGCCGTTGGTGCGTTTTACAAAATAGCTCTTTTCCATGCCTTCCGCAAACAGGCAGCTTTCCTGTGCGATATAAGGGTTAATCCATACACAGATATTTAAGCCCTTTGCCTTAATACGGGACAGCATGCCCTTCGGGTCGGGGAATACGCGGGAATCCCATACAAAATCCGTCCAGTGGAACTCCTTCATCCAGAAGCAGTCGAAGTGGAAGGTTCTTAAAGGAATGCCTCTGTCCAGCATGCCGTCCACAAAGCTCATAACCGTTTCTTCGTCGTAATTTGTGGTAAAGGAAGTGGACAGCCATAAACCGAAGGTCCAGGGTGCCGGCAGGGAAGGCTTGCCGGTCAGGTCGGTGTAGCGCTCCAGTACTTCTTTCATGGAAGGACCGTTGAACAGGTAGTAATCTAAGTAGCCGCCCTCTACGGAAAATGCGTTCTTGGTTACCTGTTCGGTGCCGATTTCAAATTCCACTTTTTCGGGATGGTTTACAAAAACACCGTATCCCTTGTTGCTGATATAAAAAGGAATGTTCTTGTAGGACTGGTAAGTGCTGGTGCCGCCGTCCTCATTCCAGATTGCCACGCTCTGTCCGTTCTTGGTGAAAGCGGTAAATCTTTCGCCGAGACCGTAAATCAATTCGCCTACGCCCATGGTAAGCTGCTGACGCATGTAGGTTTCGGTGCTGTCGCCTTTATCGTACGCATCGCCCTTCCAGTCCGTCTTCATGCAGGCTAAGTCCTTGGCTGCGGAACGGGTAATGACTTCATTTCCTCTTCTGTATGCCATGTACCAGTTTTTCTTGCCGATTTCCAGGGTCAGTCCGCCGGATGTAACGGTCAGCTTTTCTTCGTCGCTTGCAACCGTCAGGGATTGTTCTTCTTTCTGGTATAATTCAAATTCCGGCTCTCTCTTCTTTGCGCCCAGATGATGATAGGTCTGTACCCGCAGTACATCCGGTGCAGGAGAAGTAATCACCATGGTAAGGTTGATGCCGCCAAGGGTGCATCCGCGGTTTACAATTCTGGAAGTGGGAAGGCATAAGGTCACCTTCGTGGCTTCCGTGTTTTCAAAATATACTTCCTGGGGGGTAAAGCAAGCGCAGCCTTCTTTCTGCAGCCAGCATCCGTTTCCAAATAACATCTTTTTTCCTCCGTTTTGTCATTCTTTGCGCAGACCGTTTTGTCTGCCATGCGTAATCAGGTAGTTTGATTATAAAAAAAAGACGGTTAAAAATATACCGTCTTTTTTCTATCAGTATTACCAAATTTATTTTACAGAAATCATTAGTATGCTCTACCCCAGTATACCATCTTCCCTGCAGGCTTTCCGCAGCATACGCAGGTATCTGCGATGTGCTCCTGCTCGAAAGGCATACATCTGCTGGTTACGCTCAGTTTCTCTTTAATCCGGTCCTCACATGCACGGTCGCCGCACCACATAGCTTTGACAAAGCCGGATTTTTCGGTGAAGAGCTGCTCGAATTCCGCCATGTTCTTTGCCACATATGTATGGGAATCTCTGTGTGCCTTTGCTCTCTCATACATATCATGATGAATGGTTTCCAGAAGGCTGCCGATTTCCTCCTCTACTTCATCGAGGGATACCTCCATCTTTTCTCTGGTATCTCTTCTGCAGAGAACGCACTTGCCTGCCTCTAAATCCTTGGGACCGATTTCAATACGAACCGGATAACCTCTCATTTCGGCTTCCGCAAACTTGTAGCCCGGGCTCTTGTCCGTATCGTCCACCTTTACACGGAAGTTGGATTTTAATCTGTCGCGAAGTTCGTATGCCTTGTCCAGTACGCCTTCCTTCTTCTGCTGGATGGGAATGATGGCTACCTGGATGGGCGCTACCTTGGGCGGCAGCACCAGACCGGAATTGTCACCATGAACCATGATAATGGCGCCAATCATACGGGTTGTCATCCCCCAGGAGGTCTGGTATACATACTTTAAGGTGTTGTCCTTGTCTGTAAACTGGATACCGAATGCCTTGGCAAATCCGTCGCCGAAGTTGTGGCTGGTACCGGACTGCAGGGCTTTTCCGTCATGCATTAAGGACTCTATGGTATAGGTTGCTTCCGCACCCGCAAATTTCTCTTTTTCTGTCTTCTGTCCCTTGATTACGGGAATAGCCAGTACATCCTTGCAGAAGTCGGCATACACGTTCAGCATCTGAATGGTTCTTGCCTCTGCTTCTTCAAAGGTAGCATGCGCCGTATGGCCTTCCTGCCATAAGAACTCTCTTGAACGAAGGAAGGGTCTTGTTTCCTTTTCCCATCTTACTACGGAGCACCACTGGTTATATACCTTGGGCAAATCTCTGTAGGACTGGATTTCGTTCTTGTAAAAATCGCAGAACAGGGTTTCGGATGTAGGTCTGACACAGAGTCTTTCCTGTAACGGCTGTAATCCGCCGTGTGTTACCCAGGCAACTTCGGGGGCAAAACCTTCCACATGATCCTTTTCTTTTTCCAAAAGACTTTCGGGAATAAACATGGGCAGATATACATTTTCTACACCATTTGCCTTAAAACGGTCATCCAACTGTCTCTGTAAAAGTTCCCAGATCGCATAGCCGGCGGGCTTGATTACCATACATCCTTTTACACTGGTATAGTCACACAGCTCTGCCTTTTTTACTACGTCCGTATACCACTGGGCAAAGTCTTCTTCCATGGAAGTGATTGCTTCCACTAATTTCTTGTCAGCCATTTGTTTCCTCTCACTCTCTTTTATTTTAGATGGTATAAACCATAATATCCATCCGGTTCCATCGGGTCCGGATACACTCTGTCAAAGCTTGAGCCGTCGCCGATTTCAATTTTTTCAATTTCTACATCATTGACTGTAATCCGCCAGGACAGGCTTCCGTTTCTCTGCACCTTGGGCCAGGTCGTCACATCCTGCAGAATGGTACATTCGCTGCCGCCTGCGCCGGTATAGGTTCCGGCAGAAAGACGTCCCTCCGCAATCTCGGTACGGATGGCGCTTGCCAGCTCCTCCGCGTTGGTTAAATCCGCAGACACCTTGGAATTGTTCACATACTTTAAGTATGTGGGCAAAAGAACGCCTACCAGTACAGCCATAATTGCCATCACTATAATAAGCTCCGGCAGTGAAAATCCCTTATTGTTTATTTTCCTCTTCATTTCCCCTGATCCCTCTCTGTAACAAATGAACAATATCTCCCAAAGCCGGCAGGCACGCATACAGCTTTTTCCGCAGCGCCGCATCCGGCTGTGTCTGGTCCGGTATCATGACCGTGGGAATTCCTGCTGCCGTTGCGGATTTCACACCGTTCGGCGAGTCCTCCACAGCAAGACATTCCTCAGGGTCAGCTCCCAGTACCTCGAGTGTCTTAAGGTAGACATCCGGCGCCGGTTTGCCAAGCTTTACCTCTGTTGCACTGACGATTTCATCAAAATACGGAAGCAGCCCCGTCTCTTTCAGCTGTTCCTCCGCACGGTCCTTCGGCGTTGCGGTTGCAAGCGCTATCCGGTAACCGTTTTGGGAAAGCCATTCAAGAGTCTCAAGAGCCTCCGGCCTCTGTTCCAGCCCCACTTTGGCAAGATGCTCCTGCATCAGCTTTCTGCGGCAATCCCTCACCGCCGTATAATCGAAAGCTTCGCCGAACCACTCTTTCAAAAGGGCAGGCGCAAAGGGTCTTCCCAGACTGCGAAGCGTTAGTGCCTGCTCCTCCGTCATGTGAAATCCGAACTCCTCTGCCGCCTGTCGCCAGAATATTTTAAAATATTTTTCTGTATCAATCAGTGTACCATCTAAGTCAAATATTATAGTAGAAATGTTCATGATTGCAATACCTGATTTACTTTAATACCTGAATACGGGCAATGGCACGCATCAGCGCGGTCTCCGCTCTCGCCATATCCGTTTCCGGTGTATGGCTCTTGATACGCTCTTCCGCACGTCTTTTTGCCGCTTCCGCTCTTTCCAGGTCAATTTCTCCGGGCCATTCCACCACTTCTGCCAGAATGGTCATTCTGTCGGGCAGAATTTCCACAAATCCGGAATGCAGAGCGGCTTCCTTTACCTCATCCTTTTCCGTAATGGTAAGGACGCCCGGTTTGATAATTACCGTCATGGGAATATGTCCCGGAAGCACACCGATTTCTCCCTCGGTGGTGTTAAACTCTATCATATCAGCCGTACCTTCGTAAAACACTCTGTCCGGTGTGATAATTCTTAATTTATAATCTTCCATAGACTCACCCGTTATGCTTTCTTTGCTGCACGTTCCACAACATCATCAATGCTTCCGGCATTCAGGAAGTAGCTTTCCGGTATATCATCATGCTTGCCTTCGAGAATTTCCCTGAAGCCTCTGATGGTTTCGGATACCGGCACATATTTTCCTTCCAGACCTGTAAACTGTCCTGCCACGAAGAAAGGCTGGGATAAAAATCTCTGTACCTTTCTGGCTCTGGAAACTACCTGCTTATCCGCTTCGGAAAGTTCGTCCATACCGAGGATGGCGATAATATCCTGTAATTCCTTGTAACGCTGCAGAATTTCCTGTACACCTCTGGCGGTCTTGTAGTGCTCCTCGCCTACAATTCTCGGGTCCAGAATACGGGATGTGGACTCCAGAGGGTCTACTGCCGGGTAAATACCCAGTTCCACGATGGAACGGGAAAGTACGGTAGTTGCGTCCAGATGGGCAAATGTGGTTGCGGGAGCCGGGTCGGTCAAGTCGTCCGCAGGCACATAAACCGCCTGAACGGAAGTAATGGAACCGTCCTTTGTGGAAGTAATACGCTCCTGCAGGGCACCCATTTCCGTCTGCAGTGTGGGCTGGTAACCTACTGCGGAAGGCATACGTCCGAGCAGTGCGGAAACCTCACTACCTGCCTGTGTGAAACGGAAAATATTATCGATGAACAAAAGCACATCCTTACCGCCTTTGTCACGGAAATATTCTGCCATGGTAAGTCCGGTAAGACCTACTCTCATACGGGCTCCGGGGGGCTCGTTCATCTGTCCGAATACCATGGTGGTCTTGTCGATAACGCCGGACTCGGTCATTTCATGGTACAGGTCGTTTCCTTCACGGGTTCTTTCTCCTACACCGGTAAATACGGAATATCCGCCGTGCTCTGTGGCAATGTTACGGATAAGCTCCTGAATCAATACGGTTTTACCTACACCGGCACCGCCGAACAGACCGATTTTACCACCCTTCTGGTAAGGGCAAAGAAGGTCAACGACTTTAATACCGGTTTCCAATATCTCTGTATTGGTGGACTGCTCTGCAAATGAAGGCGCAGGTCTGTGGATGGGCTCGTAAGAAACGCCTTCCGGTGCCGGCTTATTGTCAATAGGGTCACCTAAAACGTTAAAGATACGTCCCAGTGTTTTTTCACCTACAGGAACAGAGATGGGGGCACCTGTTGCATCTGCCTCCATACCACGTACCAGACCATCCGTGGTTCCCATGGCAATACATCTTACAATATCATCACCCAGATGCTGGGCTACTTCCACCGTCAAGGTTCCTCCGTCTTTAAGCGGCACCTTAACAGCTTCATTGATTTCGGGAAGATGTCCCGCATCAAAGCGGATATCCAGAACCGCACCGATGACCTGGGTAATCTTTCCTTTATTCACCTCTGCCATTTTATCTTCCTTTCTGTTTTACGATATCGCTTCCGCACCTGCAATGATTTCGGTAAGCTCCTGAGTAATGGAGCCCTGTCTTGCACGGTTGTAAAGGAGGGTTAAGTCTCCAATCATTTCTTCCGCATTGCTGGTCGCAGAATCCATTGCCTGCATTCTGGCTCCGTTTTCACTGGCTACGGACTCCACCAGACCGCCGTAGATTAAGCTGGTCACATACTTGGGAATCAGTAAATCCAATGCTGTTTCCTCATCCATTTCAAAATTCATCAGAGTGTGGTCTGACTCCTGTGCGGCTTCTTCTTGGATTTCCACCGGAAGAAGCTTCAGCATGGTAGGAATGTGGCTCACCGTATTCTTGAATTTGGTATAGGCAAGATAAATCTCACAGATTTTACCGTCCGCAAAATCCCTTAACAGCCTGTCGGATAATGCCATGGCATCCGGGTATACCGGCTCTTCGGCGCTTTCCGAAGCATCCGCCTCAATGGTATAACCCTTGTGAGCCAGTGCATCGCGGCCCTTCTTGCCCACCGCATAGATTACGGTGTCCTCTTTGTCAAATTGCTCTGTCACAAGCCGGATGATATTGGAGTTGTAGCCTCCCGCCAGACCTCTGTTGGATGTCATGACTATCACGGCTTTTTTCCCGGAGGTGCCTCCGTTTAAGTACGGATGCTGCATTCCGGTGGTTCTTTTCAAGATGGAAGAAACGGTTTCATACATGCAGGTAAAATAATCTGCAGAGTCTTCTGCATTTTGTCTGGCACGCTGCAATTTTACGGTGGAGACCAGCTTCATGGCCTTGGTAATCTGCTGCGTGCTCTGAATACTGCTTTTCCTTCGCTTTATATCACGCATGGATGCCATAATCAATCACCTGTTTTCTTTCCAAACCTTTGATTAGTTTTTGAATTCCGCCTTAAATTCCGTAATTGCCTTTTTCAGCAGTTCGTCCGTTGCATCG
This sequence comes from Lachnospiraceae bacterium UBA5899, assembly GCA_002432425.1. Lineage (GTDB taxonomy): Bacteria > Bacillota > Clostridia > Lachnospirales > Lachnospiraceae > Acetatifactor. Next base: position 209,751 of record DJEL01000031.1, read on the forward strand.
GAAATTACCTTTTCTTCCGCAATGGCCTTCGGAATTTCGGGATACTTGGTATCCAGATATTCAAACAGTTCTTTTTCAAATCTGGTAATGTCCTCTACGGGAATATCCAGTAAATACTTTCCGGTAACGGCATAAATGATGATTACCTGATATTCTACCGGCATGGGAGCGTACTGAGGCTGCTTTAATACCTCTTTGATTCTTTCGCCCTGCGCCAGCTTCTCCTTGGTATCGGCATCCAGTTCGGAACCGAACTGTGCAAAGGCTGCCAGTTCACGGTACTGCGCCAGTTCCACACGGATAGGTGCGGCAATCTTCTTCATTGCCTTAATCTGTGCGGCACCGCCTACACGGGATACGGAAAGACCTGCGTTTACCGCCGGTCTGAAACCGGAGTTGAACATTTCTGTTTCCAGATAAATCTGACCGTCCGTGATGGAGATAACGTTGGTAGGAATATAAGCAGATACGTCGCCTGCCTGTGTTTCGATAATGGGAAGGGCTGTCAGGGAACCTCCGCCGTACTCATCGCTCATTCTGACCGCACGTTCCAGAAGTCTGGAATGCAGGTAGAATACGTCGCCGGGATATGCTTCACGTCCGGGCGGACGCTTTAAGAGCAGGGAGAGTGTACGGTATGCAGCCGCATGCTTGCTTAAGTCATCATATACTACTAAGACATCTTCGCCCTTTTCCATCCATTCCTCGCCGATAGCGCATCCGGAGTAAGGAGCAATGTACTGAAGAGGCGCCAGTTCGCTGGCGGTAGCTGCCACAACGGTGGTATAGCTCATGGCACCGTACTCTTCCAGAGTCTTTACGATGGTAGCAACGGTAGATGCTTTCTGTCCGATTGCCACATAAATACATTTTACATTCTGGCCTTTCTGGTTGATGATGGTATCAATGGCGATAGCCGTCTTACCTGTCTGACGGTCGCCGATAATCAGTTCACGCTGTCCTCTTCCGATAGGCACCATGGAGTCGATTGCCTTAATACCTGTCTGAAGTGGGGTATCTACGGACTTTCTGGTGATAACACCGGAAGCCACTCTTTCAATTTTACGATATTTTTCCGTCTGGATGGGTCCTTTACCGTCAATGGGCTGTCCCAATGCATTGACAACTCGTCCGATCATGGCATCCCCGACAGGGACTTCCACCACGTGTCCGGTTGTCTTTACAATATCACCTTCGCTGATATTGTGCTGGCTACCCAGAAGTACGGCACCTACGTTGTCCTCTTCAAGGTTCAGCACCATGCCGTATACCTCGCCGGGGAATTCGAGCAGTTCACCCTGCATGGCATTTTCCAGTCCATGCACACGGGCAATACCATCTGCTACCTGAATGACCGTTCCCACTTCCGATACTTCCATATCGGCTGCGTATCTTTTAATCTGATCCTTGATTACGGAACTTATCTCTTCTGGTTTCAAATTCATAGATCCGTTCGCACCTTTCTATATTTTCTTACTGCAGCTTAATCTGATACAGCTGTCTGCTTAAATGCTCTAATTTGGTTTTAACGCTATTGTCCAGAACATGGTCGCCAATGCGGATTACCATTCCGCCGATCAGGGATGCATCTTCTTCGAAGTGCATTTCAAAGGAACGATAGGATGTGGTTTCTATCAGTTTCTTTTCCACTTCTGCTTTCTGCTCCTGTGTCAGCGGCATCGGTGTCTTTACATAGGCAATACCAATTCCTTCCTGTTCCTTAACGCGTGCCACAAAATAATCCAGAACACCGGAAAGTTTGCCGTAATGCTTTTTCTGCAACAGAAAAAGCATCAGTCCCAGCATTTCCCTGCTGACACGCCCATCCCAAACATTGGTAAGAATTTTTTCTTTTTCTTCCATCGGGATACCGGGATGCTGCATCAACTTTTCCAAATCGGGATTTTCGGAAAGTACCTGTTCGATACCTTCGATTTCTTTCCTGAATTCATCCATGCGCTTTTCTTCCACAGCTAATTCAAATAAAGCTTCGCCATATACTTTTTCTATCAGCTTAGCCATGTACTTTCACCCATTTCCTTCAAAGTCTCTTCCACAAGCTCGTTCTGAACCGTGGTGTCAATCGCTCCGGAAACCACTTTGCCGGCCATCATGGCTGCTACTGCAATCATTTCCCGTTTGACATCATCAGCTGCTTTCTGCTTTTCAAGTTCAGCTTCCGTACGTGCTCTTTCGATAATATGGGAAGCTTCCTCTTTGGCTTCGCTGACAATCTTGTCTTCGCTGATTTTGGCCTTCTTTCTGGCCTGTTCCATGATGTCGTCGGCTTCTTTCTGAATATTTTTCAGTTTGGCGTCATACTCTTCCTTAAGTGCCTTGGCATCCGCCATGTCCGCAGCGGCCTGATCAAGCTCACCCTTGATTTTCTCTGTACGTCCGGTAAGCATTTTTCTTACGGGATTAAACAGGAAAAAGGAAAGTGCTCCGAACAGGAACAAAACGGCAATCAAGGTCAGGCAGGAGTCTGCCAGAAGCTGCCAGTCCAGATTGAAAAGTCTTTCCATGGACTCACCGGTTGTTAGCAAAATATTCAACCTTTATACCTCCTTTCTCTTTCTTAGCTGCTTTTGCAGTTTCTAAGAATTCCTTTACGGTAATAAAGGTTTTACGAACATCAGGATCAGACCGGTAACCAGACCGTACAGACCGGTTGTTTCGGCAACTGCCTGTCCCAAAAGCATGGTAGAAGTAATTTCGGACTTGGCACCCGGGTTACGTCCTACTGCTGCTGCCGCATGACCTGCCGCAATACCCTGGCCTACACCGGGTCCGATACCTGCGATAAGTGCAAGACCTGCACCGATTGCTGAACATCCTCTGATAAAATTCTCGTTAAATTCCATTGTTGTTTCCTCCTTAAGATGATTGATGATTGTAAATAATTAATCCGCATCGCCCATTGCGTTGGCCAGATACGTCATGGTAAGCATACAGAATACATATGTCTGGATGGCTCCTGAAAAGATATCCAGGTACACATGCAGAAATGCCGGCCAGATTAAGGCAAACTTGCCAATCAGTCCGTACACCAGCGCCATCATAACCACGCCGGAAAGTACGTTGGCAAACAGACGAAGGGATAAGGAAATAGGCACTGCAATATCACCTATGATGTTAATAGGCATCCAAAGCGGAAGCCACGGCGGCATGGGAGAACACTTATCCACCCAGATTTCCTTCGGTGTATGGTACTTAATCGTATTGTAATGTATTAAGAAGAACGATATCAGTGCCAGCGGTAATGTCACACCGTAGTCTGCTGTGGGAGGACGCAGTCCCAGAAGTCCCGACAGGTTGCTGAACAGGATAAAGATAAATACCGTTCCAATATAATTACGGAACTTGTTGGCATGTTTGCCCATGGTACCCGAAACCATACCGTCCAGCTTCTCCACAATCAGTTCCACTACATTCTGAAATCCGGTAGGAATTTCCTGTGCTTTTTTCATGGCAATATTGGCAGCAATCGCAAATCCGACCAAAACCAGAATTACGATGAGGATGCAGACATGTGAGGTTGTAATCCAGACTTCATGGCCGAAGAACGAATACTTGAAAAGGCCGTGAATCATAAAGTCCACATCATTTCCCGAAGATAAGACTATCCCATAGTTCATTTACTCACCTCCCTGCTTTTTATATATTTTATCCCAGATTTTATGCGAAAAGGGCTGTAAATACGCCCCGGTTTTCATTCCCATAAGTCCTAAGAAAGCAGCTAAAATATAGCCCTTTCCCACATAATACACCGCCAGCAGGAACACCGCTGCCAGAAGGTAACGGACCACGTAGCCCGTAGCCAGCATTTTGGACGCCTGACTTTCTTCACATCCGAACGCCTTGTTCAGAGATTTCCATATGTGAACCGAAAAGCCTCCTGCCACAAAAATTCCCAGCCACATGGAAACGAGATACTTTCCCAGGGAAAGCTCCTTAAAAAACAGAAGAAAGAGCCCCGCCAGAGAAAAGAGTATTCCCGACAGGAAAATGCCCGTCAGAAGCTCTAAAAGCGCTGTATCCGTTTTTTTATTTTTTTCCATCATCTTTTCCTTTATCCTTATAAACCTTCCCGGCCATCAGGAAAATGTTCCGAAAGCCCGCTAATGCCCCCACAAAGAAAAGAATAATCATAATATAGGATGTACCGCATTTTTTATCGAGCCAGATGCCGATAAAAGTACAGATGAAAATCGGTACCAGCATGTTAAATCCAAACTGGGTAACCATGGCAAGCGCCCGGAATACCGTTTTGTCATACTTCTTTTTCTTAGCCATCAGTAGAAAATATGTCCTCCGATTGCAATGCCCGTCAGACCGTCGATAGGTGTCCTGAAGTACAGGCAACCGCCTACGTTGGTAACACCCGACATGGCTTCCTCCGCCGCCTTGTAACAGTCGGCATTTGCCTTGTCCACCGCAAGTGCCAGTTCATATCTGCCGCTCGCTACCGGTGAAAACTGGGATTTCTGATAGATAACCCCTACCACGGTATCCGGATATTTAGAGCTTAAAACACGGTTGATTACCACTGCGCCTACCGCCAGTTTTCCCGCATAGGGCTCCGAACCCGCTTCGCAATATATGATATTTGCCAGCAGCTTTTTGTCTCCGTCGGCAAAGGTCACTTCGGAAATATCCCTCCAGGTTGCCTTGGCCGCTGCTGCCGACAATGCTTTTTCCTGCTCAATAATCTTTTTTAAGGTTTCAATGTCCTCTTCTTTTTTCTTAAGCTCCGCCTCATAGGCACGGGCTTCCTCTTCCGCCACGGCAATCTTATCTCCGTACTTCTTGATATTACTGTTGGTCTGGCTGATAAGGCTTGATACCTTGTTTTTCTCTGTTTCCGCCGCCAGATGCAAATCATCCAGATCCGCTTTTTCCTGAAGAAGTCTTGCTTCCTCTTCTTCAATCTGCTGTCTTGTTGCCTCATACTCTGCCATCATGTTTTCATCATAATCGGCAATGGCGGAAAAATAATCGCTGTAATTCAAAAAATCGCTGAAACTCTGGGCAGAAAACAGCAACTCCAGATAGTCGGTTTCTCCCGACTCATACATGTACTGTATCCGTTTTACCATGCAGTCATACTGCCATGCTTCCGTTTTCTTCGCTTCTTCGATTTCTTCGCCTGTGATGCGGATAGCCTCTTCCTTATCGGCTATTTCTCCTTCCAGCTCCTCTAACTTCTCGCTGACCGCCGTCATCTGGGCATTTAAATCCTTTAAGTCGGACTGCAGTCCCGCTTCCGTATCCTTTAAATCATCGATATGGTCGTTCTTGGAGTCCAGCCTGTCCTTGATTTCATCTTTATCTTTCAGGGCTTCGTTTAACCGTTCCTGCGTGGTAACGGCATAGGAAAAAGAAGGAACACTGCACGCAAACAAAACCACTGCCATCCATAATGCAATTTTTGCTTTTCGTAAGGCTGCCTTTTTCATGTAACCTTCCCTCTGCTTTCCTGTCCTTTCCGTGATTATTGCTGTTGCTGTTTCTGCGGCTTATCCGCTATGTTCATACACGCAGAATAATTTCTCTGCCGGTATGCTTGTATGCCTCAAAGCTCACACCCGCCGCCGTAAGCATGCGCTTGGAAGCTAAGGTGGAGTCGCTCTGGGCATATTTATCGCTGTCATACACTATTTTTTTGATGCCTGCCTGAATAATTGCTTTTGCACATTCATTGCAGGGGAAAAGAGAAACATAGAGCTTTGTCCCCTCTAAGGAGCCGCCCCGGTAATTCAAGATGGCATTCATCTCCCCGTGGGTCACATAAGGGTACTTGGTGTCGGCAAATTCGCCTTCCCTGTCCCAGGGGAACTCATCGTCCGAGCAGCCGATGGGAAAGCCGTTATATCCCATGGAAAGAATTTTGTTGTCCGGACTGACAATGCACGCTCCCACCTGTGTATGGGGGTCCTTGGAGCGCATACCCGAAAGCTGGGCAATGCCCATAAAGTATTCGTCCCAGTTGATATAATCTTCTCTCTTCCGCATTTTTATCATGATTTCTTCCTCTTATTTGGTACCGAAGATTCTGTCTCCTGCATCACCTAAGCCGGGTACAATGTAACCGTGGTCGTTTAACTTCTCATCCAGCGCACCGATATACATATCTACATCGGGGTGTACTTCCTTCATCTTTTCCACGCCTTCGGGTGCTGCGATAATGCACATAAAGTGGATTTTCTTGCAGCCCTTGTCCTTTAACATCTGGATAGCCGCTACGGAAGAACCGCCGGTTGCCAGCATGGGGTCTACCACAAATACTTCTCTTTCCGCACAGTCTGCGGGAAGCTTGCAGTAATACTCTACCGGATTTAAGGTTTCCGGGTCTCTGTAAAGACCGATATGTCCGACTTTTGCAGCGGGAATAAGCTGCAGGACACCGTCAACCATGCCAAGACCCGCTCTTAAGATGGGTACGATTGCCATTTTCTTTCCCTTTAATTCCTTTACGGTTGTCTCGCAGATAGGAGTTTCAATCTTTACGTCGGAAAGCTGCAGGTCACGGGTTGCTTCATAACAGATTAACATTGCGATTTCGCTGATGGTCTGTCTGAAATCCTTGGTGCCGGTTTCCTTTCTTCTGATATAACCGATTTTATGCTGAATCAGGGGATGATCCATTACTACGACTTTTGCCATTTTTCTGCCTCCGTTTTCTCTCATGTGAGCTTTGAATATATGTTACTGGGTTGTTAAGCTTTCTTTATGGGAGTATATCACAGTTTTTCAATTAGCGCAATTCTGCGATTGTGCCTTTCTTCGTCAGAAAACGGCGTATTTAAGAAGATATCCACGATTTCTCTGGCAAGATTGGGACCGATTATGCCGGCGCCCATTGCCAGCATATTGGCGTTATTGTGAAGTCTTGTCGCCTTTGCGGAAAAACAGTCATGGCAAAGTGCGCAGCGGATCCCTTTTACCTTGTTTGCCACGATGGAAATCCCGATGCCCGTGGTACAGATGACAATGCCCTTTTCACACTCGCCGGAGGCTACTGCTTCTGCAGCCGCTCTGCCGAATACCGGATAATCGCAGGAGCCTTTGTCCATGCATCCGAAATCCTTGTAGGGAATGCCTTTCTCCTCTAAATAAGCAATTACTACCTGCTTTAAATCGTAACCGCCGTGGTCACATCCTAATGCTATCATTTTTCTTCCTCCTTATGGTTTTCACCTTTCTATTTTCTACAATAGTATATCTTTTTATAATGTATCCTTTTATAAATATGCCCTTTTATACCTGCACCACATGATGTCCCGCCGCTTTTAACAGACGGTTCATGACAGCCTGTCCGATACCGGCATAATCAAAGCTTTCGGAAAACATTTTTTCCGTGCCTTCTTCGTCAAAATCCCGGAGAATGCCGTAGAGATGCTTCGCTACGGTATTCTCGTCCGTCCTGCTGCCGGCGCATTTCACCACATCCGCATGATACAGATTTTTGGTTTCCTCCGTGGCAATGACTCCGGTTTTCACACCCTCTGTGCGCAGCCTGTCCGTTTCTTCGTTAATATATGCCGCCACTTTTTCCTTTGTGCCCGCCACTATGGTAAGCTGTCCCTTGGGTGCGTAGTGCCGGTATTTCATACCCGGTGCCTTGGGAGCCTGTCCGCTTTTATCGCTTAAAATCGTCACATCCGTATCCACCGTGCCGAGTACTTTGGAAAGCATTTCCTGCGTCACATAGCCGGGGCGCAAAATCTGGGGCGGTTCCACCGTCAAATCCACAATAGTGGACTCAATGCCGATTTCCACCTCGCCGCCGTCAATAATCATGTCGATTTTCCCGTTCAAATCCTCCTGCACATGCTTTGCAAGAGAAGGACTGGGACGTCCCGAAGTGTTGGCACTGGGTGCCGCCACATAACCGCCGCCGTAAGCAATCAATGCCTGCGCCGTTTTGTGGGAAGGGAAACGGATGGCAACCGTATTTAAGCCCCCCGTCGTTTCAAGCGGTACTTCCTCCGACTTCGGTAAAATCATGGTCAGCGGACCGGGCCAGAACGCATCGGAAAGTTTTTTGGCATTAGCCAGCATCTTTCTGTTTTCCTCCGTATCCGCCACAATCCGGTAAATATCTTCAAACCGGCATATATGCACAATAAGCGGATTGTCGGACGGTCTGCCCTTGGCTGCGTATATTTTACGGGAAGAATCGGGATTTAAGGCATCTCCGCCCAGACCGTAAACGGTTTCCGTCGGAAATGCCACCAGTCCGCCGGCTTTTAAGATTTCACCGGCTTCCTTTAAGCATTCCTTATCATCCTCTTCCATGCAGGTAATCCACTTTGTTTCCATTTGTATTCTTGTGTTCCTTTCTCACTGTGCGTTCAGATACTGCAGGATGCCCAGTGTAATTTCCCATGCGATACGATCTTGGTATTCGTCCGAACAGAGAGCCTCCGCTTCCGTCCGGTTCGACAGAAAACCGCATTCCACAATCACAATGGGAATTTTCGTTTTTTTCAGCAGATAATAGCTACTGTTTGCCTTAATCTGCCGTTTATTTTCGGGGTCCGCCCCCTCAATCAGCCGTTTCTGGATTTTGTCCGCCAGCTCCTGTCCTTCCACACTTCCTTCGTAGTAGAAAACCTGTGCACCATGCACATATTCCTCCGGGTAGCTGTTCTGGTGGATGCTGACCGTAAGGTCAGGCGCCGTCTCTTCAATGATGGCTATGCGCCGTTTCATATCCTGCACCTTTTTATGGGAAGCGTCCGCATCATACAGACCATCTTCCGTTTCCCTTGTCATAACGACCCGGATGTCCTCTTTTTCCAGATAATCCTTAACTCGTCTGGCAATACTTAAATTGACGTCCTTTTCCTTCGCTCCGTTAATGCCGATTTTACCGGGGTCATCCCCGCCGTGACCGGCATCAATTACCACACAGAGTCCTTCCGGCTCCTGCTGCATGGCATTTCCTACCGTTTCTTTAACCGGCTGCGTGAAAAAGACAATTCCCATAACCAACAGAATAAACACGCCTGCTGCCGCAAAACTCTGCTTACTGTCCCGTTCCATATACCCTCCGCTATCCTGTGTTCTATCCTAATTTATGTAGGAAGCGAAGTCTTTATGCGGGGCAGCTTACCGCTCCAGATACACCTTAATCAAATCCCAGGCACCCGCCGGTTCAAAGCCAAGTCTCCAGGCTGCCACGCCGCCCAGCTCGTAGTTCTGCATGACGGTAAGCTTGACGTTAAGGGACTGCAAATCTTCAATCCACATCTGGTACAGAGTCGTACCGTCCGTTGCCTCTGCATAGTTCTGTCCGGTGGTGTCATCCCACTCGTAAGTCATATTGTATTTCTGAAGTAAAGCATCCACACCTGTCATAGGGTATGCTTCACTGGTAAGCGAAGTTCCTTCGGTAATCCAGAGTCTTGTGTAGAACGGAAGCGCCACTACAATCTTGTCTCCCGGCACATATTCCCCGGTCTTTTCTATGGCATAGCGGACATAGTCGATGGAAGAAACGGAACCCGCTTCCTCACTTCCTGCCCAGTGCTCATCGTACGCCATAATAATCACATAATCGGCAATCACGCCCTGTTCCGCTAAATTGTAACGGGTATTGAAATGATACGGCACAGAGTCATCTACAGAAAATACCAGTCCCGCCTGTCTGCAGCGGATGGAAAGCTCTCTTAAGAATTCCACAAAATCTTCTCCTGCCGCTTCATCCATAACCTTTTCAAAGTCCACGTTCACCCCGTCCATGCCGCAAGCTGCCGCCGCATTCATGATGTTGTCAATCAGTGCGGTTCTTGTAGTGGTGGAAGCCAGTACGGCTGCCACATCTGTTCGATTGCCCTGGTCGTCCAGATAGTTAAAGTCATCTACCACGCCCCATACCTGCAGACCTTTTTCATGCGCCTTTTCCACATAGGCGGCTTCGGCAAAGCTGCGCAGGGAGCCGTTTGTATCCGATACGCTGAACCAAGTGGGAGCGATTACGGTAAGTCCGGAAGCATTTGCCGTCACATCATCTAATGTGCTGTTGCCTGCGGTGCCGTACACGCCGTGCCAGCCCAGGCAGATTTTTTTATCCTGCTTTAAGGTGGTGTATTCCGGCTCCGTGTAATCGGTTACCGGTGTCGGCGTCTCCGCTCTTTCATTGGTCAGCTTTTTATTTTCCACGTAGCCGACAAAGCCGTCCGCCGTCTTTACCTGGCTCCAGGTTTCCATTTTATCGAGAACAACCACTCTGTCGCCCTCTTTTACATGACAGAGGATGGGGCTCTTTACGCCTCCGCGCAGACGCACGTCGGTATCGGATTTAATATCTGCTGCCTGTTCCTCCTCCCAACTGGTATAAATCTGCACACGGTTGGGGTCCGTAAACACTTCATAGGAAAAGTTGGTGTATTTTTTTACATAGTCCAACGCAATGTAGTACTTCGTTTCCTCACTGCCCTCCACTGCGTAAAAAACACAATAATCCACCGGGTTCTCCACACCGTTTACCGTGTAGGAAGAAGTATCCAGGGATGCCCGGATAATCTCCGTGGGTGTGGTATATAAAAGCAGTCCTTCGTTTTTATCGATGTAAAAACGGCTGTTTAAAATATCCTGTACCTCTCTGTATTCCAGATAGCAGATACCGTCCTTCAGCACGGCGTCCTGCTCGGTCACCTCATTCTGTAAAATAACGGGTACGTCGCTTTCCTTCGTAATGTGAAAATATTCGTACAAATCCGCCTGTTCGTGGGAGTAGGAATACCGCTCCACCACCTGGCCTCCGAACGCCACGCCGCCGATAATCAGAATTAAAACCACCGCTATCAAAACCGGGATTACTTTTTTCATACTAAATAACCATGCCTTTCCGCAACAGCCTGCATTTTATTTACACTGTCCCTCTAATCATGCTTTCCATTATAGCAAACTCTTTTCCCTGCGTCATTATATAAATTGACAAATTTGTCTAAAATTCCCTCTTTGTAAAGAAAGAGACGGTGCAGTCAAGAGGCATTCCCGTTTTGTCACCGTCTCTTTCAGCGGCACAGCGTGCCACAGCATTCATTCAATTAAAGGTTCCTGACCTTGTCGTAACGGAGTTCCTTCAGATGACCCGCGTCATCCAGAATGTAGTCCGCCATGTAAGTTTCCGATTCCCGGACACAGCGTTTCGCTATGGTTGCCGGGTCGGACGGATGCCCCTCCAGAAACAGGGATACCCCTTCCTTTTCTGCCCGGTTAAGTGTGTCAGTGAGCGCCTGCACATTATCCTGATGCAAAATCCTCCCTCCTTTATCTGTAAAATACTCTGAACCTATCTGCCATAAGAAGTGCCGTGATACACAATACGGTTTTCAGAGCCGATGCCCCCGAACGTACAAAAAATACCTGCTAAAAAATTGAATTAAAACGAGAAAATTGGAAATTTAAAAATGGAAATTATTAAATCAGAAACAGGCACATAAGCCTGTAAGACATCCGCATACTATAGAAGAGTACTGCGGACAAGAATCCAAAGAAACGTAACTGCATGCTTCCGCAGCCGTCCTAAGAAAATCTTATAAAATTAATGTACGAACATGCCTCCTCTCCGTACTTCGCTTCCGGAGACATCTTAATGGCATTATATTCGATATTCTGATATTTGGCAAGCAAAAAATAAAAAAATTTTAAAATTTTAAAATGCCACATTTCATAATCATTAAAAAAAATTAAACTCTTTCCTGTTCTATTGACTTAGATTGCCGAAAAGTATAATATACTTGTAATCAGATTTAATGGGAGTTTCAGTCACCCGCAGGTATGAGTGCATATCTTAAAGTAAGGATGTGATAGCATGAAAATTGAAAAAGTGAATGAAAACCAGATTCGCTGCACCCTGACCAGGGAAGACCTGGCGGACCGCGAATTAAAAATCAGTGAATTAGCTTATGGAACGGAAAAAGCAAAAAGTCTTTTCCGCGACATGATGCAGCAGGCTTCTTTTGAATGTGGCTTTGAAGCGGAGGACATTCCGCTTATGATAGAAGCAATCCCTCTTAACCCGGATTGTATCGTCCTAATCATCACCAAGGTGGAGGACCCCGAGGAACTGGATACCCGTTTTGCCAAGTTTGCTCCCTCCGTCCACAACGAAAATGACAGCGATGACGATGACGCCGAAGATGCTGCGGACGACGCCGACGATATGCTGGATTTGTTTAAGAGATTGCATGCAAACCGCAAGGCAGCCGGAGATATGCTTTCCTCCACAGCCGGTTTGATGAAGAAAGAAAAAGAAGAAATAAAAGAAAACGATAATAAATCTGCACCCATTACCCAGCTTGCCCGGCTGTTTATTTTCAATTCCCTGCACGACGTCATCGCCAGTGCAAAAATAGTCGGCTACTGCTATGCTGGCAACAACTCCTTATATAAAGATGAATCTGAGAATGTTTACCTTTTACTGGTAAAGGGTTCTTCCAACTTTCCGAAGGATTTCAACCGTGTATGCAATATCCTTTCCGAATACGGCAGTCCCCGAAAGTGCCAGCCGGCAAGTCTTTCCTATCTTGCCGAGCATTACACCTGTATTATTCCCAGTGCGGCTTTGCAGAAGCTCGCGGGGATAAAATAAAATAACAAAATTTTCTTAGGAGGTAGGAAAATGAAAGGAGCATCTTTCCTGAAAGTCACCGGTATTCTGATGATTATCGGTGCAGTTTTCGGGTTTATCAGTGCGCTGCTGTCTTTATTTGGCATTGTAGCCCTTGCCGTACTGATTGGCCCTGTGATGGTAGTTATCTACCTGTTAGCTTTGATTATCGGTTTAGCCGGTTCCGTAATCCAGCTGATTGCCGGTATCAACGGTGTGCAGCATGCTGACTCCGCAGCAATGGCAGGCAAATGCCTTACCTGGGGTTATGCAGTTATCGGCTGCCGCGTAGTATCCAGTGTTTTCAGCTTAATCAGTAACTTTTCCAACACCAACTTCGGTTCCTGGCTGTTCGGACTGATTATCGGGCTGATTATTCCCGGTCTGTATGTATACGGTGCATACCAGAACAAAAATTCATAAGTTTTGTATTGCAGAAGCAATTCCGCTTTTGACAATGTACATGATGACACAAAAAATCCGTCGGTCTGAAAAAAGACCGGCGGATTTTATCGTCTGCGCATAATTCCGATTACAGTGCGGCAATCTGCTCCATAAGAGCGTCAATATCCATACCGTGCACCATGGCTGCTTCTTCCAGGCTCTCTCCCTGTGCGGAAGGACATCCCAGACAATGCATGCCTGCTTCCATAAGAACAGGTGCTACTTCGGGGGCTTTTCTTAAAATTTCACCGATTGTCATATCTTTGGTTATGTTTTCCATTGTTTCTTACCTCCTTTGCTCGTATTAGTATAATACTTTCCCTAAAAGTTGACAAGTCATTCCTGATTTTGGGTTTTATTTAAAAAATTTCATTTTTCTGTATCTGAAGAAGAACATAAACCCCCTTGTATTTATAGCGGATTTATATTAAAATATGCATGATGATGGTTCTTAATATACTATTAAAAGGAGGATATTTATTATGGCATTCGCAATTAACGATACTTGTGTAGCATGTGGCGCTTGTGAATCTCAGTGCCCCGTTGGTGCTATCAGCATGGGTGACGGAAAGATGGAAATTAATCCCGATACCTGCATTAGTTGTGGTTCCTGCGCAGGATGCTGTCCTGTAGGTGCTATCGCAGAAGCATAAAAAGAATACGATGTGCGCACAGATGCACCATGATATGAAAAAGGCAGCTTTGGGCTGCCTTTTTCACTATCCGCATTTATTCTTTTCCGCTTCTTTTACCCGTTGATTTATCCATCTATGAAAGGTATGGTATTTGTATGGAAAATAACTATTTAATCGTAGTCGATATGCAGAACGACTTTGTGACCGGTTCGCTGGGAAGTCCCGCAGCCGTTGCCATTGTCCCTGCCGTTGTCCAAAAAGTAAACTCCTTCTCCGGCACCGTTCTGTTTACCAAGGACACACACGGGGCAGACTATTTGGAAACCCAGGAAGGGAAAAATCTTCCGGTGCCCCACTGCATCAAGGGTACGGACGGCTGGGAGCTCATCCCGGAGCTTGCCTCTTTTGCCGTATCCAAAGAAAAAAACCCTGTTTTTGAAAAAAGAAGCTTCGGCAGTCCCGAGCTTGCCCTCTGGCTGCTTGCCGTCCATAAGCAGAACCCGATTTCTTCCATCACCCTGATTGGTGTATGCACCGATATCTGCGTCGTTTCCAATGCTTTGTTAATCAAGGCTTTTCTGCCGGAAGTTCCCATCTATGTGGACGCTTCCTGCTGTGCCGGAGTCACAAAAGAAAAGCATGAAGCCGCACTGGAAACCATGCAAAGCTGCCAGATAGACGTTATTTATGAGGATGTGACCCATGAGCCAGTTTGATAAACGAAATATTTCCATGATGATGGATTTGTACGAAATGACTATGGCAGACTGCTACTTTGCCGAAAAAGACGAAGAAACCCAGGTGGTTTTTGATGTGTTTTACCGCAAAAATCCCGACCAGGGCGGTTTTGCCATATTTGCCGGTCTTGAGCAGATTGTCGAATACATCGAGGACCTGCACTTTGACGAAGACGATATTTCTTATTTTTCTTCCCTGCATCTGTTCAGCGAAGAATTTTTACAGTACCTGAAAAAATTCCGTTTCAAGGGTGACATCTATGCGTTTCCCGAAGGCACCGTCATGTACCCCAACGAACCGGTGCTTACCGTCATTGCTCCCTTAATCGACGCCCAGCTCATCGAAACCGCGGTGCTGGCGCAGATTAACCACCAGAGCCTGATTGCCACCAAAACCCAGCGTATCGTAAAAGCAGCCGAGGGACGTCCCGTGTCCGATTTTGGTGCCCGCCGCGCCCACAACATGGATGCAGCCGTATACGGTGCCAGAGCTGCTTACATCGGCGGTGCAGCCGGTACGGCAACCGTTCTTGCCGGCAAACAGTTCGGCATTCCCGTAGGCGGCACCATGGCGCACAGCTACGTCATGTACTATCAGGATGAACTGACCGCATTCCGTAAGTATGCCGCCGTTTATCCCGACAACTGCATTTTACTGGTGGACACCATAGATGTCTTAAAGTCCGGCGTTCCCCATGCCATTGAAGTGTTCCGGGAAATGCAGGCGGCCAACATTCCCCTTACCGTCTACGGCATCCGTTTAGACAGCGGCGACCTTGCTTATCTGTCCAAAAAAGCCCGGAAAATGCTGGATGAAGCCGGTTTTCCCGACGCCCGCATCGTGGTTTCCAACAGTCTGGACGAATATACCATTACCTCCATTCTGGACCAGGGCGGCTGCATCAACAGCTTCGGTGTCGGAGAACGTCTGATTACGGCAAAGTCCGACCCGGTATTTGGTGCCGTTTACAAAATTGCCGCCGTCAATAAAAACGGAAAATTCGAACCCCGCATTAAAATTTCCGAGTCCGTGGAGAAAATCACCAATCCCGGCTTAAAGGAAGTGTACCGCGTTTACGACGAAGAAGGCCATGCCGTTGCGGATTTGCTCGCCAATTATGACGAAGAAATCCCCACCGACAGACCCTTCCGCTATGTGGACCCTGAGCAACCCTGGAAAAACCGTTCCTTTGAAAATTTCACGGTAAAGAAGCTGAAACAGCCCGTGATTAAAGCCGGAAAACGGGTAATGCCCACGGTATCCCTTACCGAAATCCGCGACTATGTAAAACGCCAGCTTGCCACGGAAAT
Source organism: Lachnospiraceae bacterium UBA5899 (assembly GCA_002432425.1). Lineage (GTDB taxonomy): Bacteria > Bacillota > Clostridia > Lachnospirales > Lachnospiraceae > Acetatifactor. Next base: position 225,503 of record DJEL01000031.1, read on the forward strand.
CTGGCAGGAGGAGCAGCGTTTTGAAAATCCCCACAAGCATTACTTAGATATGACACCGGACTACTACGAGCTGAAAATGAGTCTGCTTCACAATCTGAAAGAAATTTAAGTCCTGCGTGTTTGTAAAAAGGAGGAAATGCATTTATGGAAAAACTTGCCGTTATCACCGGTACTTTTAATCCTTTGACAAAAGCGCATATCTCCATGGGACTTTTAGCCGAAAAAAAGCTGGGAGAGGACAGCCGTATCGTATACGTCCCCTCCCGGCACGATTTTCTCACCGGCTGGAAAGAAATGCCGGACAAGGATATTTTATCCGACAAAACCCGGCTCTCCCTTTTGGAAACCGTCCTGCCGCATTATGACTTCACTTTAGGAACCTGCGAAACCGACGGCGTAGTCACGGGCTATACCTATGATACCCTGTGTTACCTGTGTGAAAAGTACCGCATTTCCCGTGAAAACTGCTATTATGTATGCGGCTCCGACAAACTGCCCGAGCTTTACCGTTGGAAATATGCCGAGGCTTTCCTGTCGGAATTTTCGTTCCTTGTGTTCAGCCGGAATGAAGACGATTTGCAGGCTCTGCTTGCTTCATCGCCTTTGGTATCGGACTATGCTTCCCATTTTACTCCTCTGGGCGCCATTCCCCACATGGAGGATGTCAGCGCCACCCGCATCCGGGCAGCTATCCCCGACCTTGCCGGTTACGACTGGAAATCCTACACCGAAGGCCTTCTGCAACTGCCGCACTGACGCCCGCACAATCAAAGCTGCAGAAGCTTCGGCCTTTCTTTTGCGCTTTCTTTGACGGCTGCTTTCTTTTGCTCTTCCACGCTCTCCGTTTTGTTTTGTTTCGCTTTCTTTTCCTCCGCTTTTCTGTCGTCCTTGTTCCAGAGAAGTCCTCTCTTTTTCCGTAAGAGCTCGTCCACCCTGCGGAAATGCTCTTCGTCCCTCTTTATCTGGGCGGCTTCTCTCTCGTCCTCCCGTTCCTCCTGCATACGGAACTGATAGTCCATTTCCTTTAAGATGCTTTCCCTTACTTCCCGGCACATCGCTTCATTGTTTTCCTGCAAAACTTCCCTGAAAAGCTGCTTTAAGAGCCACTGCAGGCGTGCCGCCTTTTCCTCTCTCGACTCTTCTCCTACCACCGACGTTGTCTTTATGGGCTCCACTTCCCCGGTCACTTTCTCGGCAGTTTTCAACACTTCCACGTTCTTTTTTCCATGCTGCGCGTCAGTAGGCACCTTTTCTGCGATTTTCGCCGCTTCGGCTGCTTTCTCTGCCTGCGTACTCTCCCCGTCCGCCAGCCTGTCCAGCTTTCCGTTTTTCAAAATAAGTCTGATTGCTTTCAACTGCAGTCCCCTCTCTTTCAACTCCCTGATTTCCTGAAAACGTTTTACATCCTCTTCCGTGTAGTAGCGGTGTCCCAGCTCGTTTCTCTTGATGGGAAGCTCCAGTTCCTCCTCCCAGTACCTCAGTACATGTGCCTCCACATGTACCTTTTTCGCTGCATCTGAAATAAAAAGTGTCTGTTCCATAAAAATTCCCCTTTCCTTTCTGTAACATGACATTAAAAAAGAGAACAGGGATTTCCTTGTTCTCTTTTGTGTGGGTGCTGTATGTATGCCTTTCTGTTAAATACCTGTTTTCCGATATTTATTTTTCCATATTGGCAAATTTTGTGTAATTCGGCAGCCATGCCAGTTCGATGGTGCCGATAGGGCCGTTTCTTTGTTTGGCAATGATGATTTCCGCCACATCTTTTTTCTCAGTATCGTGGTTGTAGTAGTCGTCTCTGTAGATGAACATAACCACGTCGGCATCCTGCTCGATAGCTCCCGATTCACGAAGGTCGGAAAGCATGGGTCTGTGGTCAGGACGCTGCTCCACCGCACGGGAAAGCTGTGACAGAGCGAGCACCGGAACGGAAAGCTCTCTGGCAACTGCCTTTAAAGAACGAGAAATATCGGAAATTTCCTGCTGACGGCTGTCGCTGCCCCTGCCGCTTCCTGACATCAACTGTAAGTAGTCGATGATAATCATGGAAAGATTGTGCTCCATTTTGTATTTACGGCATTTGCTTCGCAGCTCCGCAATGCTGATACCGGGTGTATCGTCTATAATGAGATTGGAATTACCAATCACGTTACCGCTTTCAATCAGCTTTTCCCATTCTTGGTCGGTCAGATTACCGGTTCGGATATGCTGGGAATCCACATGGGACTCCAAGGACAACAGACGGTTTACTAACTGTTCCTTTGACATTTCCAAACTGAATATGGCTACGGTTTTATTTTGCCGGAACGCCACATGCTCCGCAATATTCAATACAAACGCCGTCTTACCCATGGAAGGACGTGCTGCTATCAGAACCAAATCGGAAGGCTGCATACCGGCGGTGCGGTAGTCCAAATCAATAAATCCTGTGGGAATACCGGTAACCGTTCCTTTTAAGTGGGCTGCTTTTTCAATACGGTCCATGGCGTTTACCACGACCTGACGGATGGGCACGTATTCGCCGGTGTTGCGTTTCTGCACCACATTGAACACCTTTTTCTCCGTCTCTTCCAGTATCACATCCGTAGGCTCCTTACCTGCGTAACAGATATTGGCAATCTCTTCATTGATGCTGATAAGTCTTCGCAGTGTCGCTTTGTCCGCCACAATCTGCGCATAATATTTTACGTTGGCGGAAGTCACCACCATGTCCAGCAGCGCCTTAACATATTCCAGGCTACTGATTTCCGGGGGCACATCCTTTTCCTTCAAACGGTTCTGCAGGGTCACGATATCCACGGGCTGACCTTCGTTGTTCAGCTCCACCATGGTATCAAAAAGAACGCCGTACTGTTTGTTGTAAAAGTCATCTCCCGTGACGACATCGGATGCTACCACAATCGCTTCCCTGTCCATAATCATGGAACCAATGACCGACTGCTCGGCTTCCACACTATGAGGCATTACCCTTTTTATGACGGTTTCATCCACCTGCGGCATAGCTTACTCCTTACTCTTAAATCTCAGAAACATGCACCTTCAGTACTGCAGTTACCTGGGGATGCAGCTTCACATTCACTTCGTACATACCGAAATTCTTAAGAGCTTCCGGCAGGACAATTTTCTTCTTGTCGATTTCAATGCCGTGCTGTGCCTTGCATTCTGCTGCGATTTCTTTGGAAGAAACGGAACCAAATGCTCTGCCGCCTTCTCCCGCTTTCATCTTCACTTCCACTGTTTTTTCCGCTAAAACGGCAGCCAGTGCCTTGGCGTCGTTGAGCTGTTCCAACGCTACCTTGTCTGCATTTGCTTTCTGCAGCTTTAAGTCGTTTAAGTTCTTGGAAGTAGCTTCCACACCGATTTTTTTCGGCAGCACGTAGTTTCTGGCATAGCCTTCGCTGACCTCAACCACGTCGCCCTTTTTACCTAATTTCTTTTCATCCTGTAATAAAATAACTTTCATACTAAATGGCTCCCTCTTCTATCATTGTATCTATGGTGGACTTTAAGCTGCCGATGGCTTCTGCCATGCTGATGCCCTCAAGCTGCGTCGCCGCAATGCTCATATGTCCGCCGCCGCCCATACGTTCCATGATAATCTGCACATTGACCTCGTCAATGGAACGGGCGGAAACATAAATTTTACCCTGATAATCGGTAAGTACAAAGCTTGCCTTTACTCCCTTGATGTTGAGCAGCTCGTTTGCCGCCTGCGCACCGATAATGGTCGGGCTCTGCACATCCTCGCTTAAGCAGACGGAAATAGCAAAGGACTGTCTGTAAATTTCCGCCTGGCTTACCGCATCCGCTTTTGCCTTGTATTCTGCGGCATCTTCCCTGAACATCTTGCGGACACGGGTTACATCCGCACCGCTTCTCCGTAAGAATGCCGCCGCTTCAAACGTGCGGACGCCGGTTTTACTCATAAAGTTGTTGGTATCAATCATGATACCGGAATACATACAATCCGCCTCTTCGGTACGGATTTTAATATTGTCCGCCGTATACTGCAAAATTTCGGAAACCATTTCGCAGGCGGAGGATGCATACGGCTCCACATAGGAAAGCGTTGCATTTTCAATGGTATCGGTGCCCTGTCTGTGATGGTCCAGCACCACAATGGACTTACATACGCGAAGCAAATCCGGGCACTCGGTAATGGACGGACGGTTTACATCCACCACAACCAGAACCGCATTGTTGCCCGCAATTTCCATTGCCTGGCTGCTTCCTACAATCATATCGGAATCGTATTCCGGGTTATTCTTGAACAAATCTACAAGCGGCTGCAGCGTATTGGACACATCATTCAGAACGATATGCGCCTTTCTGTCAAGCGCCTGTGCAATCCGGTAAATACCGACTGCGGAACCGAAGCTGTCCACGTCTGCCATACGGTGTCCCATAATGAGCACCTTGTCCTTGCCGGCAATAATTTCCTTTAAGGCATGCGCCTTGACTCTCGCTTTGACACGGGTATTCTTTTCCACCTGCTGGCTCTTGCCGCCGTAATAGATAATGCTTTCCGGTGTTTTGAGTACCGCCTGGTCGCCGCCGCGTCCCAATGCCAGGTCAATGGCATTTCTCGCAAACTCATAGTTCTGCGCATAGGTAAGACCATCCAGACCCACACCGATACTTAACGTAACCGCCATCTCGTTTCCGATATTAACGGTCTTTACATCCTCCAGAATATCAAACCGGGCAGACTGAAGCTGCGCCACGGACTTTTTCCGCATAACAACCAGATACTTGTCCTTTTCCAGCTTTTTCACAATACCGTCCAGCGCCGCAATATACTTGTTTATCTTTCGGTCAATCAGGGCAATCAGAAGCGACCTTCTGACTTCTTCCACGCTTTCCAGCGCTTCTTCGTAATTGTCCAGATAAAACAGACCTACGGAAAGACTCTGGTCATCCACTTCCTGTAAGGCAATATGTAAAGCGGTTTCGTCAAAAAGATATACGGCTATCAGGTAACCTTCATAGCCTTCCGCTTCTATCATGGCGCTGTTTTCCGCCATTTCCTTCAGGGAAATCCGTTTGAATTTGGCAATATATTCTTTGGAATCATAGGTCAGCTCATACTGCGCTTCCTCTACGCCCTCATTGTCCGGGAGCTTGTCCCTTGTAATGGACGGAAACAGGGAAGTAATGGTTTTACTGTAACCCTTGGGCTGATGAATGATGTTTTCAAAAGCCGCGTTTGTCCAGATGACCTTGCCCGTATCGTCAAGCAGCGCATGAGGCAGCTCCAGCTCCCTTAAAAGCCTTTTCTGAATTTGTCCGTACTGGGTGGCAAAGCTCACCAGTTCATTCATAATGACAGGCTTGTTGTAGAAATAAAGGGATAAAGTCACTGCAAAATAAAAAAGTGTAAAAAATCCTAACAGAAGTCCCGCACGGTAATCAATCGCCACCATACCGGCATTAACCACAAGCAGAAGACCTCCTAAGTAAATGGAAAACTGCAGGTAAGTCTTAATCCTGCCTTTTAATTTAATTCTTTTCTTCATGTACGTTGTAACCCCCGGAAATACCCAGTGAACGAGTATCTATACTCATGTAGTATAGCATTTTTTATTTCATCTTTCCACCATAATTATTTGTCATTTTATAAAGAAAAAAGCAGGGAAATGTTATTCCCTGTCGTCTTTTGTATTGTCTTTCATGTTTTTCTCCCAATTTTTCTTCAAATAAATTGGGAGAGTATGAAATTCATACTCTCCCGGAACCGTTCGACTTAGTCGCAGGTGTAAGGCATTAATGCAACGTGACGTGCACGCTTGATTGCTACGGTAAGTGCTCTCTGATGCTTTGCACAGTTACCGGTGATTCTTCTGGGAAGGATCTTGCCTCTCTCTGATACGTATCTCTTTAACTTATTTACATCTTTGTAGTCAATTACATTGTCCTTGCCACAAAATACACAAACTTTTTTTCTTCTGCGCATGCCACCTTTTTTTCTCATAGGTGCATCTGCTTTGTCTGCTTTATTGAATGCCATGTCAGTGTGCCTCCATTCTTAGAATTATTAGTTAAACGGCAGTTCCTCATCAATGCCGTCCGGGATGTTCATGAAACCGTCACCGACACCTGAAGGTTCAGGCTTGAAGTGATTGTTGTTTCCTCCCGCAAAACCACTATTATCCCCAGAAGCATTTTTGCTCTCGGCAAATTCCTGGTCCTCGACAACTACTTCGGTGGTGTAAACCTTTACACCGTCTTTGTTGGTATAGCTGCCGGTCTGGATACGTCCGCTTACTACAAGCTTGGTTCCCTTGTGGAAATACTTTTCTGCAAATTCACCGCTTCTTCCGAAAGCAACGCAGTTAATGAAGTCAGCAGTCTGCTCATCATTGCCGTTGTTTCTGAAATTTCTGCGGTCAACTGCCAGTGTGTATCTCGCAATCGCCAGTGCATTTTCGCCCTGAGAATATCTTACTTCAGGATCTCTGGTTAATCTTCCCATAAGAATTACTTTATTCATATAAGTCCCTCTTTCCGGTATACCAGGAATCCTCGGAATACCCGGTATGCCTATTAAGCTTCCTGTTTAACGATTAAATATCTGATTACGTTGTCCATAATACGAACACGGCTCTCGATTTCAGCGGGAGCGGTTGTTTCTGCATCGAACTGGATGAAGTAGTAGAAAGCTTCTTTCATCTTCTGAACTTCGTAAGCTAATTTCTTCTTACCCCATTCATCAACGTTGGTGATAGTACCGCCAAATCTCTCAACCAGTGCCTTGCACTTGTCGATTACGGCTGCTCTTTCATCATCTTCGATTTTCGCACTTACAACAACTGTTAATTCATATTTGCTCATGCTTTTTACCTCCTTATGGTCTCTGGCCCCCTTCTGCGGGAGCAAGGAATAATGTATCACGAGTTAAAATGATACCATAGAAATGCCTGTTTTTCAAGCCTTTTTCTTAATTTCCCTGACATTTTTTTCAACCAGTTTACGTGCAATCATAATCTGGTGCCCGCATCCCAGACATTTTAGGCGGAAATCCGCGCCGATACGCAGAACCTCCCACTCCTTACTGCCGCAGGGATGCTCTTTTTTCAGGGTAACAATATCCCCAACCTGAATATCCATACTGTTCCTCACTTTTTCAACTGATTTTTCACATGTTCCGCTTTTACTTAAGCTGTCCGAACACTTCCCCTATGCTTGCCGGAATAAGCAGGTCCGCTTCGCTGTCCCTGTCCGTAGCCGATTTGTTTACTAAAACAAGATGCTTTCCCCTGAAATAGTTAATCAGCCCGGCAGCCGGATATACAACCAGGGAAGTTCCGCCTATAATCAGAAGGTCCGCTCTGCTGATGGCACGGATTGCCTGCTGTACGGTATCTTCGTTCAGTCCCTCTTCATACAATACCACGTCCGGCTTTATCATGCCTCCGCATTTTTCACAGTGCGGTACGCCATCCGCCTTTTTGATATAATCCACATCATAAAAGGCTCCGCAGTCCTCGCAATAATTGCGCAGTACGCTGCCGTGCAGCTCCAGCACATTTTTACTGCCCGCTGCCTGATGCAGTCCGTCTATATTCTGGGTAATGACCGCTTTCAGCTTGCCTTCCGCCTCCCACTGCGCCAGTTTCTTGTGCGCCATATTGGGTTTCGCATCCAGAAACAACATCTTATTTTTATAAAAACGGTAAAATTCTTCCGGGTTTCTTCTATAAAAAGTATGACTCAGAATGGTTTCGGGCGGATAGGCATACTGCTGATGGTACAGCCCGTCCACGCTTCTGAAATCCGGTATGCCGCTTTCTGTGGAAACACCGGCGCCGCCAAAGAAAACCACATATTGGCTTTCATCCAGCATTTTCTGAAATGCCGCTATCTTTTCCTGTAAATTGTCCATTGCATTTACCCCTTTCATGATACCCATATGTCCCAAAGTTTCCATTTACATTCAGCTGTCTTTTTCTTCTGCATTTAAAAATGTCCCATCAGAAAATCTTTTGCCACGCCGAAAAATTCGCGGAGCATATTGTTCGGCAGATAAAAAGCGGTTGCCGGAGCGGCAATTCCCACGACATTCCGGTACCCTGCCGCCTTTGCCAGCTTCACAGCACGGAATACATGAAAATTATTGGATACAATACCCACTTTGTCCGTATCCGCCTGTAAAAATTCTTTGCTGAAGCGGATATTCTGCTCCGTATTGACTGACTTGTCTTCCAATACTATTCTGTCCGGCTCTATGCCTCTCTTTACCAGATAATCATACATTCCCTGCGCCTCGGAAGCAGGTTCGTTACTGCCCTGTCCGCCCGATACAATCACCTTCGTGTCGGGATGCGCCGTCAGATATTCATATGCCGTATCCAGTCTATACTGCAATACCCGGCTCGGTCCGGTTGTTTTCAACTGCGCTCCCAGCACCACAATATAATTCAGTTCCTTATCGGTATTTTTAGAAAATCCGCTGATAATGCAGCCTTCCGTAAACAAAAATACTGCCAGCATCAGCAGAAACAAGGTGCTTGCCGTAATATTCAGCCAATGCGGCATGGCGTGCCGTATACGTCCCCGGAATATGCCCCATACCGTAAAGACAGCTCCCATTATTCCCCATATGAGGAAAAACCAGGTGCCCGTCCCGCCTGTGACTGCCAATGCCAGACAATACACCACACAAAGTACCCCTAATATCATCCAAACTATATGCAAGGTTATGCCCCTTTCCTGTCTATAACTAACGTCCCTGTTGTGTTTCTTTCCTCTCTTCACCATAACAAAAAAAATCTCTGAAATCAATCAGAGATTTTTTAGAGGCGACAACCAGATTTGAACTGGTGATCAGGGTGTTGCAGACCCACGCCTTACCACTTGGCTATGTCGCCATACTCCCCGAGTAGGGTTCGAACCTACGACCCTTCGGTTAACAGCCGAATGCTCTACCGCTGAGCTATCGAGGATGACTCCGACGGGAATCGAACCCGTGTTACCGCCGTGAAAGGGCGATGTCTTGACCGCTTGACCACGGAGCCACATGCTAATAATAGTTTATGCAGTACCAATCAAATTGATACTGCTGAATTCACAAAATGTATTGTGCCTTCAAAACCGAACATTGAACTTCTTATCTCTCTTCGACTTCCGTCTCCTGCCTTCTGGATAAGCCCTCGACCGATTAGTAAAAGTCAGCTCAACACATTACTGTGCTTACACCTCTTTCCTATCTACCTCATACTCTCTAAGGGGTCTTACAACATTTGTTGGGATATCTCATCTTGAGGG
>DJEL01000030.1 GCA_002432425.1 Lachnospiraceae bacterium UBA5899
TATTTTAAGTATACAATAAACACTCATCCATTGTTTCAGCAATTTTCTTTTTTTCATTTGCCTTCCTCCTTTCAAGGATAGGTTACAACAATATGACTCCTTGTGCTTTAAGTTGTAAAAAGAAGTATATATTAATGTCATTTTTAACTCAATCAGTTCCTCCTCCAATATACATAATTACATTTGTTGTAAATATATTGTCTTTCATAGTAATGTCCATCTTCCCATTATATTTTGCAACAATCTGTCGTATACTCTTTATCCCAATACCATGTTCCTGGCTCTTTTCCTTTGTTGTTATAAAATTAAAGTTGCCAAATCGGTCACCTATGTATATTACGGTTGATTTATCAAAACTATTTTGTATAAATATATTTAATATACCTTTTTCCATTTTAATCTTAATCTGTAAATATTTATCACTGGTTTTTTCTGCAGCACTAATTGCATTTTCAATAAGATTTGCCAATAAAGCATTTATTTCATAAGAACTAAGCAAAGGTTCTGGTATTGTTATCTTGCTCTCTACCGTCTTTAATACCTTTTTTGCTTTGGAAAGTAAATAATTTATTAGACTATCTACATCTGGATTTTCTGTTCTCACATTCATCTCCACCATATCATTTGCATAGTCCATCTGTGCAATATACTGACGAATTTCTTTGATTTTATTATTTTCTGCAAGAAATCGAAGTTCACTAACATGATGTCTTAAATCATGTTGAATTATTTTTAACCTTTCTTCATTTTTTTGTATAAGATTTATTTCATTTGCATATACTTTTACTTGTTGTTTCAAAATTTCGGTTTCATATTTTGTAACAATTGTTTCACTCATCTGCTTGTAGATAATTATTATAAGAAAGCTAATAATTACCATGCTCAAGCCAACTATGGCAATTCCTATATTGTCACATGAATTGGTAAACATTAATGCGCATATTGTTATTATGCTGCAAATTGGTACAAAGATAATGGGAAATGAACATGTATTTGTGTTGCCCATTCTCTTATTGATAATCTTCTCTATACATATCTCACATATAAATGTTAAGGAAACCGATATAATTGCATACACCTGGTTATGTGCCTGACCATCTTGATACTGTATAAATAAAGATGTACCCACAATGTCACATCCAGCATTAATAATATATATATAACCTATCCCAAACAAAATGTTCTTAATTTTACATGTGTAAAGGCTAACTATAGCACATATTCCTATAATATTAGTTACTACATTTATCCACATTGTGTGGTATCGCATAAATAGTCCTGTATTCAAAATCCAAAAAGCAAGCATGATAATAAATTTTTTTATTATTTTTATATTGTGTTCCTTAAAGAGAGTTTCAGCAAATTTATCAATCAAATATATTCTAAAAGCATTTGTTATAATGCAAGAAATAAAATCAATCATTTATCATGTCCTTTAACAATTTATTTCTAACTTTTTTTCGATGAATTTTACTTATTGTAAAAATGCTATTATCCGTCATCTGTATTACTTCGTAAGTATACTTTTTAATATATTTTTTATTAATAATATATGACTTATGTATAATAATAAAATCCTCTGTCAACTTTTTATATTCGTCACTTAATTTTCCATAAAATTTATATGTACAATCTCCAATAACAACTTCTACTTTGCGTCCTTGGCTCATAATATATCTAATTTCGCCCATTGGAATAAATACATACTCTTTACCTTGCTGAATAATATATCTTACATTTCTTTTATTTACAATTTTAATAGCAAGGTCCATGCTTGCATATATTTTACCTATTGTAATTGGTTTTATAATAAAATCCATGGGTTGTGTTTTAAAAAGCTCTTTTGCATAAAAGTCTTTCCCAGAAATATATATTATCTGCATATCCCTATTTTCTAAATTATTCCTTATATAATTCCCCACTTCTATTCCCGAAATTTTTAATAATTCAATATCCAAAAATAATATATCCAATTGCATATCATCTCTTAAATATTCAATTATACCTTCACCTGTATACCATATATATATATCTATTTTTAGTTTATGTTCTTCTGCATATTTAATAATAAATTCTTCAATTCTGCTACATATACTTATCCCATCATCACATATTCCCACTTTGTACATAAAAAATCCCTTTTCATTTTGTAGATTTTGTTAAACTATTATTATATATAATATATTATATACTCTTTATTTTGTGTATTCAATATCGTATCGCATTATATGTATGTTTTCTAAAATCAATATTCATCCATCTATAAATAATCTTAAGATTTCTTTTTACAGCACCGCTTAGACTTAAATAACAAATTTAACTTTTGTCCCTCCTTTTCCTGCTAAATCGGGACTTTTCTTTTTCTCCTCACAGTGCTATAATCCTTTTGATTAGCATAAGCTAACTATTGCGATTAGGCGGAAATTACCGTTTCGCAGCATGCTATTTCAAATATGGGAGGACAAAAATGAATACTTACGATTTATCTAAAGTGAAAAAACTTCTTATCTACGGAATGATTGGCGGCGTTCTGACCATGATTGGCGACTGCCTGCTTTTGGGTGTGGACTCCGTTGGCGCCGTCGGTGCTTTCGGTCAGTACATCCTGGCTGCCCAGAAAGTCAGCTATACCCGGATAGGACTTGCCGGTTTCTTCGGCTATGTGGGCATTCCGGTTTCCATTTTCGGATATTATGTTTTGTATGAGATTATGGAAGATAAAACTTCTCTGCTTGCCAGATTATACCGGGCATCGCTTTACGCTTTCGTTGCTTTCGGCGGCGCCATCCATATTATCTGCTGCTATCTGCTCACCGGCATGAAGAAAGCACTGGAAACCGGCACGGCACCCGATGACAACATCGTGACCGTTATCCTGCAGGAACAGGGCGGTTACATTGTTCCCTGCTTTGTCGTTTTCTTCCTGTTCTATTTTATCAATGTCGTTACCATGGCTCTCATCATTGCCAAGAAGAAAACCTGCCTGCCCGGCTGGATGTGGATTATCAACCCTTTACTTTTCAAGATTTTATTTAACGGTCTCGGAAAAATGAGTACTTCCGCCGTTCTTAACGGTATTGCCTGCTCCAACATGAGCCTCGGCGCCCTGGTTATCTTTACTGTCTGGATGATTGTTCTGTGCAAGAAGAGCAGCAAGACTGCCTAAGGGAAAGGATTTTACCTCTATGTTAATGAAGAATTACACGTATTTAAAAGATGGATTTGAAGGAAAATTGTACGATGCCCAGAATGGGGATGACAGACTTTTAATTGTCATTCAGGGATTAAAGGGACTGGAGCTGCCGGAAAAATACGCCGAGCTTTTTTCCGCAAAAGGCTATTCCACCCTTGCCCTGCAGTATTACGGTGCGGAGGGGCAGCCCTCCGATATGCGCGCCATACCTCTTGAGCAATTCCAGACCGCTATCGACTGTCTGAAAACACATGACAACGGGCGTTTCAAGAGATTTGGCATTTACGGAAATTCCAAGGGCGCCGGCATGGCGCTGCTTGCTGCCAGCGTGGTTCCCGACTTAAGTCTTGTGATTGCCGCTTCTTCTTTCGGACACATCATGCAGGGCACCGGCAAGGAAAAGGACAATCCCTGCAAGGCCATGGTTTCTTTCCACGGTGCAGATTTCCCCTATGTGCCTGCCGAGCATGTTTTTTCCGACTTCTTAAAAAGATGTTTCCGGGAACACCGCATACAGACTCTTTACTTTTTCGATGAATGGGATAAAAAAGGAACGGAAGAGAACGAGATACCGGTGGAAAATATCAAGGGCGACATCCTGTTTTTAACTTCTACGCACGATGAGTCCGTGCCCGCCAAACGGGATGCCGAGCTTCTGACCGCCCGCCTTAAGAGATGCGGATTTGCCTATCATTTCCGGCATGTCAATTCCGAAACGGGCAGCCACAATCTGGGATATTTTCCGGTCAACAACAAGTTTCTTCCCCGGGAAAAACATTTCCCCGAAGAATGCCAGCAGGCAAGAGAAGAAACTTTATCACTGATTTTAGATACGCTATCAAAATGGCAGGTGTAAACACACCTGCCATTTCTATGATTATTCTGACAAACATTTCAAGCTGTTCTAACGCACCTTCAAATATTTCCGGTTATTCCAACGGGCACTTCAGGCTTTCGACCATATCCACCTTTTTCAGCTTTCTGCCGGACAGGCACAGGGCAAGTACATATGCTACCACTACGATTGCCGCACTTACCAGAATGGTGAGCGGCTTTACGGGCAGCCCCATATACATACCCGATGACTGGGCAGATGCCGCCATCATGGAATAAGCGGTCAGATAGCCAAGCGGTACTCCCACCACAAATCCGATGGGCACCAGAAGGTGATTGGATGTCATTACAAACTGCCGCACTTCTTTGCTTCTGTAGCCCAGCACCTCCAGCATGGAAATATTTCTCTTTCCTTCTTCCACAATCATGCCGGACATCATATTTATCATCAGAAGACAGATAATCACGCCCAGCACCTTTAAGATTTGCAGAACGATGCCGGAAACTGACGACAGACGTTTTACCTGATTTTCATAGTCCTTCAAAGATGCGTTTTTCCGAAGCAGGTCCGCCGGAATATCCAGCTTTTCTTTGCTGATAATTACATTGTATTCCGTGTCTGGTCTGCCTAAAATATCCGCCATGTTCTGCTTGCTGGTCAGAACAAGCTGCAGAACATCATTTTCCACAATGCCGCTTATCACCACTTTGGTTTCCTGCATGGTAACGGTATTGTAAAAGGCAAACTCATCTCCCGGCTTTATGCCGTAGGTTCTTGCCGCCGAACTCGTCATATAATACTCACCGTAAATCGGTGCCTTGCCGTCCACCGTTTCATGGAAAATATCATTTTCTTCATCATATCCGATAAGGTTGAAACGGGAGTCATCCGCACTTGCGCCGAAGCTTACATCAAAAATAGCATCTCCGCCGTAAGGATTTTCCGTCTGATAGTTCTTAAATCCATACTCGTACTGTCCGCCCAGCATAGCCAAAGGCACCTTGTTTTCCAGCAAATTGTTCCACGCATCCTGGAAGGAACCGCCCAGCACAATACAAAGTGTGGCAACCGCAATGCCGATAATCAGCGTGATGCTCCGGGAGGCATTCATAAATACCGCACGCACATTGTAAACAAGTTTCAGATTTGCCTGACTGTTACGGAAAACACGCACATTTTTTTCTTTCTGCAGGCCGTGAAGCAGGGACACCGCATCGGCTTTCAGGGCTTTGTTCAGAACCAGATAGGAAACCAGTCCGTAAACCACAATCGGGAACAGCACCGCAACACCCACTAATTTCCAGGGCATGACGACCTGATACTCCGTATATTCCAAATCCTGAAAATAAAATTCGCAGAACAGTTTTGCAAAAGGAATGCTTCCTATAACGCCTATGATATCACCGGCGATGGCGGGCACCATGCCATATACCATGTAATGACGCACCAGCTCACCCTTCCGGTAGCCAAGCGCCATCAGGGTACCGATGGTCTTTCCGTCCCTTTTTATCATTCTCCGAAGAACCATGGCAATCACTGCCACCACGATTATCATAATGATGGGAGCGTACAGGGAAAATTCCGCCACCAAGTCATCCGCTTCGCTGTAAATCAGGGAAATACGGGAATTGGAGGCTTTTTCCAGGTATTCCTGGGTGTCGTATTTTTCATAAATCTCCGTGCGGAAGGCGGTCTCTTTGTCCCTGTCATGGTACAGAACCGAATACTGCTGTGCGCCGTTTCCCAGCATTGCAAAATCTTCGGGGTACACAATGCCGATACCAAAACCGGACTTATCCGCTGCGGTTTCCGACAAATCATACAGCATGACCGCATAATCGGATTTCATGATGAACCCGCGCACAGTAAAGGACTTTCCCTCTGCGCTCACACTGCCACCCTGCTCTGCACTCACATTATCGACCTGTCCTGCACTATACTCTGCCGTGCCGTCCTGTCCGATAACCATCGTATCCCCTATGGCAATGTTATTGGCTTTTGCATAGCGGTAGGTAAGAAGGATATCCCCCGGCTCTTTCAGGTCACTTCCCTCCGTAATGGTGTAGTAATCCATTTTTTCCGTAGGGGAAAACAGACGCAGCTTGGTGTCCTGATAGGCAGAGTCCAGATATTCCTGCTTTTCCAGTGTCAGGTCATAGTTTTTTTCCAGTTCCGCCATTTCTTCTTCCGTAATCGGAATTTGTGTCTGGAAGCTGGCATCCTCTATGTTTGTTTTTTCATAATACGCATCTGCCCAGGTATACAGGGACTCGCTGACCGCAAACGCACCAATCAGCAGCATGACCGTAATTGCGGTGAGCAGGCTTCCCGTCAGATAAAAGGACAGGTTCTTTTTGATACTTCTGGTTATTTTTCGTTGTAAAGTCATCAGATTGTCAACTCCTTTACACTTACCTTTTGCTGCTCCACATTGCTGACGATTTTTCCGTCGTGAATGCGGATAACGCGGTCCGCCATACCGGCTATTCCTTCATTATGGGTAATAATCACAATGGTTGTGCGGTACTTTTCGTTGATTTTTTCTAGAATGGACAGCACATCCCTTGCCGAAACGGAATCCAGTGCACCGGTCAGCTCATCGCATAAAAGCAGCGCGGGATTTTTCACCAGTGCTCTGCCGATGGCGCATCTCTGCTGCTGTCCGCCGGACAGATCCGTGGGGAAATGCTTGGCATGCTGTGCCAGTCCCAAGTCCTTCAAAAGTTCCTCTATGGGCAGCGGATTTTCGGAAATATCCTGCACCACGCGGATGTTTTCCTGCACATTCAGTTCCGCAATCAGGTTAT
This sequence comes from Lachnospiraceae bacterium UBA5899, assembly GCA_002432425.1. Taxonomy (GTDB): domain Bacteria; phylum Bacillota; class Clostridia; order Lachnospirales; family Lachnospiraceae; genus Acetatifactor. The sequence continues at coordinate 6,836 of DJEL01000030.1, forward strand.
AGGACTGAAAGACTACGCCGATTTTCTTTCTGCGGTATTCCACCAGCTCCTTGCGTCCCAGTTTTGTAATATCCACGCCGTCCACTACGATGTTTCCTTCGTCCAGGCTATCCAGTCCGCCCAGCATATTTAAGAGCGTGCTTTTACCCGAACCGGAGGGTCCCAGTATCACGCAGATGTCGCCCTTTCCAATGTTCAAATCCACATGGTTCAGAGCATAGAGTTCATTTTCCCCTTTGCCGTATTTTTTTACTGCATTCTGTACGGTTATCATGTTTTCTTTATTATCCATTCTGCTCTTCCTTCTTTTCTGCAATTTTCGTTCTGCAAGTCTGTCTTATTGTCTGGGTCGATTTCACGCAGCCATTCAGGACCGTATTCGCAAGAATGCTGTTGACACAGCGTTCCTTTTGCATGGCTCTGAATAGCGATATATTTTTATATTAGCCGTGGCTAACTACATTGTCAACAGAAAAGTTAGTTTCGGCTAACCGTTTATAAAAAGGAGCAGTGTCACGGATGATGGCAAGCGGATGGGTGCGATGCAGAAGCCCTTGTGAAAGGAATGGCGTTATCCCGTGCGGAAGGAATTGACAGGTGCGAATAATAAGGCTTATAATAAGGAGAAAAGCGGAGATGGCAATATCTCCCTTTTAATTTTACTGGGAGGTATGGAAAATGTCAGTAGCAGACAGCGTTAAGACACAGGTTGTCACCGTCGGTGACAAAGAGTATTTGAGAGTTACTTTGGAGGACAAGGTTTTTGACCTTCCTTTTGTTATGATTGGTGGAAATAAGGTAGCATTCCTTGACATCTCCGGTCAGGTCAGCATGAATGAAAAATCCGCAGACTTACTGGTTAAGAAGATGCTGGAAGAGGGCGTTACCTTTGATACTATTTTAAATCCCGTTGCAAAGAGCAACGCTTTGGCTCATGCCATTGCCGTACGTTGGGCTGAGCAGGTGAACCCCGAACTTACCCACACCGTAGTAGCACGTAAAGCAAAGGGCGGCGAGCATCACGCAGTAGAGGCTTCTTACAAGTCCGTTACGACTTCCGTAGAGCAGTCCTTATATCTGACCGATGATGATGTTGCTTACATGAAGGGCAAAAAAGTCCTTTTAGTAGATGACGTTTACGGCGGCGGCGGTACTACCAAGGCTCTGAAATCTCTGGTTGAGCAGGCAGGCGCAACCGTTTCCGCTCATGCAGTTGTTGCAGTAGAAGAAGGCGGCAGCTATCCCAAAGGTCTGGTATATCTGTATGCCCTTCCCGTAAATCCGTAATAATCCGTGATTTTACGTGTACGGAAACAAAAGTTAGAATTCACGTAAATGCAAAAATGATTTCAAAAAAGACGTGTGAAAGTATCTTTTTCATACGTCTTTTTTACGTGGAAGTTTTCCGGCTACAGATTGCAAATCTGAATTGCGGCGCCGTTTTCCATAACGGAAAAGCCGTGTTTTACATAGAACGGCACATTATTTTTGTCCTCCGGCATTCCTTCTATGTATAAAAAATCTTTGTATTTTTCTTTCACATATTCAATCATCCTGCCGGCAATTCCCTGCCCCTGGTAATCCGGATGAACCAGAACATAATGTATCTGCGCCAGCATCTCCGTATCATCCAGCACCCTGGTAAGCCCCACCAGCTTTTCACCGTCCCATACCGTCAGCACTGTCGAAGAATTCATAAGCGCTTTATACAGGCGCCCCGGGTAATTACCCGAAATCCAGTTCACGGATAAAAATAACTGCTGCACCTGTTCTTGTGTAAAAATCTTTTCTTCCGTATATTTCAACATGTTTTCTCCTTATCTGCGATGGTCGCATTTCTGGCACTGCACCATCTCGTTTTCTCCGTCTTCTTTATAAAATATATCGGACCACTGGCAGATACTCTGCAGAATGGGCACCACCGATTTTCCTTTTTCCGTCAGAGAGTATTCCACCCTGGGCGGAATTTCATCATAGGATTTCCGGTGAATAATGCCGTCTTCCATCAAATCTTTTAGTGTTGCCGCCAGAACCGTATCCGTAACATTATACATTTCCTTGCGTATCTCGCTGTAGCGCAGTCTTTCCTTTGCAGACAATACGCAGATTATCCGCGACTTCCATTTGCCGCCGAATATTGTCAGACCGTACTCCAGCGGACACCGTATGTCGTCGTCTAACTTTTTCTTATATTTTGCCATAAAAAAATCACCTTCAAACTTTTTTCAATTCCATTATAGCTTGAAGGCAATCTTTTTTGAAGCTACTATGAAATTTAATAGTACTTATGTTAATGAACCTGCTTCTGTTTTGGAAGATATTAGGAAATTTATAAGTCACTATGAAATTTTATATCTTGACTTTTGCATCGCAGTACGATATATTATGTATATCGAAGTGCGATATATCATATAAAATAAACGGAGGTAGATAAATGGATCAGCACATAAAGAAAGTGTATGTTCCTATGACGGAAACTGCTTTTTTCATTCTACTGTGCTTGAGAAAGCCCAATCACGGATATGGTATAGTTCAAATGGTTGAAAAAATGACGGATGGCGCTATTAAACTTACCCCGGGTACAATGTACGGAAGTCTATCCAAAATGGAAAAAGACCATGTAATTCGTTTTATCCGTGAAGATAATAAACGAAAAATCTATCAAATCACAGATTTAGGGTTAGATGTTTTGCAGATTGAATTAAAGCGAATTGAACGCTTATATAAGATAGCTCAGGAGGAGATGTAAATGGAGTCAAAAAACAATTTAAATGGTTTACAATATTTGAGTATGAAAAAGAGCAGGAATATTTACAGGAGATGCACAAATCAGGCTGGAAATTTATTAAAGTAACAGGATTGGGCATGTACCATTTTGAAAAATGCACTCCGCAAGATGTTGTTTATCAGCTTGACTATAATCAGGAAGGGCTTGCTCATAAAGATGAATATCTGAAAATGTTTGAAGATTGCGGCTGGGAATATATCCAAGATTTTTTCGGGTACAGTTATTTTAGAAAAGCCGTCGCTGACAATGGTTCAACAGAAGAAATTTTTTGTGATGATGACTCAAGATTTCAAATGATGCAACGGGTAATGAAAGGCAGAATGCTACCGTTGCTGATTATATTTCTATCCGTACTGCTGCCCCAGTTTTTCATTAACCTTTTCAGCAACAATAATTATTTATCACCATCATTATTGGCTGCATTTTAGGGATGTATCTTGTAATATTCGCCACGTTTCTGGTGAAATATATCCGGTATAAAGAACACATTAAATAATTATGTGAAATCTTTTTTCCGGACTCTCCGGTAATTCAGCACAGATAAAAAACATATTCATCGGACAACCGCTGAAAACCGTAATTCTCATACAAACTTTTTCCCATCTGAGACGGATTTAGCATAATCTTACCAATCCGGTGTTCCTCCGCATAGGCTATTACACGGTTTAACAATTCTTTAGCAATTCCCCTGTTCCTGTAACAGGGTTCCACATACATATTCATAAGTCTTGCTGCCTTGCCGTTCGGGTATTTTGTTGTCGGCATCATTTCAAATAATGTAATGCCCACGGTAGCAATCATCTGTCTGTCATGTTCACACACAAAAGCAATATGCGTTCCGCCTTTCATGTTGCGCCTAAAAAAATCCAAAGTTTCCGCATAAATCAATTCCGGAGTAAAATCCGGGTCAAGTTCTTTTCTCATCCGCATTCTAATGTCAGTCAATGCTTCGCAATCAGAAACCGTCGCAATTCTATATTTCATTATTTGTCCTAATCCCTCTTAAAATCTTCTTCCTTATGATTTTCGCCTAATATTCCTTATCAATCAGCTCCACACCATAGTCATGTAATCGACCTTCTATGGCATCTGTCAGCCATCCGGCAACAGATTTCTGCTGTTCTTCAAAAGGCAGCCATACCGCCGGAGTTGCAATAATTGTATGTGCCGTCATGTTTCTTGGGTCATTATACCACGCAACACCGTCCCAGATAAACAGACTTACGCCTGCTTCCTTAAATTGTGGTATAGTATCCTTCAGTATCTGCTGAAACTCATCCGCCTGCTTTTCATCCACATCCATTATCCCGTCATCAAAGTAGTTTTGAACCTTTGCCAAATCCCCATCGCGGGTCGAACAGTCAAACAACAGATGGATATCCTCCCCATATTTTTCATGTAGTGAAACAAAACAGTCCAACGTAAGATTTTTGCTCACCAGCTTATCGGATATTGCCTTTGGCGTCTCCCATACATCTGTTGCGATACTATGCCAGTTATCGTTCAAAAGCAAAGCTGCATCCACAAGCACATTCTTGCTTTTTGCATTCGGAAAATAGTTGGTAAACACATCATCTGCCAGCAATGCCGCTCCAAATCCGCCGGCACTGTATCCTGTAACTAAAACGGTTTCTGCATCGCCGATTCCTGCCAGTTCCATTACCTTATTCATGGTTTCTGTATAATTGACATAACCATTATGATACAAAATCTTTTCTTTTCCATCAGTATCTGTATAATGAAATTCTCCGGTACCGGCGTGAAAATCTCCGGTTGCATAAGGAAAAAGGATGATGCTCCAGTCTTCAAACGGGCTTCCATCCACATCTGATGCAATTCCTCCCATATTCATGGTTACATTGGCAAGCATATCAATAGCGATTTCCTTTGTATTATAAGTATCGTCTTTTGCAGTCTCTTCATTGACGCTTACTCCTCCGCCGGCAAAATAGATTAATACTTTATTGCTGCTTCCTTTTTTGAACAATGCACGATAACGGTCTCCTTCTGAGGTTTTCATCTCAGAGCTTGTCACCCGGTACCATTTCCCCACTTTTGGATTTTTCTTCAGATTTGGATATTGCAGCACAAACATATACGCGAAAATTCCAATGATAATCAATGCCGTAAAAATAATTGCCAGTACTTTTCCCGCTATTTTTAATACCTTCTTCATTCACTTTTCTCCTTGACATTTTGATGGAACTTTTGTACCATCTTCAATGTAACAAATGTACCATCGCTTCCCACGAAAATCAAGCCATTAGAAAAAATGGCACAAATAAGGAGATTTGTACCAGCATGAATAATCAGGATAAAAATACCTATGTCAAGCAGAGAATTACCGAAACTTTATTGGAATTGTTAAAGAAAAGAGAACTTTCAGAAATAAATATAGGAGAGCTTACAACCATTGCGCAGGTAAGCAGGAATTCGTTTTACAGAAACTACACCAACAAGGAAGATATCATAAGAAGCTATTTTTCTAAGATGCTGTCCGAATGGGAAATTGAATGGAAGCAAAGCGGCTCTGATTCCAATGCAGAACTGTTTGGGCATCTTTTTATGTATCTGAAGCAGCATAGTGATACCATGATATTAATTCAGGAACGTGGTTTATTTTATCTATTTAAAGAAGGATATTTAACTCTCTGGGGACCCTCAGCGGAAATGGATAACGTGACCGCTTATACACTTTCTTTTATTGCAAACGGTGTGCTCGGCTGGATTGAAGAATGGCTGAAACGCGGTATGACCGAATCAGCAGAGACTATGATTGCGCTTCTTTTACGAACGGCATAACCGCATAAGTATGATACATGCCTTCCGCAATTTCAAGTGTTACTTTTGCCCCATAGCTTCTTAAACACTCTGCGGTTGACTGCGCCGCTGCCGAAAAGACTTCGTCCCCGTCATAGGAAAGATAAACATCCTTTATCCCTTCATAAATACCTTTGGATGTATACAGTAATTCTTCCGGAAGTTCTTTTCCGCCTGTCATCCCCTTAAAAATATTGTCCAGCGCGGTGGTGCTCATAATTAAATCTGTCTTGTTAAGCTCTTCTGCCCTTTTTCTTTCTTCTGCCGTCAAGGCGGAGCCGGGAGAACTGAGCGCAATCTTTCCAGACATCGGAGTGCCTTCTCCCTGCCTGTTGATATATGACATCAGCCAGAGAACCATAGCCGCTCCCGATGAACCTCCCAAAAAGGCAATCTTTTCTGCCGGATAATGCTCCAATGCCATTTTATAAGTCGCATATAACATGTTCAGCGCATCTATCAAATCATGCTCCGGTGCAAGCGGAAAATACGGAAGCAGCATATTTCTTCCGGTATCTTTCGCCAATGCAATCAGTTCCTTTGCCTGGGATGGTTTGTCTTTCTTAATTTTGGTCTTTCTTAACTTGTGTCTTTCTTAATTTGCATCTTTCTTAATGACTTTTTGTCATTATGGCAGTTAACAGAGTCTAAGTCAGGTTTTGCACAACAAAAAAGGTAAGTATCCATTTTTGATACTTACCTGTAATCTCCGCTGTTTCCGTGTCTATTCTTTCAGAACAGGATTTTTTCCGGAGCAATCTTATCCTTTTCACTGATAGGACGAATTACTTTGCATGGAACGCCTGCCGCCACAACGCCCGCCGGGATGTCATGCGTTACAACGCTCCCCGCACCGATAACCGAACCGGCTCCGATGGTCACGCCGCCGCATACCGTAGCGTTTGCACCAATCCAAACATTTTCTTCCAGTGTAACAGGAGCCGAGGTGCCAATTCCCCGGCTTCGTTGTTCCGGGTCAGCGGCATGTCCGGAACAGGCAATGCACACACCGGGAGCAATAAATGCGCCGGATCCAATATTTACCGGAGATGTGTCCAGAATAACGCAGTTATAATTTATAACAACCAGCCCGTGAGTATGGATATTAAAACCATAGTCGCAATGAAAATCCGGCTCGATACCGGCCATGGGTGAGCAGGTGCCCAGAAGTTCCTGCAAAATGGCTCGACGCCTGTCCTGTTCACCCGGCGCCGTACGGTTATATTCCCAGCAAAGCTTCTTTGCCCGGTTCTGCTCCTCACCCGGTATATTTTCATAGCCACTGGCATACGGAGCCTGACTTTTTATAATTTCAAGAGGTGTCATGTTCATAAATAGTATCCTTTCTCTCCCATCCCTATTGTCATCCAGAACTCTTCATCATCTTCCGTCCAGACGCTGACACTGGAGCCCGTAAACGCATAAGAACATCTTTCGCTATCGTCAACATCCCCGTTATTATTCTCGGATAGTATTTTAACCAATTCCTTCTGTTCCGTATCAAAAGCCGACACCCCATAAATATAGGGTTTCAAAATGCCGCCAGGTGCCTCCGCCATATTGTTCCCGTATCTTTTCCGGTTCTCCCAACAAACGGATGACTTCGTCTTTACCGGCTTCCAGATATACGCTTTTGTCGTCAATCGTAATTTTTTCCAGTGGAAATAAAGTAATCTTCATCAATAATCTCCTTCCGATAGCCTTTCCTTAAACTCTTATTTAAGTTACACCTGCCCTTCCCCAGGCAAACAAAGAAAAATATATCTGGTATGGCTTCCCTGCCAAATGTTTTAACCGCCATCCGATACATCGCTTTTGCATGTATCCGGTCGTGCCAGATAAATCTGCGCAACACCTTCCGCAGTGACCATTCCTCATCATAGCTTCCGCGAAATACTGTGTTTTTCAAAAAATCCGGCTGGCTTTCCAGCAAAGAAAATCCCGTGCGGATTTCAATGCCAATGCTTTTAATTCTTCATACTCTTCTATGTTTAATTCTTCCATCTCCCTGTCGAAAAGCACGTCGGAGTCAGCATCGGAAATCGTAAGCTCCGATGCTTTTTCCTGCACAATTTCAGTTTCCGTGACATCAGGGAGCGGCTTGCCCGCCCATCTTAAATACGCTGCGATTTCCAATGGCATTTTCCGAATGGCTTCTTCTTTCGTCCTGCCTCTGGTATAAGCACCTGTAAAATTATCGGAATACAGAATACTATCATTGCCATTGTGTTCCCATACACACCTTATTTTCATATGTACATTCCTTCCGCGAATTATTTCACCTTTAATATTGTGTCATGGCATACCGTACCGTTTTCCGCAATCGTGGATTTCCGGATAAATTTAGCATGATGCTTCAATACTCCGTATGCATACCAGTCATGCGTGCAGAACACCTTGCAAAACTCCGGATACCCATGTTCTTTACAGGTATCAAAATACAGACACCGGCTGATTTCATAAGCATATCCTTTTTCATCATCCTGCAGGATTTCTATATCCCAGCAGGTCCTTTTTTCGCCTTGCAAATCATCAAAAAAAGGACTGTCTTACTATTTTATAACCGTTGGGCAATAAATCGGCTCCCTTGTATAATACGGATGAAAATTTTCGCATAAAAGCGCACATGAAATCATATGCCTGAATTCCTTCGGCTTCCGTCAATCCTCTTTCCCGCAGTATCTCATAGGCTGCCAGTCCGGAAAAAATGTTGAGATACGAAGTAAATTTGCCTCTCTCATTTCCCATATCCGCCTCATCCATATACCGGTAGAACCGTTCTTCGTACTCCTGCACAATCTCCTGTGCCGGCAATGCGGTATTACGTGCCACATACTTTTTTAATTTCTTTTTATATCCGGATAATAACATCCGGCATGTTTTTTTCTCTTTCTCTGTCAGCATTTCTTCACCTCCCGTTTCCGGGTCTTGCCTCTTCTTTTTCGTAGTTCATCCGCATCCTAATGATTTCTGTATTTATTCAATACTTCGTCCGGAATATGGCAGTAGCTGCAATCCTCCGGGTATCGTTCCAGATGATGCTGATGTTCTTCCGCACTTCTGACATAATTCGTCAAAGGCAATACTTCTACTGCAATCTTATCGCGGTCTTCCCGATGATTGATAAAGGCTTTTGCCTCTTCAAGATGCTTCTCGGAAGTACTGTAAATACCGGTTCCATGCTTCTTTTGCCTTTCCGCTTTTCAAAATCTAACACTTCACTCATAGAATAACGTACCATTTTTTCGTAGCCCTCGCAAGCTTTTCCGGGGTTACGCGGATTTCTACCTTCCACTCTCATTTCCGCGTAAACTTTTTCCACGCCCTACGTGGATTTCCGCCTTTCACTCCCTTTTCCACGTAAAGCCAAACTCCCCTCCCTATAAAAAAAGTGCAACATATAAGTTTTCGCTTATACATTGCACTTGTCTTTTATGCTTTACACTTCAAAGGTTAAATCGCCGTAGGTGGGCATGGGCCACATGGATTTGTCAACGATTAACTCCAGTTCGTCAACGGGCTTGCGCAGGGCATCCATTTCTACCTTGACGGTATCCTTGTAGAAGAAAGCTTTTTCCTTGGCGTTCTTGATAGTGCCTGCCTGTGCGGTAGCTTCCTCCAGTCTGAGGAGTGCGTTCTTGGCAATAATCAGCTTGCTGCTGACGGTGTTTAAGATGTCTCTCTGCACGGAAGCATCCGCTCCGGCATCCTTAACGGCAATGACCGTGTCAGCAAGGGACTTGCTGTAACGGATAACCGCAGGAATAATCTTCTTGTTTGCCATGTTAATCATGGTCAATGCTTCGATGTTCAAAGTCTTTGCGTAGGTTTCGTAAATAATCTCCTCACGGGAAATCAGCTCTGCCTTGGTAAAGATACCGAACTTTTCAAACAGACGGACGGATTTCTCTGTAGTTAAAGTACCTGCCGCGTCAATCATGCAGCGGATGTTGGGAAGTCCGCGTCTTTCCGCCTCTTTTACCCATTCATCGGAGTAGCCGTCGCCGTTGAAAATAATTCTCTGGTGAGCGGTCATGTATTCCTTAATCAGGTCATGTACTGCCATGTCGAAATCTTCTGCCTTTTCCAGTCTGTCGGCTGCTTCACAGAAAGCCTCTGCCACAATAGCATTTAAAGTTGTGTTCGGGTCCGCAATGGAATCGGAAGAACCAACCATACGAAATTCAAACTTGTTGCCGGTGAAGGCGAAAGGTGAGGTACGGTTGCGGTCCGTTGCGTCCTTTTCAAAATCAGGCAGGGTGGAAACACCGGTCTTCATGCGGCCGCCGTTTAAGCAGTGCGCTGCTTCTCCGGTTTCAACCAACTGCTTTACTACATCCTCAAGCTGTTCGCCTAAGAATACGGAAATAATGGCAGGCGGTGCTTCGTTTGCGCCCAGTCTATGATCGTTTCCGACATCGGAAGCGCTCTGGCGGAGTAGGTCTGCATGGGTATCTACTGCCTTTAAGATGCAGGCAAGAACCAGTAAAAACTGGATATTTTCGTTGGGTGTTTCACCCGGGTCAAGTAAATTGACACCATTGTCGGTAGTAAGGGACCAGTTGTCATGCTTACCGGAACCGTTTACACCGGCGAAAGGCTTTTCGTGAAGCAGGCAGGTCATGCCATGTCTGTCAGCCACTTTTTTCATGGTTTCCATCACAAGCTGGTTGTGGTCAACCGCGATATTGGCGGTTTCGTAAATGGGCGCCAGTTCATGCTGTGCGGGAGCCACTTCGTTGTGCTGGGTCTTGGCAGTAACACCAAGCTTCCAGAGTTCGATATTCAAATCCTTCATGTAGGCACCGATGCGTTCACGGATGGTGCCGTAGTAATGATCCTCCAGCTCCTGACCCTTGGGTGCGGGTGCGCCGAATAAGGTTCTTCCGGCAAAAATAAGGTCGTCTCTCTGTAAATATTTCTGCTTATCTACCAAGAAATATTCCTGCTCTGCACCAACGGAAGGCACTACCTTGGTTGCTGCGGTATTGCCGAATAAATGCACAATTCGGAGTGCCTGCTGGCTGATGGCTTCCATAGAGCGGAGAAGCGGGGTCTTTTTGTCCAGTGCTTCGCCCTTATAGGAGCAGAACGCGGTGGGAATACAGAGAATAACGCCGGTCGCGTCTTCTTTTAAGAAAGCGGGGGAAGTGATGTCCCATGTGGTATAGCCTCTTGCTTCAAAGGTGGCACGAAGTCCGCCGGAAGGGAAGGAAGAACCGTCCGCTTCGCCTTTGATTAATTCCTTGCCGGAAAATTCCAGAAGCATATGTCCGTCCTTGTCGGGATGGCTGACAAATGCGTCATGTTTCTCTGCGGTGATGCCGGTAAGGGGCTGGAACCAGTGGGTGTAATGGGTGGCGCCGTTTTCAACAGCCCAATCCTTCATGGCTTTGGCAACCACATCCGCTGTGGCAAGAGAAAGCTCTCCGCCGTTTTCCATAACATTAATAACTTCCTTGTATACATACTTGGGAAGTCTTTCCTTCATTTTGCCGAGTGTAAAAACCTTGCTGGCAAATAAATCCTCTAAGTTAATCATTTCACTCATAAAGTATTTATTCCTTTCGCGACTTACAACTTTGAAGCCATCCTGTGTAAAGGAACCCTCAGGGTGTACTTTTCTTATACTCTGTCTTTCACATTATCTTACTTTGCAGAAAAAAGCAAGGTGAAATTCTTAATGTGCTCCGTTTTCCTGCACGGCACGCCAAACCGTTTTTCTTTATTCCTGGATGGCATCCTTCGGGTTACCCACGCGGAGGATGTCCTGCACTTCCGGCATTACGCTTAAGCGGATCCAGATTTCCTGCTGGGGATGGGGCGCGCTTTCCACTGCATTGCCCTCTCCGTCAAACATTTCCTCGACTTTCACTTCCACATTGTCGCCGGAGGGCTTCATGATTTCAATGGTATCTCCCACGCAGAACTTGTTCCGCTGGGTAATGCGTACCAGTCCTTTTTCAGACTTTGCTTCCTCAATCATTCCTAAATAAATATATTCGTTCACATAGGTGTTGCTGTCATAAATCTGGGTATTTTCATCGGGCTTTCCAAAATAAAAACCGGTGGTGAACTGCCTGTAGGTGCACTTGGAAATTTCTTCCTTGTACCAGTCCATATGGCTGCGGTAAAGCTCCTCGGAGGTAAAATAATCGTCGATGGCTTTCCGGTAAGTCCGGGCTACCGTTGCCACATACAACGCCGTTTTCATGCGGCCTTCGATTTTCAGGCTGTCAATGCCGGCGTCCACCATTTCGGGAATGTGCTCAATCATGCACAAATCCTTGGAGTTAAAAATATAGGTACCTCTTTCGTTTTCGTAAACGGGCATGTACTCGCCGGGTCTGGTTTCCTCCACCACCGCATATTTCCAGCGGCAGGGATGGGTGCAGGCACCCTTGTTGGCATCTCTTCCCGTAAAATAATTGCTGAGCAGGCAGCGGCCGGAGTAGGAAATACACATGGCGCCGTGCACAAAGCTCTCAATTTCCATTTCTTCCGGAATGTTTTCCCGGATTTCCTTGATTTCCCGTAAGGAAAGCTCCCTGGCGGAAACTACACGTTTTGCCCCCTGCTCCCACCAGAAGCGGTAGGTCAGGTAATTGGTGTTGTTTGCCTGGGTGGAAATATGCCTTTCGATTTCGGGGCAGACCTCCCTGGCAATGGTATACATGCCGGGATCGGAAATAATCAGCGCGTCCGGTGCCTCCGGCTTTAAGTTTTTTAGCTCCTCAAAATAGATTCTTGCGCCGTTTAAGTCACCGTTATGGGCTAAAATATTGGCGGTCACGTAAACCTTTACATTATGGGCGTGGGCAAACGCAATGCCCTCTGCCATCTCTTCCATGGAGAAATTTCTTGCTTTGGCACGCAGACCAAACGCCTCTCCGCCGATATAAACGGCATCCGCTCCAAAACTGACCGCTGTTTTCAAAACCTCCAGGCTGCTCGCCGGGATGAGTAGTTCCGGTTTTCTCATAAATCTGACCCTTTCTATATCACTTTCGTACTGATGGATACGCCGTCGCCCACCGGCAAAATCACGGTTTCGAGCTGCTCGTGGTGGGTCAGGGCATACAGGTACTCCCGCATTCTGGCGTGTATGGTGCGGTTGCGTCTGGTCACGGCAAACCGGGATTCCAGCACATCGCCGTCCTGCAGTACATTGTCCGATACCAAAAGACCGCCTTTTTTGAGCAACCGGGTAGCCTCCGGCAGGAAATGGATGTACTGCGCCTTGGCGGCATCCATGAAAATAAAATCGTATTCGCCCTGCAGTTCTTTCAGTATTTCCGTAGCATCCCCGCACAGGAAGGTAATGGCATCTTCCTTTCCCGCCCGCTTAAAATTCTCCAGGGCGATGGGGATACGTTTTTCGTATTTTTCTATGGTGGTCACCTGAGCGCCCGCCGGTGCGTATTCCTGCATCAGAAGGGCAGAAAATCCCACCGCCGTTCCCACCTCCAAAATCTCCATGGGGCGGTGCGCCGCCATGAGAAAACGAAGAAGCGTCTGGGTTTCCGTGCGGATAATGGGCACGGCATCCGCTCTCGCTTCTTTTTCTATCTGGTTTAAAAACGACGTATTGCCTTTATCAAACGAATTAATAAAGGCAACCATTCTTTCATCATTTATCATTACTATTCTCCGGCGCCGGCATCTCCTGCACCGGCATTGTCATCTTCGGCTCCGCCAACAGTACCATCTTCTTCTGCGCCGCCGTCACCTTCGTCCTCGGCTCCGCCAACGGTACCGTCATCTTCCGCACCGCCCGTGGTATCTTCCCCGGATGTATCGGTTTCGTCCGTCGTCTCGGGTACGACAGACATAATTTCCATCATTTTTTCCATGGTCATGGATGTGTTCAGGACATAAGTACCCGGCTGCAGCTTGTCCTTGTAATGGGACAGCAGGTTCTGGATGTAAAACAATTTGGCATCGCGAATAAGACCCTTATCCTCAAGGATTTGTCCTATGTCCATTGTGCTTTTTCCAATGGTGATATCTACCTGGATGTCCACGCCGGGCGCTTCCGCCACCGGCTCTTCCTTAAACACACGGTAACCGTAATCGTAGGCAATTACCGCCCCTTTGTAGATAATCACAACCGCCGCTACCGCGATTGCCACCTTTAATATGGCGCTTACTACCGCCATTACCATTTGTCTGGTACTCATGGGTCTTCCTCCCTGTTACATGAAATCGAGGCCGTCCGTAATGTCTAACTCCACTTCCTGTATCATACGGCAGAAATTCAATTCCGCTGTCAGGAAATCGCAGATCATGGGATCCTCTATCAGATCCTCATTTTCATACTGGAACTCTTCGATTTTATCGAAAAGCTCCCGGCTGTCGGTACGGCTCTGCAGTTCAAAGCTCTTCTTTCTGAAGTCATCAAGCTGTGCCTTAAGCTCCGGGAATTTGGCTATTTTCTCCTTCTGGATGCTGTATTCCCGGTATTCTTCTGTATCCTTTATGGTAGCAAGAAGATTTGCTACCGCTTCCTCCAAATTCGTCACTGTTCTCCACCCTTCCTGCTAAACTTCCATGATAATCGGTAAAATCATGGGGCTTCTCTTGGTCTTTTTCCAGACGTAATCGGACAGCACATCCTTGGTTGCCGTCTTCAATTTGCCCCAGTCGGTAACACCCCTGTCAAGCAGCTCTTCGAGGGTATCGTTTACAAGCTGTCTTGCCTCGTCCATCAGTTCGTCGGACTCCCTGACGTAAACAAAACCTCTGGAAACAATGTCGGGACCGGATACCAAGTAGCCGTCCACTCTGTCCAGCGCCATGACCACAATCAGGATGCCGTCTTCCGCCAGATGCTGTCTGTCGCGGAGCACGATGTTGCCGACGTCTCCTACACCGAGTCCGTCTACCAGAATGGAACCGACCGGCACCCTTCCGGTAACCTGTGCCTTCTCCTCGGACACTTCCAGCACATCGCCGGAAGAAAGAATGAAAATATCATCCTTGGGAATGCCTAAGTTTTCTGCGATTTTCGCCTGGGCACGCAGGTGCTTGTATTCTCCGTGCACCGGAATGGCGTACTTCGGCTTCACCAGTGTATAAATCAGCTTAATCTCTTCCTGGCAGGCATGTCCGGATACATGGGTATCCTGGAAAATAACATCCGCGCCCTTGCGGAAGAGTTCGTTAATAACCTTGGTAACGGCTTTTTCATTGCCGGGAATGGGATTGGAAGAAAAGATAACCGTATCTCCCGCTCCGATGGTAATTTTCTTGTGCATGTTGGACGCCATACGGGAAAGCGCCGCCATGCTTTCGCCCTGACTGCCGGTAGTGATGATAACCTGCTGTTCGTCCGGATAATTCTTTAACTGGTCCACGTCGATAAGGGTCTTGTCCGGTATATTCAGGTAGCCCAATTTGGAAGCGGTGTCGATGATGCTCACCATACTTCTGCCTTCCACCACTACTTTTCTGCCGAATTTGTATGCCGTATTGATAATCTGCTGCACACGGTCCACATTGGATGCAAAGGTTGCCACAAAAATTCGGGTATTTTTATGGTCGGCAAACAGGGTATCAAAGGTTTTACCCACGGTCTTTTCGGAAGGGGTAAAGCCGGGACGCTCCGCATTGGTGGAGTCGCACATCAGGGCAAGTACGCCCTTTTTGCCGATTTCCGCAAAACGCTGCAAGTCAATGGCATCGCCGAATACCGGTGTGTAGTCCACCTTAAAGTCGCCGGTGTGCACCACAACGCCCGCCGGGGAATAAATGGCAAGGGCTGCCGCATCCACGATGCTGTGGTTGGTCTTGATAAATTCGATACGGAACTGTCCTAAATTAATAGACTGACCGAATTTCACAACCTTTCTCTTGGTGCTCTTCTCTAAGTTGTGTTCTTTTAATTTGTTTTCGATAATACCCATGGTCAGCTTGGTAGCGTAAATAGGCACACAGACCTTGCGCAGCACGTAAGGCAGGGCGCCGATATGGTCTTCATGTCCGTGGGTAATGACAAAGCCTTTTACCTTGTCCAAATTGTTTTCCAGATACGTAGTGTCCGGGATAACAAGGTCAATTCCCAGCATATCATCCTCCGGGAAGGACAGACCGCAGTCCACCACAACGATACTGTCTTCGTACTCAAAGGCAGTAATGTTCATACCGATTTGCTCCAAGCCGCCCAAAGGGATGATTTTCAGCTTGGAAGCTGCTGTATTCTCTTTTTTCTTCAATCAATTTACCTCCATGCAAAGGCAGACCGCAGTACTCCCTTCCGGTGCTTTCGTCCTGTTTTTCATGAACATTTCCCGAGTCCCCATGAAAAATCCGTTACCGGCACCTGTGGCTACTGCCGTCCTGCCCGTTTTCTATTTAAAGTTTGAGGAGTGACCGCTCCGTCTGACTCCTTGAAACTTTTTACCTGTCCGTAAAGTGTTACTCTAAGGTAACATCGTCCATCATATCGGAGAAAACATCCGCAATCGCCGCTAACTCTTTCTCGTCCTCAACAATGGCATAAATACTCTCAGCCTCTCCGTCTGCGGAAAGGTCTTTTAAAATCAGGGCTTCTCCGTCCCCTTCTTCCTCTGTCACCAGGATATAGTTGATACCGCCTATTCTGGTCTGTTCCAATACATAAAAATCTACTGCTTCTCCGTCTGCTCCGTCGGGAGTGAATGTAATCTTTTCCACTGCGTTCTCCTTATTTACAGACCGGCTGCCCTTTTATCCAGATATCCCTGTAAAATAAAGCATGCCGCAATCCTGTCTACGTGTTCTTTCCGTTCTTCCCTGCGGATGCCCGCTTCCATCATGGCTTTGTCCGCAGCCACAGTGGTGAGTCTTTCATCCCACAGATAAACAGGAAGTCCGGTTCTTCTCTCTAATTTATCCTGAAACTCCTTTGTGAGCTCCACCCTGACTCCCTCTGTATTGTTCATGTTTTTGGGATAGCCCAAAACAATTTCTTCCACGCCGTATTCTACAATCAGCTCTTCAATCCTTGCCAGTGTCTGGCGAAGCTTATTCTCCTCCTTGCGGCGGATAATTTCAATGCCCTGTGCGGTGATAAGCAGCGGGTCGCTGATAGCCACACCCACAGTCTTTGAGCCAAAATCAAGCCCCATTATACGCATGTGCTTCTCCTTTACTGCTGCCAGTGGTTGTTGTGGATGTAATCGGCCAAAAGCTCTTCCACCAGTTCGTCACGTTCTACCTTCATAATCATGCTTCTGGCATTCTTATGGCAGGTAATGTAAGTCGGGTCACCGCTCATGATATAGCCCACAATCTGATTGACGGGGTTGTAACCCTTTTCCACCAATGCTTCGTACACTGTATACAGAACAACCTTTACGCCGGTTTCCAATTCTGACTCTACATTAAAAAACTGTGTATTTCCCAAATCCTGTTCCTGCATATTTCTTACCTCACTTTCACCGGATTTACTGTCTTTTTGTTTTTACTTCTATTTATCTATCGTTCATTTTTATGTTTATTACGACTTATTACCTATATTAACCCAACTTGTCAAAAAATTCAACCTGCGATTACACCAAATAGCAATCCTCTTACTGCATGAGCAGAATGTCCTCCTGCAGAAAATCCACGATTTTTCCCGACAAAATCCGGTTGGAAAGGTTTTCTTCCGTTTTCTTTGCCACCTTCACATATTCCCGGCTGTGTCCAATCTGGTAACGGACACCGCCGATTTCTTTTTCTTCTTCAAAAAGCACCGGTATTTCCTTTCCTATGTAGTACTCCCGGTATCTTTTCGACAACTCCTTTTCCATGGCAAGCAGCTCGGCGCTTCTTTTTGTCTGCACGGGGCCCGGTATCTGGTTCGGCATACCTGCCGCTACCGTTCCCTTTCTCTTGGAATACTTGAAAATGTGCATTTCGTAAAGGTCCGCTTCCCGCAAAAAATCACAGGTCTTTGCAAATTCTTCTTCCGTTTCTCCCGGAAATCCCACAATGACATCCGTGGTGATGGCAGGATGGGCAAACGCTTCCCGAAGTCTTTTGGTTCCTTCCAAGTATTCACCGGTTGTATAGTGTCTATTCATTCTCTTTAAGGTTTCGTCGCAGCCGCTCTGCAGGGAAAGGTGGAAATGGGGGCAGAGTTTTTCTATGGAAGCCAGCCGTTTCACATTTTCCTCCGTCATGATGCGGGGCTCTAAGGAGCCGATGCGGATGCGCTCAATGCCTTCGATATCCTGCAGTTTTTCCAGCAAATCTATCAGCTTGGACTCTCCGGCATAATCCCTTCTGCCGTCGTCCTTTACCTTTACTTCCGTTTCGCCCTGTTCCCAGGCTTCCTTGGAAAAATCAATGCCGTAGGAACTGATGTGGATGCCGGTCAGCACCACTTCCTTATAGCCGCTCTGCGCCAGCCCTTCCATTTCCCGGCGGATGTCTTCGTAGCGTCTGCTGCGCACCCTGCCTCTGGCATAGGGAATGATGCAGTAGGAGCAGAACTGGTTGCAGCCGTCCTGGATTTTAATGTAGGCACGGGTATGCTCCGCCGTGTGCTTTAAGGTCATTTCCTCGTAATCGCATGGCGCGTTCACATCAACAATGGCATCCTCTTCTTCCTGCTTGTGCTCCGCCAGAAACTTCTCTAAAATGGGGATTAAATCCTTTTTGCGGTTGTTGCCGATGGCAAGGTCTATCCCCTGTCCCCGCAGGGCTTCCTCATCCGCCGTCTGCACATAACAGCCCACAGCCACCACGACAGCCTCAGGGTTGCGCTTCTTCGCCTGATGCAGCATCTGCCTGCTCTTCCGGTCCGCAATATTCGTGACGGTGCAGGTATTTACGATATAAATGTCCGCTATTTCATCAAATGGTACAATAATATACCCTTTTTCTTGTAGGTTTTGTTGCATAATATCCAGTTCATACGCATTAACCTTGCATCCGAGGTTGTGTAATGCTACTCTTTTCATACAGATTCCTCTCAAAATTTGTAATGTTTTATGATTGACTTTTCTTCTTGTTATTAGTAAGATGATAAAGAAGGTATGAAACACGTAAGGAGGTAATAACAATGAAAACTGTTCAGATTTCTTTAAACTCAATCGACAAAGTAAAATCTTTTGTAAATGATGTTACCAAGTTTGATTACGACTTTGACCTGGTTTCCGGCAGATACGTAATCGACGCTAAATCTATCATGGGTATCTTCAGCTTAGACCTTTCTAAGCCCATTGACTTAAACATCCATGCAGAAGATAACATTGATGATGTTTTGGCAGTATTAAAGCCTTACATAATCTAATTTGGTTGCATCGTTTCAACCGGCTGTCTCAGACAGCATGAACAGATTGGAAAAGCAGAACACCTGTGTGAATAACCAGGTGTTCTTTTTTTGCTACATATTCTCACTTACAATGATAAGCTCGTCCGTCTTTAAGGCGGTGTCTACCAGTTCATCAATCTTTTCCGCCAGATTTTCCTCATGCCTCTTGATAATCTTTAAGTTCGGCTTGGTAACGGGATGCTTTGCCACAAATATGGTACAGCAGTCCTCATACGGCAGGATGGATGTTTCATAAGTACCGATTTTTTCGGAAATATCAATGATGTCCAGTTTGTCAAACGCGATTAACGGTCTGTAAACCGGCAGCTCGCATACCTCGTTGGTAGCAGCTAAGCTCTGCATGGTCTGGGATGCCACCTGACCAATGCTTTCACCGGTAATAAGTCCCAGGCACTCTGTTTCCTGTGCAATCTTTTCCGCAATCCTCATCATGTAGCGGCGCATGATAATGGTCAGCTCGTCATGCGGGCACTTTTCGTAGATGTACAACTGGATATCCGTAAAGTTGATGATATGCAGGTAAATCGGACCGGTGTAGCGGGACACGATTTTGGCAAGGTCAATAACCTTCTGCTTTGCTCTCTCGCTGGTGTAGGGCGGCGCATTGAAATAAACCGCATCTATCTTGACGCCTCTCTTGGCAATCATGTAACCGGCTACCGGAGAGTCGATACCGCCGGATAACAGCAGCATCGCCTTTCCACCCGTACCCACGGGCATGCCTCCGGGCCCCGGAATAGTTTCGGAATAAATATAAATCTTCTCGCGGATTTCCACATTCAGCATGATTTCGGGCTTATGCACATCCACATGCATTTCGGGGAACGCATTGAGGATAGCTTCTCCCAAATCCATATTGATGGTCATGGAATCCTTCGGATAATTTTTTCTGGCTCTTCTGGCGTTGACCTTAAAGGTCTTGTTTTTGTCGGGATATACGCTGTCCAGAAAGGCAATCACATCCCGGCAAAGCTTTTCAAAGCCTTCATCCTCCACGTAAACAACAGGACAGATGGCTGAAATACCGAATACACGCTGCAGATGCTCCACAGTGTCCTCAAAGTCAAAATCCGTCATGGCATCCACGTAAATTCTGCCCTGAGTCTTTCTTACCTGAAATTCTCCGTCGCACTTTTTCAGGGCATATTTAATCTGGTTTGCCAGTGCATCCTCAAATAAATATCTGTTCTTTCCTTTTACACCGATTTCGGCGTACTTTATCAAAAATGCTTTATACATATATCTCCTCTCGTTTTTCAAAAAACGGTGCCCTTCCGGCACATATCAGCGTCTTGTGTATTTTCGCAACATAGGGATAATATCATACATTACCTGCAATGTATAGTCCAATTCTTCCCGGGTGGTGTAGACCGACATGCTGAAACGCAGCGTGGAGTCTAAAAGCTCCTCCGGAAGCTTGATTGCTTTCATGGTTGCCGAACCAGCGGTATGGGGTTTATTGGAAGAGCAGGCGCTGCCCGCCGATACATAAATTCCCCTGTCCTCCAGCGCATGCAGAAGCACCTCGCTGCGGACACCCTTTACGGAAAGACTGACAATGTGGGGCGCACCCTCCATGCCTTCCGGGTTGTTGATGCGGATGTCGGGAATTTTCCGGAGTCCTTCGCAGAAATAATTTTTCAGGCCGTAAAGTCTTTCCGCATCCTCTTCCAGATGGTTGTAAAGCATTTCCGCCGCCTTTGCCATACCCGCAATGCCGGGCACGTTTTCGGTACCGGAACGCAGGTTTTTCTGCTGTCCGCCGCCGTAAATAATATTGTGGATTTTTACCTTTTCTCCGATATACAGGAAACCGACACCCTTGGGTCCGTGAATTTTGTGACCGCTTACGGATAAGATGTCAATGCCCATACGCTTCGGATAAATGCGGTATTTACCGAAGCCCTGCACCGCATCCACATGGAACAGGGTGGAAGGGTTCATGCTCTTAATGAGTCTGCCCGCTTCCGCAATGGGCTCCACGGCGCCGATTTCGTTGTTGGTGTGCATCATGGATACTAAAATGGTATCTTTCCGCATGGCATTCTGCAGTTCCTGTAAGGAAATCTGTCCCTTACCGTCAACTGACAGATATGTCACTTCAAATCCCTGGTCCTCCAGATAATGCATCGTCTGTAAAATGGCCGGATGTTCGATTTTCGTGGTAATCAGATGTTTTCCCGCTCTGTAATTTGCCATGGCACAGCCTATCAGTGCCAGATTATCTGACTCCGTTCCGCCGGAAGTGAAATAAATTTCTTTTTCATTTACCTTCAGAATTTTGGCAAGCGTCTCTCTTCCATACCGGACATATCTCTCTGCCTGCACACCCTTGTTATGCATGCTTGAGGGATTGCCGTAATCTTCACACATGATTTTTGACATCAGTTCCGCTACTTCCGGGAAAGTCCTTGTGGTAGCCGAGTTATCCAGGTATACTTCCATGGTTTTTCTCCTTTTTCCGTCCTATATAACAATATATGCTATTCTTCTTCCAACTGATACATTATCCACGCCATGACGGTAAGACCTGCGGTTTCGGTGCGCAAAATGCGCTTTCCGAGGGTAACGGGTTCTATGCCTGCTGCCTTTGCCGCCTCCGCTTCCTCCGGTGCAAATCCGCCCTCCGGTCCTATAAACACCGCAATGTCAGCACCTTTCGGCAGATTTTCCAGAATTTTTTTGGTGGCGCTCATGCCCTCCGCCAGCTCATAAGGTAAAAGCTTTACCTCCATGGCGGATGCCTCTTTTACCGCTTCTGCAAAGGAAATGGGCTCTCTGACAACGGGAATGATGCCGCGCTTGCTCTGTTTGGCGGCTGCTTCCGCAATCGCCTGCCAGCGCTCCGTTTTCTGCCTGCCCTTTTTAGCATCCAGCTTCACCACACAGCGCTTCATGATTACCGGAATGATTTCCGCCACACCGAGCTCCACGGTCTTCTGGATGATAAGCTCCATCTTGTCCGCCTTGGGAAGTCCCTGATAAAGGTGGACCCTCGATGGGAGCTCCACGCCGTCTTCCTTAATAAAGCGCAGTTCACAGAGGATGCTCTCCTCGTTCAGTTCTTTAATGCCGCAGCGGTATTCCCTGCCGTCCTCGCCGTTGCTGACGGCAATTTCTTCACCGGGCTTCATGCGCAGTACGTTTTTGATATGGTTCACATCACTGCCCAGAATAACGACAGTATTGTCATTTGTATGTATCTGGGACGGTTCCACGAAAAAATGGTACATGACTGTTTCCTCATTCTGACGGATTTAATTTAAGCGGTAAATCTCCTGTTCGTCCTTCTGACCCTTGTACTGGGCTACACCGTAACCGATGGCACCGCCCATACTGAACAGCATCATCAGCACTAAATTGCCGTAATAACCGCCGCTTGCTTCGGCTAAATCATAATAGAATTTCTGGTCCACCAGACATTCTCCGAAGGAAAGCATGCCATCCCATGCAAAATACAGGGTGGTGGCACAGTCAAACAGGAATGCCACATAGGTCATGGCAAGAGCGATGACCGCACAGATAACAAGACCCGCTACGGATATCTTGCCTGCCAGCTTTTTATAACCGAAAATAACCGCAAGTCCGAGCAGCACGCCTGCCCACATGGAAACATAGCCCAGTCTGGCAATCAGGAAAATAACCAGGGTGCCTACCACGGAACCTGCCAGCGCGCCTAAAATACCCAGCACATAGTTTTCCTTCTTCATGGCAAGTGCGGAAGCCTCCATGCTCATTCGGTTGCGCAGGGAAACCGCTCCTTCGGGGCTTAAAATCATGTAGTTTCCTTTGGCACGCCATACCTCCGTCATATTGGGCATACCGTTTTCATCGCAGTTTACGCCGCCCTGTGCCATTACATAATCCAAAACGGTACGGAGTGCGGTGGTAATATTTCCCGTTATGGCATCATTATTCACCTTGAAGGGTACGGAAATGCCGATACTGTACTGTGCCACAGACACTTCCACTCCCTTCGGCATGGGCAGATTCTGGATTTCAAAGCCGCTGAGCGGTGTTCCCTGTGCGGTTGCCGCCATCAGGCTTATCCAGACCTTCGGCACGTTGTTGGATTGCTGTAAAAGCTGGATGACGGTGGTAAATCCTCTGTGATTGCCGTAAACCACCAGTCTTTTGGCATCGTATTTGAGGCCCAATGCCGGAGCTGTTTTTTCCAGTACTTTCTTAATGTTTCCCATTTGTGTCCTCCCTCATAACATGAATTTGAAATTTATGGTTTTCTGTTTCTCTGTATTCCTTTTACATCTGTTTTATGTGCTTTTTCTTAATTTTTTCTGGCGGTAACACTGACCCATTCGCCCTGATAGGTAACGGCAAGAACCTCTAAGCCTGCTGCCTTCACCGCATCCACTACGGTCTGTTCCTTGTCGTCAATGATACCGGAGGTAATGTAAATGCCGCCCTTCTTTAACTGGTTCACAATCACCGGGGTCAGGGGCACCAGCACATCCGCCAAAATATTTGCCACTACGATGTCGTAGCAGTCATAGCCCACTCTGTCCTGAATTTCCTTATCCGTGATGATGTTGCCGATCATCATTTCAAAGTTGGCGGGGTCAATGCCGTTGCTTTCGCAGTTTTCCCGCACCGCATCCACGGCGCAGATGTCAAGGTCCGTACCTACGGCGTGCTTTGCACCGAACATCAGGGAAAGAATGGCTAAAATGCCGCTTCCGGTCCCCACATCCAGAAGATTTGTCTCCGGTGTCACATACTTTTTCAACTGGCGGATGCAGAGCTGCGTGGTTTCATGCATACCGGTGCCGAAAGCCGTACCGGGGTCAATGTGCAGCACCAGCTTGTCCTTATCCTTTACTTCCACTTCTTCCCAGGAAGGGATAACCAGAATGTCGTCTATGTAGAACTGGTGGAAATACTGCTTCCAGTTGTTTATCCAGTCAATGTCCTCGGTTTCGTCCACGGTGATGCTGCCTTCGCCGATGTCCATGAACTGGCGTAAGCTGTCCAGTTCTTCCTTTACCATGGAAAGAATGGCGTCCACGGTGGTGTCTTCGCCGTTAAGCGTCAGTCCGCCGTCCTCTTTTTCTTCCACAAAAAAGCTTAAGTACGCAATGCCGTCATCTTCGGGTCCTTCCGGCAGGATGTCCACAAACATCTGCTCCTTTTCCAGCGCGGTAAGAGGCACCTTGTCCTCAATCTGGGCGCCCTCCAGCCCTAAATCATACAGAGAGGAAATGATGATGTCCTCGGCATCGGTAATGGTTTTCACTTTGAATTTTGTCCACTTCATGGGAGAGTCCTTTCTTCATCTATGTTTCTTATATGCCCAGCAGTTACTGTATGCAGACCCGCTCTCGCTTGGAAATTACCGCAGCGGTACATAAGATGTCAAAGAACGCCATCTAAGTACCGGCGGTAACTTACAGTCTTTATACAGTAACTGCCTGGGCAATACATGACATATCCTGTATAAAGTCCTTATACTATCTGCTTCATTGTATTCTTTTAAGAAATGTCTGTCAATGTATGCTGCGCTTCTTGAGTTTCCGCAGTTTTATCC
>DJEL01000045.1 GCA_002432425.1 Lachnospiraceae bacterium UBA5899
TACGTTTTGCGGAAACTCAAGATGCTGCGGATATCCCTTACAGATCCGTACGTACGGCTTTCCCGCATGCGGCTCCTCATAGTAACATTCGCTTCAATATAGAAGGCAGGGGACTGTAAAAGCTCATGGTACCAAACTTCATGAATCTTATAATTCCAATGAATCCATATTTAATAAAAAATCATATACATTCATAATCAAAATACCTTGATCATTATAAAATGGTTTTGGTGTATTCGATGTAATTATAATCTTCTTAAATGAATCATTTATTTTCAAAAATGGGCGAATTTCCTGTGCTATTTTTTCCTCCGTTTCCAACATATATGCTGACTGAATATAATACTTTTTAGAACCCTTATTGCAGATAAAGTCAACTTCCAAATGTTTCTTTAACACTTTTGTATCTTTCTGCTTTTCAACAATGGTCAAATTTCCAACGTCAACACAAAACCCTCTCATTCTTAACTCATTGTAAATCACATTCTCCATAGAATGGGTTACTTCCATCTGTCTATAATGAATTCTTGAATTTCTAAGACCCATATCCATAAAATAATACTTCAATGGTGTACCAATATAGGATTTCCCCTTAATATCATATCTCTTTGCTTCTTCAATTAAAAATGCATCCTCCAAATACTCAATATATTTCGTAATAGTAGTTGCGGTAATCCTTGAATTATTTACACTTTTAAATGTCTTCTGAAGTTTATTGGGATTCGTCAGAGCACCAATTGCAGAAGATAAAATATCAAGCAACGATTCCATTTCTCCTACATTTCTAATCTTGTTTCGATTCACAATGTCTCGAATGTACGTTTCCTGAAACAGATTATCTAAGAATGCCATTTTCTGCTCATCGGTATCAGCTAATACTACCAATGGTATTCCGCCATAAGTAATATATTCGTTCCATCCATCATACTTATTTCCATCATAAATGCTCATAAATTCAGAAAAACTCAAGGGATACATATGAATTTCATCCCCTCTTCCTCCAAATTCAGTTGCTATGTCTCTGGATAAAAACTTTGCATTACTTCCCGTTACAAATACGTCACAGTTCTTCCTGTCAGATAGTCCATTCAATACACTTACAAAATTATCTAACAACTGCACTTCATCTAACAGAAAATAGTATTTTTCATTGTCCTGAATCTGTTTCTTTGCCCAAGGATAAAATATCTTTGGATCTCGATATTCTATATTATCAAACAGATCGAACGCCATTTCAATAATATGTGTTTCATCCACACCATTTTCAAGTAAATGATTTTTGAACAAGGTTCGCAGTAAATAGGATTTCCCACACCTTCTTATTCCTGTTATAATTTTAATCAGACCATTTCCTTCACGCCTTATAAGCTGTTGTAAATAGTAATCTCTTTTAATTTCTGTAATCATATCACATTCTCCCAAAAGATATTTCAGTTATTATTTCCTTAAATATCTTTTATTATACCCATTAATGTTAGATTACACAAGTGTTATAAAAGATATTTTGGTTGTTTTTTTCCAAAATATCTTTTACATTGTTTTATTAGTATACTGGCAGAGATTCATTTGAACACCCTATAGAAATGACAATGGCAGGCATAAAAATCGGCAGGCGGTCTCGTTATAAGACTACCTGCCTGTTGATTATTCCTATATATTTTTCTGTATCTCGTTAGTCCGACAAACTGGAAGTTGTCACTTTAAAAACAATGTGCATATCCACGCAGTAAGAGCTGATGCCACAGGGAATATGACCAACAGCTTTAAAAGCTGACTTTTGATATTATATCCGTATTTTCTGTTTGTATATACAGGTGTGACTTCCGGGATAAAGGTCTGAAAAAAGTGAAATTTACAAAGCAGAAAATAATCGAAGAAGGTCATGTCATAGACCTTATATATCGTAAATATCAAAACAAATCTCAAAAAGAACTGCCAAAATGTAAAGTTGTTCCTGAAACCGTCCCATATGGAGACTACGCCTACTCCCAAAATCATGACTATGCTCATGGTCATGAGCGTCCAGCCTATCTTACGAGCTCCATAAAATTCTTCTTGTTTTCTGTCTATCACAAGCTCCAATGCTTCCTTTGGGGCAGACGAAAACAACTTTTTATCTTTGATAAAAACTACTGCCGAAATAAGCATAATCGTTATTGCGACACAAAATATGATTGAAAGAAATATTGTTAATAACATTTTTATTCTCCTGTACAAATTCCGATTTTACAATCAGGTTTTCTATAGATTTCTTTTGTTTAATAAATCCCATAAGATTATCATTTTATTTATCGTATAATTTATCAATCTCAGCTTCGTACACCGATTCAGTATAAGTATCAAATAGTACCCACTCCACCAGATCAAAGCAAAGTATATTTCCTAATATGCTCATATCAATATTTCTTCTCTATCTCACCATCTATTCCATACATTTCCTTGAATACATCAAGGTCTGCCTGACTCTTAATCAGCATAACCTCTTCTATCTTACCTGTATGAATGTCCTTAAAACCAGCAACCTGCTCGCCATTACATATGCTCGCCTTGATTACTGGTTTCTTATTTTCCTTATCATACGTCTTTGTAACTGTCTTTTTCTTAAATAGTCCCACTCTGAGCACCTTCCACTGTTGCTAAATAAGATGAAGCTCCATTGAATGTATCAAAAAATCCGTTAAATTGCGGATTTTTTATGCTATGACTCTATTATTGTTGTAATACCGCGCTACCTGCTGACGCGGATGACTTCTTCCATCTCGGTGAGCAGTTTTTCGGTATCGCCGAGCAAAAGCTCCGCATCTTTTTCCACCAGTCCCGTCTTTTCGTACTTCCAGGTGAAGAACGGGCTTCCGTAGGAGGTAAAGAACAGTCGGTCCTTGTGGCTCTTTAAGAATGCCGGGATGCCGGTGGGGTCTATGGGTGCATCCGGACGGAACGTGAACAGTATTCTCTCGTTTTTGCCCTTGATTTCCGTGATATACATGGCGTGCGCCCTTACCCGGATTAACGCGATGCGCAGCAGATTGTCCACGGATTTCGGAATGTTGCCGAAGCGGTCCAACAGTTCATCCTTCATGTCATCCCGTTCCTTTTCATTCTCAATGCTTGCAATCCGCTTGTAAATATCCAGTTTCTGGGTTTCGTTTACGATATATTCCGGTGAAATAAAGGCGTCCACATCCAGATCCACGGTGGTGGCAAAATCCTCGATGGTGGAAATGCGCTTTAAGTTCTTCACGGCTTCGTTTAACATCTTGCAATACAAATCATAACCCACGGCTTCCATGTGACCGTGCTGCACCTTGCCAAGCAGATTGCCGGCGCCGCGGATTTCCAAATCCCGCATGGCAATCTTAAAGCCGCTGCCCAGCTCCGTGAATTCCTTGATGGCAGCCAGTCTTTTTTCCGCCTCTTCCTTTAACATCTTGTCTCTCTTATACATAAGGAAGGCGTACGCCGTCCGGTTGGAACGTCCCACGCGGCCGCGGAGCTGGTAAAGCTGGGAAAGTCCCATATTGTCGGAGTCGTGAATAATAATTGTGTTGACATTGGAAATGTCCAGCCCCGTTTCAATAATCGTTGTGGAAACCAGCACGTCAATTTCCCCGTTGATGAAATCGTACATGATTTTTTCCAGTTCATGTTCCTTCATCTGTCCGTGGGCAAAGGAAACATTTGCCTCCGGCACAAGCTGCTGGATGGCGGCGGCAATGTCCGCAATGTTGTTGACGCGGTTATACACATAATAAACCTGACCGCCCCTTGCCATTTCCCGGACAATGGCTTCCCGCACCATTTCCTCGTTGTATTCGCACACATAGGTCTGGATGGGCAGACGCTCGTTGGGTGCCTCCTCCAAGACACTCATGTCGCGGATGCCGATTAAGCTCATGTGAAGGGTACGGGGAATGGGCGTTGCCGTCAGGGTCAGCACATCCACATTTTCCTTCATCTGCTTGATTTTCTCTTTGTGCGCTACGCCGAAACGCTGTTCCTCGTCGATGATGAGCAATCCCAAATCCTTGAACTGCACATCCGCCGACAAAATCCGGTGGGTGCCGATGACAATGTCCACCATGCCCTTTTTCAAATCGGTAATGGTCGTTTTCTGCTCGGCAGCCGTGCGGAAGCGGGACATCATGTCCACGCGCACCGGGAAATCCTTCATTCTCTGGACGAAGGTGTTGTAATGCTGCTGGGCTAAAATGGTGGTGGGCACCAGATATGCCACCTGTTTTCCCTCCTGCACCGCCTTGAACGCCGCACGGATGGCAATTTCCGTTTTGCCGTAGCCCACGTCCCCGCAGATTAAGCGGTCCATGATTTTTTTACTCTCCATGTCCGCCTTGGTATCCGCAATGGCGGTAAGCTGGTCGTCCGTTTCCTCATAGGGGAACATTTCCTCAAATTCCCGCTGCCAGACGGTATCTTTCCCGTACTGATAGCCCTCGGACTGCTGCCTTTTGGCGTAAAGCTCCACCAAATCCTTTGCCACCGTTTCCACGGCGGTGCGCACCTTCGTTTTGGTTTTTGTCCATTCCTGGGTGCCTAATTTGTTGAGCTTCGGCGTCTTGGCGTCGGCGGAGGCATATTTCTGGATAACATCCAGACCCGTTGCCAGAATGTAAAGATTGCCGCCGTCGCGGTATTCTATCTTTAAATAGTCTTTAACGACTTTATCCACTTCCACCTTTTCAATGCCCCGGTAAATGCCCAGTCCGTGGCTCTCATGCACCACGTAGTCACCCACCTTAAGCTCGGAGAAGTCCTTGATTTTCTGTCCCTCGTACTTGGGCTTCCGTTTCTTTTTCTTCTGTCCGTTTCCGAAAATATCGCTTTCGGAAATCACCACAAACTTAAGCAGCGGATAGGCAAAGCCTTTTCCGGCATGTCCGTAGCAGGTTAAAATCTCACCCTCCTGCACTTCCCGTTCGGGGTTGCTGGTAAATACGGCGGAAAGTCCTTCTTCCCGCAAATCCGCCGCCAGCCGTTCCGCACGGGTACGGGAGCTTGACAGAAGCAATACCCGGTACTTTTCTTTTTTGTACTGCTTTAAGTCCTTCACCAGCATTTCAAAGCTGTTATTATAAGAAGTGACACTCTGGGCGGAAATGCTGAATGTTTTTTCCGGCTTTACCAGAGTCTTTTTCATTTCGATTGACGCAAGTGTCATAAAGGGAGCTTTCTGGATACCGGCTGCCACCTTTTCCCAGCCGGAAAGCACATCCATCTGCCCCGGCAGGATATAACCCTTTTCCGCACGGTGGCTCATGCTTTCCCGGAATTCCAGCTCCACTGCTTCCGCCTGCTCCCGGATACGCGCCGGTTCGTCCAGGAAAAGACAGTGTTTTTCCGGCAGAAGTCCCAGCAGATTGGAAAGCTCCTCTTCCTTGTAAAAGTAACGGATATAGCCCTCGAGAACGGAAAGGTTCTTAAATTCCAGTACCTGCTCCCGAAGCTCCTTCACCTGCACTTCTATGCGGTGCGCCTCTTCCGACTGCATGTGGTCGCGGAAGATTTTGGCCTGTTTTTTCGCTTCTTTTTCGATTTTGGCGATGCCGTCCCGCTGCATTTCTTCCGTCAGGACAAACTCCGCCGCCGGGAAAATGCGGATGCTGGACAACTGCTCCACGGAACGCTGGCTTAAGATATCAAAGCTGCGGACGGAGTCCACCTCATCCCCCCAGAGTTCAATACGGTAGGGGTTCTCCTCCGTTAAATCGAAGACATCCAGGATGCCGCCCCTTACGGCAAACTGTCCCGGGGCTTCTACCTGGTAAGTCTTTTCATAGCCCATATTCACCAGTCTTTTTGACACTTCTGTCATATCCAGGGTGCCGTGCTTGCTGATAGAAACGGTATCCCTGTCAAGTTCCCACCTTGCCTGAGGTGTCATGAGTGCCGAAAAGGTTGTCACAATCGTAATGGGCTTTTTTTCCGCCAGTCTCCTGAGTACCTTAACACGCTCTGCGGTCAGCTTATTGCCGTGGATATCCGCCTGAAAGAAAATCAAATCCTTGGCAGGGTACAGGTACACATTGCGGTCGTAAAACTTATAGTCCTCATAAATTTCCCGGACTTTTAAATCACTGTAAGTAACGATGACTTTACAGGGAAAGCCATCGCCCAGACCGTATACCATATGCAGTTTCTGTGACTCCACGCAGCCTGTCAGCGCAATGGATTTTTTATCCCTGTAAAGGATATTCCTGATTTCCTCGTATTCTGCTAATTCCCGCAGCGGTGCCAATAATGCCTGCATTTTACTTCTCCATACCCTTTATTTCTTCCCATTGAAGCGGTTCATGGCGCTTTCCACGCCTTCTTTCATGATGACACGGATGGCGTCCGCTGCCTCTGCCGCCGCCTCGTCCATCACCTTCCGCTCCATGCCGTTAAAATGTCCCAGTACATAGTCTGCCAGGTCGTAACCGGCGGGCTTTTCGCCAACGCCCATTTTAATGCGCATAAATTCATCATGTCCTAAATGGGCAATGATATTCTTTAAGCCGTTGTGCCCGCCCGCACTGCCTTTTTTGCGGATGCGTATGTGGCCGGGCGCCAGACTGATGTCATCGGAAATGACAATGAGATTCGTTTTTGCATCTATTTTGTAATAGTCCAGAATTTCTTTCACACACTCGCCGCTTAAATTCATGTAGGTAAGGGGCTTTGCCAAAATCACCTTTTCACCGTCAATGTAGCCCTTTCCCACAAGGCCCTTGTGCTTTTTTTCCAGAATATCTATTTTTTCCTGTGCTGCTAATGTTTCTATGACATCAAACCCGATATTATGACGGGTATTCTCATATTCTTTTCCGGGATTTCCCAGTCCTACGATTAAATACATGGGACGCCTCCTTTTTTTGCTCATAAGTATTTTTAGTATAGCACCGTAAGGAAAAAAGTTGCAATAAAAAAACCCGTATTATGACGGAAACGGGTCGTCCGGGAAGCGGCTCCAGTGAAAGGCTCCCTGTTCCGACTCATACATCTGCAGCAATGCTCCGGCAATGCCTGCCACGCCCATGTAATAGCCCAGCGGCCGGGAAGTGTTTTCCGGATGGCTGCGCTCCGTGGCGATAAGCCAGCTTGCGCCGTCTTTGTCCACGTCCTTTTCGCCTAAAAGCACGGCTGCCGTACGGTGTGCCAGCTCCCGGTAGCGCTCCTCCTTCGTTGCCTGATACATGGCTATGAAAAACTGCAGAAGCCCCGCGTGGCCGCAGCAGAGATTGGTGTTGTTCCAGAAGCCCGTGGAAGGCCATTCCGGTGCATGCACGGATTCGATGCCGTCCACCTGTTTTTCGATTTCTTCCAAATATTTTTTCTCCCCGGTCAGCCGGTACAAAAGATAAAACAGCCGGGCGGTGCCCGCTACGCCGCTGCAGGTGCCGAGGTACAAAGGAGAGTCCTTCCCCAAATCCTGCCGGAAGGGTACAAGATAGCCCTTTTCCTGCGAAATGCCCTGTTTTACCACATAGGCTGCGCATGCTTCTGCCGCCTTTAAGTATCTTTCGTCCTGCGTAAATTCGTACAGTCTTGCCAGCATGTAGCCGGAGCCGGAAACGCCCACTTCAAAGTTCAGCTTGATGCCTTCCCAGACACATTCCAGCCCATGATAAAATAAGGTGCCGTCCTCCTGCCATTCGCCCTGCTTAAGGTACCATTCGCCTTCGGCTAAAATAAGCTCCCGGATTTCCGGTTCGCCGGACAATTCATAGTGACGGATAAGGTACAGAAGAACGGCAGTATCGGTAATCATGGTGCTGCTGCCGGTAAAATAAGCGGCATCCCCTTCCCGGTTTGCATGGGAAAGATAATAGCTGCCAATGGTGTGCAGGGCTTCTTTTACCTCTCCCTGGCGGTAGGTTTCATAAATATCTTCCAGTACAAAGCCGATACCCGCCAGTCCCAGCACGCCCAAATCCAGGCTTACGCCCGCGCCGTATTCCTGCAGGGTATACACTTTTTCCGGCAGAAAATCGGGCAGACGGAAAAGCAGATAACGGAGCGCCTCTTCCATGGTCTTACGGTAGGTTTCCTCTTTGGTCGCCTGGTACAGCTTGTGGTAAAAATACAGGATACCCGCAGAGCCGCCGTAGAGATTGACCACGGATAGCTTTGCAAAGGCATTGTCATTTTTTTCAGCTTCCCCGGAAGCCCAGTAAATGCCCTCCGGGGTTCTTTTTACATGTGCGGAAAGGTAGTGCTCTGCCTGCTGTACCGCCTGCAGGTATTCTTCCGCAGATGCCGGTACATGCACGCGGTACGGCTTAACGCTTTCCTTTTTATAGACCATCTTCTGTTCCATGCTTCCACCCCTCCGTTCTGTCTGCCGATGTGCTGTCTGTTTATTACGTTCTGTTTGTTGCCGGACTTTTCCCGTTCTGTGTCCGTCAAACACATTATTTTCTCGTGGTATACTGGTTCTGGATAAGTCCGCCGCTTAACAGCTTGAAGTTATAATCGGTGTTTAAGAGATATACGCTGGCGGGCTGGTAGAGCGGGCATACTGCCGCATCTTCCAGAAGTACCTTTTCCATGTCAATCATAGCCTGAGTACGTGCTTCCTGGTCCATGGCGTTAGCGCCGATGGTTTTTGTATACAAATCATCGTATTCCGCATTTTCCCACTTGCCGTAGTTGATGGTGCTGGTGGAAGTCCACAGATTTAAGAAAGTGGAAGCATCCTTGTAATCGGCAAACCATCTGTCAAGGGCAATGTCAAAGTTGCCTGCGCTCATTTCCGTGGTTCTCTGTGCGGAAGTGGTTGCCTGCAGATTTACGGTCAGTCCGGGCAGGTTGGTCTGCAGCTCGTACTGGATGTCCGCTGCCACGGTAGCGTTGCTGCCTTCTTCGGAATACAGTAAGGTCAGTTCAATATTGTCCTTGCCCAGTTCCTGCTTTGCCTGTTCAAAATACTCGGCAGCCTTGGTCAAATCATAGCTGTTGTAGGCAACATCCCCTGCTTTTTCCCTAAAGGTAACGCCCTGTGCATCCGGTGCAAAATCCTTGGGAATGATATAATCGGCTGCGGTGGAACCGTCTGCCAAAATGCTCTGTGCAATCGCACTCTTGTTGATGGCTGTGGAAATAGCCAGACGTAAATTCTTGTTCTGTAAATCCTGGTTGGTAAAGTTAAAGGTAATATAGTACATGCCGGCATAGCCAAGGCTTGTCAGCGCCGGGTCATCCGCATATTTGGCAATGAAATCGCCGGATAACTGGATGGTGTCGTACTCGCCCTTTTCCCATGCAAGCACCTGCTGCTGGCTGTCTGCGATGAAGGTGTAGGTAACGGTGTCGCAGGTCACATGCTCCGCATCGTAATAAGTGCTGCTCTTGGTGAGCGTTGCATTGGCGCCGCCTGCTTCCCATTCGGTTACGTTGAAAGGTCCGTTAAAAATGGAATGTTCCACATCCGTACCGAACAGTTCGCCGCTTGCTTCCGCAAATGCCTGATTAACGGGCATCAGGAAGGAGCCGGTTGTCATGGAAAGGAAATAGGGAACCGGTGCATCCAGTTCTACCACAAAAGTGTTTTCATCCGGTGCGCTTACGCCCAGGTCGTCCACCGTGTAGGAAGGGTCTCCGGAATACAGTACGTTATAAGCATTCTTTACCCCTGCTGACATCAGCACATACGCATAGGCGCATCCGTTTGCGGGATTAGCCAGTCTCTGCCAACTGTAAAGGAAGTCGTAAGCGGTTACTTTTTCGCCGTTTGACCAGTACGCATTGTCACGGATATGGAAGGTATAAACAGTGCCGTCGTCACTCACGTCATAGCTTTCCGCCATGCCGCCCTGCAGGCTGCCGTCCTCGCCGTATTTCATCAGACCTTCGTAGGTATTTAAGATGACAACGGTGGAGTTGCCGGTGTAGGCATAGTTTGGGTCGACGGAAGTAAGTTCGCTGACGGCGATGTTACGGATGTTAATGCCGTCAGCCGCGGTATCCTGTGCGGTCTGTGACTCTCCTGCTGCCGCAGTGTTTCCTGTGGTCTGTCCGTCCGCTGCGCCGTTGCTGCCGCAGGCTGTCATGGAAAATGCCAGTGCAAGGCTCAAAACTCCGGTTAAAAGCTTCTTTCGTAAATTGTTCTTCATAATGTTCCTCCTCTTCGCCTGTGTGTAACAGGTATTTATCTTCATGTGATTTCTCACATCAAAATCAGATTGTTTCCGGCAGGTGTTTCATGCCGGATTTTGCTTTACATCAGTACCATGTGCGTGTCCGATACATACTTTTTTGTGCCTTTTTCGTAATCAATTCCCAGCGCATCCTTGTCGTAGGTTTCCACGACTTTGTTTTTTCTGCGGGGATTGGGCTCCGGCACGGCTGCCAGAAGCGATTTTGTATAAGGGTGCATAGGGTGTTCAAAAATATCTTCCTTGGTACCCATTTCCACGAAATGTCCTAAGTGGATGACTCCCACGTAATCGGCAATATATTTTGCCATGGCTAAGTCATGGGCAATGAAAAGGTACGCCAGACCTCTTTCTTCCTGTATTTCCCGCATCAGGTTCACTACCTGTGCCTGGGTGGAAACATCCAGGGCGCTGATGCATTCGTCCGCGATAATCAGCTCCGGCTCCATAATCATGGCTCGGGCAATGCCTATCCTCTGCCGCTGTCCGCCGGAAAACATATGTGGGTAACGCTCCGCCTGTTCTTTCGACAATCCCACCTTTTCCAAAATGTCATACACCTTTTCCCGGCGTTCCGCCGCGGAGTGGTACAAATGGGCGGCATCCAGACCTTCCGCCACGATATCCAGCACCTTTCTCCGGGGATTTAAGCTGGACATGGGGTCCTGGAAAATCATCTGCATCCTGCCGGTTAAAAAGCGCTTTTTTTCTTTCGTCATAGGGCTCGCAATTTCCGTGCCGTCCAAAAGGATGCTTCCTTCCGTGGGGTCATACAGGCGTATCAGCGACTTTCCGATGGTGGATTTTCCGCTGCCGCTTTCTCCCACCAGTGCAAAAGTGGAGCCTCTTTTTATGGAAAAGCTCACGTCATCCACGGCTTTCACCGTATGCTTTTTGTCCACCCGGAAATACTGTTTTAAGTTTTTTACGACAAGCACATCATCCTGTGTTTTTTCTGTACTCATACGGCATTCTCCAACATCTTTGCAATTCTTTTCCGCAATGCCTCCGGCATTTCCGTTTTCTTCTCCTCCTGCTCCAGCCAGGAATAAACCTCATGGGTTTCCGAAAGCCTGCACAGAGGCGCTTCTTTTTCAAAATCAATGGGCAATGCGTAAGGGTTTCTGGGAGCAAACGCTTCTCCCACCGGCTCTTCCAAAAGACTTGGCGGCGCACCGGGAATGGTGTAAAGCCTGTCGTCCGCCGTGTTCATATCCGGTACGGCAAGCATAAGTCCCCAGGTGTACGGGTGTCTCGGATGGAAGAAAATATCATCCGGCGTGCCTCTTTCCACCACCTTGCCCGCGTACATCACATTGATGTAATCGGCAATGCCCGCTACCACGCCCAAATCGTGGGTGATGAAAATAACGGACAGATTGTATTTTTTCTGCATGTTTTTGATGAGCTCCAGAATTTTTGCCTGCACCGTGACATCCAGCGCCGTGGTCGGCTCATCGCAGATTAAAATTTCCGGGTGACAGGATATGGCAATGGCAATTACCACTCTCTGCCGCATACCGCCGGAAAGCTGGTACGGATACTGCTTCATACAGAGCGCCGGCTCCGTGATGCCCACCTCGGCAAGCAGCTCCAGCCCCCTTTGGTAAGCTTCCTTTTTCGAAAGGGAAAGGTGCTTCCGTATGCCCTCCGTCAACTGGGTTTCTATGGTAAGTAACGGATTTAAGGCTGTCATGGGATCCTGGAACACCATGGCAATTTTCTTTCCGTACAACTCTTTTGCCCGTCTTTTCCGGCTGAACTTGAGGATATCCTCCGTGACCGTGCTGCCGTCCTTTTCATAGGTATATAAAATACTGCCTTCTTCTATTTTTTCGTTTTCACTCATCATACCGGCAATGGCTCTGGCGGAAACGGATTTGCCGCTTCCCGACTCTCCCACAATCGCCAGTGTTTCGCCTTTGTGAAGGGTAAAATCCACGCCCCGGACTGCCCGAAGCTTTCCGGCTGTGGTCTGAAAGGAAATTCTTAAGTTTTCTACCTGCAGCACCACCGGCTGTACTTTCTTATCCTGCTCCATGGCGCATCCTCCTTCTTACTGTCATCCTGCCTCATGTCCGCCGTTTTACAGCAGCTTCCCCTTGACTCATGGCAGCCTTTCTTATAACTGCTTCTGTCTGGGGTCCAGTGCATCCCGCAGTCCGTCGCCGATTAAGTTCATGGACAGCATCAGCACCGCAAAAAATACGGACGGCACTATCATCTGGTACGGATAGGTCAGCATGTGTGCGTAGCCGTCGCTGATGAGGCTTCCCAAAGATGCCTGCGGCGCCGGGATACCCAGTCCCACGAAGGAAAGGAAGGACTCCATGAAAATGGCGCTCGGCATGGTCATCATGGTCATAACGATGACGGAGCTTAACAGGTTGGGGAAAATCTCCCGGAACAAAATCGTAAAGGTTCCGGTACCCAGCACTCTGGAAGCCTGCACATGCTCGCTTTCCTTTAAGCGCAGGGTGTTGGCACGCACCAGGCGGCTCATGCCCAGCCAGCCCGATATGGACATGGCAACGATAATGGACAGAAGTCCCGGCGACATTGCCACCACCAAAAGAGAGACAATGACCATCATGGGAATACCGTTTATGATTTCCACGATACGCTGCATAATCAAATCCACTTTTCCACCGTAATAGCCGGAAATCAGTCCGTAGGTAGTGCCAATAACCAAATCGAGGACGGCGCTGACCGCCGCAATCAGGAGAGAAATCCTTATGCCGTAGCAGAGTCTTGTAAACAAATCCCTGCCCAGCGTGTCCGTTCCGAACCAGAAGTACTTATCGGACACATCCTTTAATTCATACATATTGATGCCCTGCACCGTGCCGTCGAAAATCCCCAGTTTTTCCAGTCCCGGTATCCGTGGCGGCAAATTCTGTACGGTAAGCGCCACTTCATCATAGGAATGGCCGCTTACGATGGGACCGAACAGTGCTAACAGTATAATAAGAAGAAACGCGATTGCTCCCGCAACGGCTCCTTTGTTTCTGCGAAACTGTGTCATCTCTTTTCACCTCCCGCCACACGTATTCTCGGGTCGATTACGCCATACAGAAGGTCGATAACAAGCATAATACCGATATACATCACACTGAATATGAATGCCAGGGAAATTACCACATTGAAATCCTTGGCGTTGATGGCATTGATAAACAGGGAGCCGATGCCCGGAATGGAGAAAATCTGCTCCACCACGGTGCTGCCGGTAATCAGGGTCAGTATCATGGGACCCATGGCGGTAATCAGGGGAATGAGCGCATTCTTCAGTCCGTGCACTACGATGACGCGGAAACGGGAAATTCCCTTTAACTCTGCCAGCGCCATATATTCCGAATTCATCACTTCAATCATTTCGTTGCGGGTATGCCTTGCCGCCATGGACATGGGCATAATGGAAAGTGCAATCGTCGGCAGTACCGAGGAAAGAAACGGGGCTTTCGCATCATAGGTAAGCGGAAACCAGCCCGCCTTGTAGGCTAAGAAATATACCAGTCCCAGTGCAAACACATAGGAGGGAATGGTCGAGCCTATCATGGATAAAAGGGAGGCTCCTGTGTCCACCGCCGAATTGTGTTTCAGCGCTGCGGCAATGCCGAGCAGGATGCCCAACACCACGCCTAAGACAAACGCCTGCAGGCTGATGCGGATGGTCACGGGAAATCTGACTGCCAGGAATTTTGCAACCGGATAATTCTGCTGGATGGCATAGGAAACACCGAAGTCACCGGTCAGCATATTTTTTACATAAATGCCTGCCTGTACCAAAATCGGTTTGTCCAGTCCGTAGCTTTCCTCCAAAAGCGCCTGCTGCTCGGCTGTCAGCCTGTCTCCGTTAAAGGGAGAACCCGGCATCAGGTGCATCAGGAAAAACAAAATCACGATAACCAGCAGAACCGTCACCACGGCAAGCTCTATTCTTTTCAAAACATATCGAAACATATCATTGTCCTCTTATGCTATTATAACTATATTTTCCCTATTCCTATCGGTTTAGTAGGTTTATGGTAGGTATACCATAACGCATTGCGTCTGTCAAGAAATTTGGCACAAAAAAACTGCCGCGTTTTCACGCAGCAGTTTTACCCCAATTTGTCTTCTCTAAAATCAGTCCTCTGTCGGTTCGGCAAGTGCTTTCTCGTAACTCTCCAAAATAATCTTCTGGATGAAATCCCTTGTGCCGGAATTGATGGGATGTGCAATGTCGCGGTACTCACCGTCTGCGGCTTTCTTGCTGGGCATTGCAATGAACAGTCCCTTTTCTCCTTCAATCACCTTGATGTCATGAACTACAAATTCATCATCAATGGTAATGGAAACAATGGCTTTCATTTTTCCTTCTTTGGTTATTTTGCGAACCCTTACGTCTGTAATCTGCATTTGTCTTTGTAACCCCCTTCGTAACGTCCCTTCTACGGGTCTTAAACTACATATCTGTTGTCGCGCTCAATGACAATCTTGATTTCGTCCTCACCCTTGTAGCAGGAATTTGCACGAATGGTATCATGGCTTTCTACGATGCAGTTTTCAATGTGTGTATTGTCCCCGATATATACGTCGTTTAAGATAATGGAATTCTTGATGTAGCAGTTGTTTCCGATGTAACTCTTCTTGAACACTACAGAATCCTCTACCACGCCGTTTACGATACAGCCGCTGGATATCAGACTGTTCTTTACCTGTGCGCCCACATTGTATTTTGCGGGAGGAAGGTCATCCACCTTGGAATATACATCCGGGTACTGGTTGAAGAAGTAATCTCTTACTTCCGGCTTTAAGAAATCCATGTTGGTGTTGAAATAGTCATCCACGGATGCGATGTTTCTCCAGTAATCATGAATTTTGTAGCCGTAAATTTTCTTGATATCCTTGTAACGGATAAGAATGTCTCTTACAAAGTCGTATCTGTCTTCTTCCGCACACTTCTCCAGCATTTCAATGAGCTGGCGGCGGCGGATAACATAGATACCGCAGGATACGGTATTGGTCTTTGCCATCAGAGGCTTTTCTTCAAATTCTTCAATGCGGCATTCTTCGTTCATCTTGATGGTTCCGAAGCGCTCTACATTGATATCCTCTTCCATGTCGCGGCATACAACGGTGATGTCCGCTTTCTTGTTGATGTGGTATTCCAGAAGCTTTCCGAAATCCATCTTGTATACGCCGTCGCCCGACGCAATAATAACGTAAGGCTCATGGCTGTTCTTTAAGAAGTGGATGTTCTGGTAAATGGCATCTGCGGTGCCTCTGTACCAGTTGCTGTTGTCCGCTGTCACAGCGGGGGTCAGTACATATAAACCGCCCTGCTTACGTCCGAAGTCCCACCATTTGGAAGAGCTTAAATGCTCGTTTAAGCTGCGGGAGTTGTACTGGGTCAGTACGGCAACCTTCTGGATATGGGAATTGGACATGCTGCTCAGTGCAAAATCAATGCTGCGGTAGCTTCCTGCTACGGGCATTGCACTGCTTGCACGTTTCTGGGTTAACTCTTTCATACGATGGTTGTTGCCACCTGCTAAAATAATTCCGATTGCTCTCACTGTTATTCACCTGCCTTAATCAATGTTTTTCCGCTTGCGAGACTGGAATTCTCGTAATCATCTGCTGTGGTAACACCAAAGATTACGCTGTTCTTGCCCACTGTAATGCCGTCAGGCACCACGCTCTTTTCGCCAACAGTTACAATGCCGTGGTTGTAGATGTGAGGAGCCGTATCGTTTTCGGCTTCTTCTCCTACACCCAGCTTTACATTATCTCCGATAACAGTCTGTTCTGCTACAATCGCCTTATTCAGTTCACAGTTCTTCTTGATAACACTGTTGTTCATAATGATGGAATCCCTTACAACCGTGCCTTCGCCGATGGTAACACCGCAGCCGATTACGGAGTTGTAAACCTGTCCGTATATATTGGAGCCTTCCCCAATAATGCTGCGCTCTACCACGCTGTCCCTGGACAGGTACTGGGGAGGCAGGATTTCGCTCTTGGTGTAAATCTTCCAATATTCTTCGTAGAGGTTAAATTCGGGAACAATATCAATCAGCTCCATATTTGCTTCCCAGTAGGAATTCAAGGTACCTACATCCTTCCAGTAGCCGTGGAATTCGTAAGCATATAAAGGAAGCTGTCTTTCATGGCAATAAGGAATGATATGTTTACCAAAGTCAAGTGCGGGCTGGTCGGCCATGGCGATGAGCGCCTCTTTTAAGGTCTTCCAGTTGAATATGTAAATACCCATACTTGCCAGATTGCTTCTGGGATTTGCGGGCTTTTCTTCAAATTCGTTAATCTTGTGGTTTTCATCCGCAATCATGATACCGAAACGGCTTGCTTCTTCCATGGGTACGGGCATAACTGCGATGGTAACTTCTGCGTTGTTTGCCTTATGGAAGTCGAGCATTACTTCGTAATCCATCTTGTAAATATGGTCACCCGATAAAATCAGGACATATTCCGGATTGAAGCTTTCCATATAATCGATGTTCTGGTAGATGGCGTTTGCGGTACCGGTATACCACTCGCTGTTGCTGCTCTTCTCATAAGGAGGAAGAACGGTAACACCGCCGATATTTCTGTCAAGGTCCCAGGGAATACCGATGCCAATATGGGTATTCAGTCTGAGCGGCTGATACTGGGTCAGGACACCGACTGTATCTATACCGGAGTTAATACAGTTACTTAAGGGGAAATCGATAATACGGTATTTTCCGCCGAAGGCAACTGCGGGCTTTGCTACTTTGGATGTCAGGACACCCAGGCGGCTTCCCTGTCCGCCAGCCAGTAACATGGCTATCATTTCTTTTTTAATCATATCATCACCTCATACAACTAGTCTAAACAGATTAAAATGCTGTTCTCCCATTACATGTTAAGAGCATTATAACACGTTTGTACCGGAATGAAAACAATTTTCTATGTAAATTTTACATTTTTATTTCCATTTTTTTTCTTTTTTTGTGTACTTTAACCATTATAAATTTTACATATGTAAAATCCTTCGTTATTTTTTGATAGATAGCATTTACCATTTGTTTTTTCAGCCGTATGTGCGTATAATATAAATATCTCATTGAACATTCGTATAAGACTGTTCAAAATTAAAATAGGAAGTGCGACTATGTATCAAATTGATTTTAATCATCCGATTCATATTTACTTTGTGGGAATCGGCGGCATCAGCATGAGCGGACTGGCGGAAGTCTTACGGGAAAAAGGCTTTCAGGTTTCCGGTTCCGACAGACAGGTTTCTCCCCTTACCAAATCCCTGGAGGAGAAAGGCATCACCGTATTTTACGGCCAGCGTGCAGCCAACATTACCCCCGATATCGACTGCGCGGTATTTACCAGCGCCATTCATCCCGACAACCCGGAGTATGTAGCCATTCACAAGCTTGGCATCCCCTGTCTTTCCCGTGCGGAGCTTTTGGGACAGATGATGAAGAACTACGAAACTCCCATCGCCATAAGCGGTACCCATGGCAAGACCACCACAACCTCCATGATTTCGGAAATCCTGCTTTCCCAGAACATGGACCCCACATTATCCATCGGCGGTATTTACAAATCCATAGGCGGCAATATCCGTGTAGGCCACTCCGGCTACTTTGTGACCGAGGCATGCGAATACACCAACAGCTTTTTAAGCTTTTTCCCGAAAATCGGTATTATCCTTAATATAGAAGAAGACCATCTCGATTTCTTTAAGGATATCAACGACATCCGGGCTTCTTTCCGCCGTTTCGCCGAGCTTCTGCCTGCAGACGGCTCCCTGATTATCAACCGTAAAATTGACAATCTTACGGAAATCACGGAGGGGCTGCCCTGTAAGGTACTTACTTTCGGTCTTACGGACGACGCCGATTATTTTGCCACGGACATTTCCTATGACGAAATGGGGTGTCCGCTGTTTACGGCGCATTTTCCGGACGGAAGCGCCCTGCCCGTGCACTTAAGCGTACCGGGTGAACATAATGTACTGAATGCACTGGCTTCCTTAGCCTTGTCCGACATACTGAAGTTGCCCGCAGAGCTTTCCGCAAAGGCACTTTCCTCATTCCATGGAACGGACCGCCGTTTTGAATACAAAGGAAAGATTGGCGGCGTTACCATAATAGATGATTATGCACATCATCCCACAGAAATTACCGCAACCTTAAAAGCTGCCGCAAAATATCCCCACAATACCCTCTGGTGCGTGTTCCAGCCCCATACCTATTCCCGCACCAAAGCATTTTTAAAGGATTTTGCAAAAGCGCTTTCCCTGGCGGATAAAGTGGTGCTGGCAGACATCTATGCCTCCCGTGAAACGGATACCCTGGGCATCAGCTCAAAAGATTTGCTCCGCGAGCTGAAAAACTTAAGCTGCGACTGCTACTATTTCCCGTCATTTGATGAAATTGAAAATTTTTTACTGCAAAATTGTATCAACGGCGACCTGTTGATAACTATGGGTGCCGGAGATGTACTGAAAATCGGGGAAAACCTCCTCGGAGAATAGTTGTCCACATTATCCACAATGTTGTCCCCTCGAAAGAGGCTTCAGCATTGTGGATATTTTTGTGTTTCCTGTGGATAAGTAAGCCTGTAAAAACCATGTAAAATTGGTGCTTTTATTTTTCTATCCACAATATCCACAATATCCACAATGTCCTGAAAACCCAGCATTTACAAGGTTTTGCGGGAACGGGGCTATTTCCTTTTTGAAAAAGATATGTTATACTTTGACATGCGAAATGAGGAAATCAGGACAGGTGAGAAAATGGGTCAGTTTACTATTTACAGGGAAGACGTACCGGGTGTAACGCTTCTTTCCAACTCTTTTATTGACAATT
Source organism: Lachnospiraceae bacterium UBA5899 (assembly GCA_002432425.1). GTDB lineage: Bacteria > Bacillota > Clostridia > Lachnospirales > Lachnospiraceae > Acetatifactor. The sequence goes on from DJEL01000045.1 coordinate 19,001, forward strand.
ACATGAAGGATGCAAATGATGCACAGCTTAAGATTTATCTTTATCTGCTTCGCAAGCTGGGTGCCGGTCAGGCTGCCAGTGTGTCTGAAATTGCGGACTTCTTTAACCATACGGAGCGCGAAGTGCTGCGTTCTTTAAAGTACTGGGAAAAATTAAAGCTTTTAGCCATCGAATACGATGAGAGCAAGAATGTATCCGGCATCCGCTTTCTAAAAGGAACGGACGAGCCGGCGACTGTTACCGAAAAAGCAGAAGAAGCGCCTGCCGAAAAGGCGGACCCCTACAAGAAGCCGTCCTACTCCGCAGACCAGCTTTCTGCGTTTAAAAATAAAGAAAACATCCGTCAGCTCTTTTTTATTGCGGAGTCCTACATGGGCAGACAACTCAGTGTGTCCGATATGAAGTCCATTCTGTATCTGTCGGACTGCCTGCACTTCTCCGATGACCTGATTGATTATCTGCTGCAGTACTGCGTGGACCGCGGCAAAAAAGATTTCAAATACATAGAGGCGGTTGCCTTAAACTGGGCGCAGTCCGGTGTGATGACCCCCAAGCAGGCGGAAAAATTTGCCGCCAAATACGACAAATCCGTTTATACCATTATGAAGGAGCTGGGTAAAAACAACGCTCCCACCAAAAAAGAACTTGAATATATCATACGCTGGACGAAGGAATACGGCTTCTCCCAGGACATCATTGCCATTGCCTGCGAGCGTACCGTGCTTGCTACGGACAGCCACCGTTTTGAATATGCCGAGGGCATTTTAAGCAACTGGAAAAAAGAGGACGTGCATCACAAGTCCGACATCCAGCGCATTGATGCCCAGTACCAGAAGAGCCGCCAGAGCAGAAGCACCTCTTCCACTGCTTCCTCTTCCCAGGTTTCTTCCAACCGTTTCAACCAGTTTGCCCAGAGAAGTTACGACTACGACGAGCTGGAAGCAAGACTTTTAAGCAGTAAATAACTACCCCATAAACCGCAGATAAGGAGAACACCGTGAGCCTCACGAATTCCCAATACGACGCTATTTTGCGTGAATACGATGCCATACAGTTAAAAAACGAACGCCTTTTATCCGAGAGGAAGGCAGAAATTGCGGACAGGCTTCCCGCCTATGAGGAGCTGACGAGTGCTGCCGCTTCCCTTTCCGTTTCCTACGGGAAAAAGATGCTTTTGGACGGTCAGGGCAATATGGCGGAATACCATGAAAAAATGCAGGAGATTTCCCGTAAAAAGAGAGAACTTCTGCTTGCAAACGGTTACCCGGAGGATTACCTTTCTCCCATCTATGACTGCCCGGACTGCAAGGACACCGGTTTTGTAAACGGCGAAAAGTGCCACTGTCTGCAGAGCCGCATCGTCAGCATGCTCTACTCCCGCAGTAATCTGAAAGAAGTACTTCAGGCTGAAAATTTTTCCGTTCTTTCCTATGATTATTATGAGGGAGAGGATTTGCAGAATTTCAAAAAGGCAGTGGAAAACAGCCTTTCCTTTATCCGTAATTTTGACACGGAATACCAGAACCTTCTGTTTTTCGGCGCTGTTGGCACCGGCAAGACATTTCTTTCCAACTGCATTGCTTACGAGCTTTTGCAGCACGGCTATTCCGTGATTTATTTTTCCGCTTCCGGTCTGTTTGACCTGCTTTCCAGACAGGCATTTGCTTCCAATGAAAAAGAAGTACTTTACAAGACCCAGGAAGACTTGTACAATTGTGACTTGGTGATTATCGATGATTTGGGCACCGAGCTTACCAACGCTTTTACAAACACGCATCTCTTCTCTATTCTGAACGAAAGAAGCCTTCGTAAAAAGCCCGTTATCATCTCCACCAACCTGAGCCTGGAGGGCTTGAAGGAGCGTTATTCGGAGCGTATTTTCTCCCGTCTGACCAATGCCTTTACCTTCCGCAAATTATCCGGCTCAGACATCCGTATCCGTAAGAAATTTACAAATTCATAAATGTATTCAAGAAAGAGAGGATTATTTTCATGCCAAACCGAGAAGAAAAGCGCAATTTGGAAACCATTCCCGTTGGAAGTCTGGGCATCATTGCCTTAAAGAGCTGCCAGCCTTTAGGTGAAAAAATTGACAAATATCTGGTAAAGTGGAGAGGAGAACGTGAAAGCGAGCACAAGGAAAGCCTTGCTTTTTCCGGCTATCAGCGTCCTTCCTATCTTATCAAAACCAACGTACCCCGTTTTGGTTCCGGCGAAGCCAAGGGTACCATTTTAGAGTCTGTCAGAGGCGATGACTTATATCTGTTAGTTGATGTAGCAAACTATAGCCTGACATATTCTCTTTGCGGTCATGAAAATCATATGTCTCCCGATGACCATTATCAGGACTTAAAGCGTATCATTGCCGCTGTCGGCGGTAAGGCAAGAAGAATTACCGTTATCATGCCTTTCTTATATGAAAGCAGACAGCATAAACGTACTTCCCGTGAATCCCTTGACTGTGCACTGGCTCTGCAGGAACTGGTCCGCATGGGTGTTGACAACATCATTACCTTTGATGCCCATGACCCCCGTGTACAGAATGCAATTCCCCTGCACGGTTTTGAAACCGTTCAGCCCGCTTACCAGTTTATCAAGGGTCTGTTAAGAAATGTTAAGGATTTACAGATTGACGCCGACCATATGATGGTTATCAGCCCGGATGAAGGCGGTATGAGCCGTGCTATTTACATTGCAAACGTTCTGGGACTGGATATGGGTATGTTCTACAAGCGCCGCGACTACACCAAGATTGTAAACGGACGCAACCCCATCGTTGCCCATGAATTCTTAGGCTCCAGCGTAGAAGACAAGGACATGATTATCATCGATGATATGATTTCTTCCGGCGAAAGCGTACTGGAAGTGGCTGCCGAATTAAAGGAGCGCAAGGCAAGAAACATCTTCGTATTCGCTACCTTCGGTCTGTTCACCAACGGTCTGGACAAGTTCGACAAGGCTTACAAAGAAGGCATCATTACCAAAATTTTAACCACCAATCTGGTTTACCAGACACCGGAACTGCTTTCCAAAGACTGGTACATCAGCTGCGATATGAGCAAGTACATCGCTTACATCATCGATACCTTAAACCACGATTCTTCCATCAGCGATTTGTTAAATCCCAATGAAAGAATTCAGAACATCGTAGCACGCTATCGTACCGGCGAACTGTAAGCAGAAAATATGAAATATATCAATATCACCGAAAACGGTATTCATATCGTTTTCGGTATTACCGATAAAAACCAGCTTAAACTGCTTCATTTTTCCAAGGCGGAATTCTGCGAAGACGATATCTGCAAATACGGCCCGGAGTGCAAAGCAGAGGATTTAGTCAGAAAAAATCAGTTTATTGAGGAAGCTTTCCAACTGGTGCAGGTCAATCTGTCCGGTTACAACCGTCCTTACGAAAAGCACGGCAATAAGCATATCTGTACCGCACCGGGCTATTTACTGACCTATGCCGGTATGGACGACTGTGTCAACGAAACCGGCCGTCTGCTCACCGCTTATCAGGAGGATACCGAGGTAACCCATGTCCGTGTGGAAACCCGCATGCAGTTTTACAAAGGTACTTCCGTTGTCCGTATTGTAAACAGAGTAACCAACGAAGGCGACAGCACACAGTGTCTGGAATATTTATCTTCCTTCTGCTACACCGGCATTGAAAAGGAAGGTAAGCGCAGTTCCGATGCCAAAATGAGGGTGCGTATCCCCTACAACGGCTGGCAGAAAGAAATGAGCATAAAGGAATACACCTTCGGCGAAGTGGGTCTTGCCCAGACGCAGCCGGGTGTGTACCAGCGTACCTCACAGGTGTTGGAAGTCACCAATACCGGAAACTGGTCTACGAAAAAATACCTGCCGTTAGGCTATGTGGCAAATACGGAAGCACACACCAGCCTGTTCTGGCAGATAGAGCATAACGGTTCCTGGCACTACGAAATCAGCGACCAGAACAACCACTTTTATGTATGCGTAAGCGGTCCCACGGAAGTACAGTCCCATTGGTTCAAAAATCTTGCACCGGGGGAATCCTTTGAGTCCGTACCGGTTGCCGTAGGAGTAACGGATGACAGCTTTGAAAAAGCCATCGGCGAACTCACCAAATACCGCCGTCTTATCCGCAGACCGAATAAGGACGACGAAAACTTACCGGTTATTTTCAACGACTATATGAACTGTCTGTTCGGTGACCCGACCACCGCAAAGGAGCTGCCTCTCATCGATGCCGCTGCCGAATGCGGCTGTGAATACTATGTTATCGATGCGGGCTGGTATGCTCCGGGCGAATGGTGGGACAGTGTCGGCGAATGGCAGGAATGCCGGGAGCGTTTTCCTAACGGCATCAAAGAAGTCACCGACTACATCCGCCAAAAGGGCATGGTTCCCGGTGTGTGGCTGGAGCTGGAAGTCATGGGTATTCATTGTGAAAAAGCCAAAAATGTACCCGATGACTGGTTCTTCGTACGTCACGGAAAGCGTGTGTACGACCGCAGCCGCTATCAGCTTGACTTCCGAAATCCCGCCGTCATTGCCCATGTCAACGAAGTCATTGACAGAGTGGTAAAGGACTACGGTGTCGGCTATATCAAAATGGACTACAACATTGAACCGGGTATCGGAACGGAGCTCGGCGCCGAAAGTGTCGGTCAGGGTCTTTTAGAACATGAAAAGGCATATTTACACTGGCTCGACGACGTCTTTGCCAGATATCCCGATTTGGTCATTGAGAACTGCTCCAGCGGCGGTCTGCGTATTGATTATGCGCTGCTCTCCCGCTACAGCATCCAGTCCACTTCCGACCAGGAAGATTACCGTAATTATGCCACCATCGCCGCCAATGCTGCGGCAGGTGTTACTCCCGAACAGGCTGCCGTCTGGTCCTATCCGATGCGCCAGGGAAATAAAGAAGAAGTCATTTATAATATGATAAATGCCATGCTGCTTCGTATTCATCAGAGCGGTCATCTGGCAGAGCTTCCGCCGGAGCGCCTTGCCCTGGTGAAAGAAGGAATTGCCTGCTACAAGAACATCCGTCAGGATATCCGCCGGGCAGTACCTTTCTGGCCTCTTGACATTGCAGACAATGAAGATTTATGGGTATGCGGCGGATTGCAGGTAAATGGTAAAGCTTACCTCGCCGTATGGAAACGGCAGATGGAAGGAAAGAATACGGACAGATACCGTAAAGCCGGCATTTCCTGCACGGACACTACCTTATCCGTACCGTTAAGCGGTCTTCCTTTTGCAAAAGACGGCTTGCAGGTTTCCTGCCTCTATCCGGCAAAGGAGCCGACGGCATTTACCCTTAATGGGGACGTGCTTACCGTTCAGTATGAACAGCCCGTTATGGCAAGACTTTTTGAAATCACACCAAAAGCATAAAAGAAATAGCAAAAACCACCGGCCTATGAACCGGTGGTTTTTTATTCCATTGACTCTGCGTCGGTAAAGATTTCCTTAGATTTTAAATATCTCCACAGTATCATGCAGATTTTCCGCAATGTTGTGAACATCCTTTGCCTTGTCGGAAATGTTGCCGATGATGTTGTTGACTTCGGTAGCGGATGCGGAAGTTTCTTCCGTAGCGGCTGCGTTTTCTTCGGCAATGGCGGTCAGGTTCTGTACCACATCCACCACATTGACACGAGCGGTATCCATCTTCGACGTATAATCGGAAATGGTGGTGATACCCTTGATGGTTACTTCAATGCCGCGGAGTACATCTTCAAAGATTTCTCCTGCCTTGTCCACCTTGGTATTCTGTTCTTCCATGACGCCTTTGACTTCTTCCATGGTATGTACGGCTTTTTCGGAGTCGTTTATCAGAGCGCTGACAATGTGTTCAATGGTCTTGGCTGACTCATTGGACTGCTCCGCCAGCTTCTGAATCTGGCTTGCGACAACGGCAAATCCTCGTCCCTGCTCCCCAGCTCTTGCTGCTTCGATGGAAGCGTTCAGGGAAAGCAGATTGGTTTCGGTTGCAATGGAAGTAATGAGTGCGGTTGCTTCTCTGATTTTCAGTGCGGACTCATTTGTGGTATTGGTCTGTCTGGAAATAATCTCAATCGCATCTTTGGTCTTGCGGTTGATTTCCGTCAGGTCAGCCAGTGTGGAATTGGCTTCGGAACCCAGATTTTTAATCACATCCGTATTGCTATGCAGTCTGCCTGCTTCGGATGCGGTTTCCTCCACCATGTTGCCGATGGTGATAACGCTTTCGGTAGCCTTCTGGGTTTCTCCCGCCTGGGAAGTCGCACCTTCTGCGATTTCCGAAACCGCTTTTTCTACCTGGATAACCATTTCGTAGGTTTCCTCGGAGTCCTTGCTCAGCACATCGGATGTGGCAAACAGCTCTTCGCTTCTTTGCCGGATATCCAGTATCATCTTTTCCATCTGCTCACGCATCTTTTTAATGGAGCGGCTCATGTCGCCGGTTTCATCGTTGCGCCTGCTCAGGATATCTTCTTTTTCGTCCTTGGTAAAGTCCATGTCGGCAAAGCGGTTTACCATGCCGGTAATGGTCCTGATGGGACCGGTCACTCTCTGTGCATAGACAAGTCCGATAATAATAGCCAGTACGGCAATGATGCAGGTAATGATGATGCCCTGGATTGCCAGGTTCCGGATGGGCTTCAATACCTCTGCTTCATCTGCGGAAATAACCAGGATGTAGGCATTGGTGCTGCTTACATAATAGGAAGCGTATTTGGTGGCTCCCCGGAAGTCATAGCTGACTACATTTGCGTTTACTTTTTTACCGGCCTTCATGTCCTGTACCAGTGACTTTACTACGCTGTTCTCGACGGGCTGGCCGATTTTATCTGCGGTGGGATGGTACAACATGGTGCCGTCTGCGTCCACTAAGTATGCATAGCTGGAAGAGATGCCCTGTAAGCCTACCCCATTCAGTAAATTTGCAAGATATCCCGGGTCGGAGAGCTTGTCCTCCTGGCCTTCCAGCTCTTTGCCGTAGGCCTCTGCGATATCCAGCAAATAATTCTGTGTAACGTTTACAATCTGCTTTCTGCCATTGGAAATCAGTACCACTAAGAGCAATGCTGCCACGCAGACTACAATTCCGATGGTCAATGCCGTGATTTTGGTTTTAATGGAATGAATTTTCTTTTTCTCCTTCTCCATATCCAAAATTCTCCTTTCAAGTGATGTACCGATTATACCATTTTTTGATTATTTTGTACAGTATTTTGCCGATTTTCTGTGTTTAATTGTAAAATCTTAACAACACCCATGTTTTTATACACGATTTTGTGTGTTGCATTTTTTACGGATACATGTTATAGTATCAAATTGCATTACCGTGTGTTCGAGACCTTCCACACGTAAAACAAAACTAAAGGAGAAAATCAATGAAAAACAAAAAAACGCTCTATCTTGTCCAGGCTGCCATGATTGCAGCTCTTTATGTGGTGCTCACCATGATTGCCCATGCTTTCGGCTTAGCTTCCGGCGCCATCCAGATTCGTCTTTCGGAAATGCTTTCCGTCCTTCCCTTTTTTACCCCCGCCGCCATTCCCGGTCTCTTTGTCGGATGCTTTCTTTCCAATTTTCTCACGGGTGCATGCCTGTTGGATATTTTTTTAGGAAGCTTTGCCACTTTAATCGGCGCTGTGGGTGCTTATCTGGTGCGCAAAAATAAATGGCTGGTACCCATTCCCAATATTATTTCCAACACCATTATCGTTCCCCTTGTTTTAATGTTCGGCTACCATTTGGAGGATGCCTTCTGGTATCTTGCCCTCACGGTCGGCATTGGCGAAATCATTGCCGGCGGTGTATTCGGCATGATTTTACTGTTTTCGTTAAAAAAATATGCCGCCCGCATTTTCCGGACGGCATAAAAGCCACGCTGTTACTGTTCATATTTCATATAAGTGATAAAGGCGTTTCCGTTTTCGGCAAACCAGTCGGTGGCATCGTTCATGCCCATCTTGGCAAGAGTGCCTTTTGATGGGTCCATAATGACCACATTGTACTGGTTAAAGCCGGTAATCAGCACGGCATTGCCGTCATTTAAGCATGCCAGCACCGGAATATCCCGGTTTACATAATACAGCACGGAGTCCAAAGAGCAGCCCTTTAAGTCTAAAATCTGGGCGTCGCTTAAGTTTTCCTCCAGCAGGGAGTAAATATTTTCGCCCCGGTCAAGCCAGTATTCCGTATTCCGGGTAATGCCTTCCTTCTTTAACATGACATTCAGGCAGACAGCCAGACTTGAGGTCTCTTCTGTGCTGCTTTCTGCCTTGATGGACATAATCTGGTTTTTCACGGCACGGTTGCCCCGCATCCAGACATAATCCCCCGCCTTATTTATCACTACACCGCTCAGTTCTTCGGCTGCTTTCACGGCTGCCGCCGCTTCCTTATATACGCCGGCGCTGCCGTCCGGCTCATACACATAAAACGCATCCTTTTCCTCTGCCTCGGGAAGTACTAAATCCCGGGAGCCCTCATACATAATTTCCTTGGTGCTTCTTACCTGCAGCGCTTTCCGGTCGATTTCCTTTTTCACCGCAATCTGCACATATTTTCCGTAATTTTCCGTAGCAACAGTGCTGATGGTGTTTTTGCCCACCGTCTCTTTTGTGCTGCTCATGATGTGCTCCTGCGTGGTTTCCGTAAAGCTTCCGCTCTCCGTTTTCAGCACTCTGTCGAGGGTAATCTGTCCGCCGTTTATGCTGCATGCCGTCACATAAATATTGTCCTGGCTGTACTTCTTTAAGGCAATGCCCTTGGAATCGCAGATGGAAACGGTATACATGGGGAAGGTGACTCTTCCGGCATTATCCTTTATGATGTCCTCCCTGCGGGCAATACCGTAAATCAAATCCTCTTCCATGAAACCAAGCGGCAGGATATATTCATCCGTCCCGGCATTGACGGTTATTTTTTTCCGGGTGCCGAAATCCATAAGGGTCAGCCCGGTTGCCTCATACAGGCTGCCGCCGGTCTGCCATACCGCAATCCGTCCGCTGTCCGATACCCACATGCTGCCCTGTTCCACATCCGCCAGCAGATAACTGCAGGTCATTTCTTCCAGATTGATTTCCAGAACCGCATTGTTGAGCTTAGTATACAGATAGCCTTCTCTGTTCAGGTAAAGAAGTTCATCCAGCTCCGCTTTCAGAATACGGTAGTTGCCGTTATAGGGGATATACAGCTTTTCTTCCACCGTGTTGTAGCTGCTGTCGTAATTGTAGACCTGTACGCCCACTTCCCCTTCGTGGCTGCCTCTGTCCATGTAACCGGCTACCGCGAACTGGATGTTGCCGCCCTCGTCAATATTTAGGACACGAATGTCATGATTGGTGTTCATCTTGCGGGCATCCGTGTATTCATCCTTGTAAAAGCCGAATATCACCGTCATTTTATTGGTGGTAACGTTATAAGAATACAGTCTGTCCTGTACCACAAAGGTAAAAATATTGCCGTCCTCGCTCTCGTAAATCGGCAGGTTCTCGTCCGCAATGCCGATGACAATCTTGTCATTTACATAAATATCCGACTCTTCCTGCAGAATACTGTTCATGGTGCGGTTGTAATCGAGCAGGTAAATACGGTCCGTGGTATAGCGGAGCCGGTAGTACTCTTCCACATAGAAATAGGAGGTCTGCTTGCCGGAGCCGGTGCTGACCACATAGTGAGCGGTCACGACCGCTGTTTGGGAAGCAATTTCCGTAATCTGGAAAACAGGGGAAGTGACCTTCTTCACTTCCAGATTGCCCCAGGTTACCTGATTTAAGCTGCAATGGATATCCACCTTATGCAGGGTGCTGTTGTCCCCGGTTGAATTGGTTTCCATATATTTGGCAAGTTCCTGTGCTTCTTCCTTATCAAAGGTCTTGTTGTTGAAATCCCTGGCAAAACTTAATTTGTCGTAGGCATGGTAGTCCGTTCCCAACACCAGTCTGGTGTAATAGTGAACCGTGTTGCCCGTGTCCAGCGTCAGAAGCAGCACCATTTCGTATTCCTTGCCTGTTTCCAGCAGGTCCTTGGCGGTCAGTGTGCCGGAAATGCCTGCTGCCGTAGTCTCATACCCCGTGACCTCGGTGCTTTCAATCAGCCGTTCTCCGTCCACACTGCGCACTTCAAACACAAATTTCTGCACCTTGTCGCCGTAAGTGTCCACGAAAAACTGCGTGCTTCGGTTCTCGTCCAGCACGGTAATGGTGTCCCGCATAAACGTGGTATCCATGGCATTTACATAGCCATGCATTTCGTTGTAGCGGATGTCGCCCATGCCCATGTAGACCACCGGGAACTTCGGCTCCTCCATATCCATGGTCATATCGTTGGTTCCCGTATTTAACAGCCGGGAAAATATAAACAGCGATGCGACAAACACAACCGTGAATACCGCCCACTTGATAATTCCTTTTTTCATTCAGCCTGTTCCTTTCCCAAAAGCTTCTGCAGTGTCGGCTGCACATGCAGAAATGCGGTTACTTTTTCCACATCCTCCGATTTTTTGCGGATGCCGTTTTTCTTCACCGCTCTGATTAAAATGTTTTTCGGGGTATGCTCCATATCGATGAACTCCAAAATCTGTACTTCGTAGCCCATTTCCTCCAGCATATCCGCACGCAGGGCGTCCGTCATAAGGGCAGCCATGCGCTCCCGTATCAGTCCGTATTTCAAAACGGGCTGCAGCTCCTTGCAGGAAATCTGCCGGTTCAGCTCATGCTGACAACAGGGCACCACCATAATGACGCCTGCATTCCATTTCACCGCTTTTTCTATGGCGTAATCGGTCGCCGTGTCGCAGGCATGGAGCGTCACCACCATGTCCACCTTATCCTCTCCTTCGTAGGAGCTGATGTCACCCCTCTCAAAATGCAGGTGCTCATAGCCGTACTGTTCTGCCAGCCTGTTGCAGAGGGCAATTACATCCTCTTTCAAATCCAGTCCCGTAATCTCCACTTCGTATTTTTGAAGCACATGCAGGTAATAGTACATGGCAAAGGTAAGATAGGATTTTCCGCAGCCGAAGTCGATGATGCGCACCGGTCTGTCTGTTGGAAGCTTACGCACAATGTCTTCGATAAATTCCAGATAACGGTTAATCTGGCGGAACTTATCGTACTTCGCCTTTACGATTTTGCCCTCCGGGGTCTGCACGCCGAGTCCCACCAGAAAGTCCACGGGTTTGCCCTCTTCCAATATATAATGCTTCTTTCGGTTGTGCTCCGCAATTTCCAGCCCTGCCGGCAGTTTTTCATTTGCGTTCCTTTTATCTGTCATGCTTTTGTCCGGGCTCTTTTTATCTGTCATGCTCTGTGCCTTGTCTGCGCTCTTTTTGCCTGCTCCCGGCATCATTTTCTTTTTAACAGTCATTTTTCCTTTTTTGCTCACCAGCACATAGGCGGAAAAGTCCGGCGTGGTAAACTCCGCCTGCTTAAATGCCTGCATGTCCTGTGTAAGCTGCTCCGCCAGCCTGTCCGGCGCCAGATTTTCATGGAACACCTTGGTTCCGATAAAACTGGTACGCTGATACACCGCTTCTCCTTTTAAAAGAATGGGATGTACGGTGATTTTACTGCCCTTTTCCTTCTCAATCGGATTGCTGAATATGGCATTCTGCAATCCGGCGTTTTCTATATCCTTTATCAAATCCAAAAATTCCGCCATGGATGTATCCTCACAAAACAATAGTCATAGTGTTCCCTCATCCCCTTTGGCCGAAGTACCCACTATGACTATATTCTAATGATTTTGCCTGAAAACCTCAACTAAAATTTTATAAAGCCTTTTCGTCCGCTGTGGCGCCGTTTGTAAATCTCGTAATACAGGATAAGCAGTACCATATCCTTTATCCATTCCCATTTTTCCGGGGAGGTATTCACATCTTCGCCTTTTTCCTCTTCCTCCCGCTTCAAAATTGCGACAATACTGTCTCCCAGACGGTAAAGCTGCCACTTGTCGGGGTATTCATCATAAAGCAGGCTGCCCTCATAATCCATTTTATCCAGGACCTCGGCAATCCTCTTCTGCAGCATCTTCGCCTGCCCGGGATACATCTGCTGTAAATATTCCAGGTCACGCAGGACGGTGCTGTCCTCCTTCATCAGGTAGGGCTGTGGGTATGCCATGTAAAAAGGCAAAATTCGGTTGGAAAAGTCCATATCTAACACTTCCGGTCCCTTTTCTCTTATGATATGCAGATTGCGGGGCGGTGTTCATGGTTATCTCGGATAATAGTTGTAGATAGCTTCTTCCGTTATATACTGACACATCTGTCGTAAAGAGGGCACCACATCCTGCCAGTTATCCTTATCTATACGATATGCCTCTTCTTCCTGCACCATGCAGGTCAGCATGTACTGATTGATGTCCGGGGAATAATGCACCTTGTCCATGTAAAAGTCCAGATTGCACACAATGTCCGTGTCCGTCTGGAAATAATAAATCTCCACATTGTCGTAGGAAAGAAGCGCCTGCAGAGCCTCCTCCAGCATATAACAGTACTCGGAAAGTTCGCCCTGTCTGCAGGTATCGTCCCACATGAGCAGCGAGTACGGCGGGAAGAAAACCGTATAAAGGGTGTCCGGGTGGGACTTAATTTCTTCCGTTATCAAAGCTATATTGGCTGCAATGGTTTCCTTTTCTTTCGTGAAATCCTTCTCCGGAAGAAAATTCTTTGCTCCCGCGGCGTCTTTTGTTTCAGAGGCATCTTTTGCTCCGGTTGCATCTTGTTCTCCCGGCACGCTTTCCTCGCTTTGCACGTAAGGTCCCTCGTAGGCTTCCATGGCTTTTGCCGGTCCAAAGGTTTTGTCCTCCGACCAGTCATAGGCATGTCCGCCCGTATTTTTATCCGCAAAAGAATACGCCAGCATCAGCGGGATTTTCTTTAAGAGCACGTCCTTATTAAAAAGATACGCGCCGTCATCCAGAATGGTTTCCGTATACAGATAGTTCGGGCTATATTGTGACACCACCGTCACTTCACACGGCATTTTCAGGGCAAACAAATCCAGTCCGTAAAAAACTCTCTTAATGTCCTGCTTTTCATGTGCTTTTTCCAGATAATACATAAGGTCCGCCGTGGAGCCGGAGCCTTTCACCACCTTCAGGGTTTTGATGCCGTAAGCATTGTCCAGATAGTTGCTGTCGCAGTTTTCCACCACGGAAGAACCCAAAAGCACACTGTCATAGGAAAAATGCCGGATGGAGCCGATAACCTGGCTTTCCCTTTCAAACAGCACTTCCTTCATGCCGGGCAGAGGTCCGTGATACTGGTAAAAGGGGTCAAACAGGATAGTAATGCCCGCAACAAGAAGGAGCCCTGCCGCTACCCACAATATGAAGTTTTTCAAAGCTTTTTTACCGGTAAGCATTTCATTCTTCCTTTACTGAAACGGTTAAAAGTTAAAATACAAAAACGTGCTGACCTGGGAGAGGGACACAAATCCCCAGAGAAAGACAACAGCCAGCAGAAATGCGCCCTTTTTCGTGCGCGCCTTCGCTTTTATCCATTCTCCCGCCTCTTTTCCGTAAGCAAAAAAGAAGCTGACGGCAAGCATAAGACCAATCATAACAAAATAAAAAACAGGCAGATACTGCGGCGCTTTCAGGGTAAGCGCCTTTATGATAATAAAGTTCTCCGGTATCTGCAGCGCCGCACCGATGCCGTTTAGGAAAGGCTTGGGCGCCGTGAACAGATTGCGGTAAAAATATCCCGCCTGCGAAAGGGTATTGCTGCGGAACATAATCAGGGTCAGGAACCAGAATATCTGGGTAAAAAAGACATTGAGCATCCGGCTTTTGAACCGAAGCTTCGGGAACAGATTTTCCCACACAATGGCAACGCCGTGCATTACGCCCCACAGAATATACGTCCAGTTGGCGCCGTGCCAGATGCCGCTGACTAAGAATACCAGAAACAGGTTTAGGCACTTTCTTGCCTTGCCCTTCCGGTTGCCCCCGAGAGGAATGTATACATAAGCGGTTAAAAAACGTCCCAGTGTAATATGCCAGCGTTTCCAGATATCCCGGACGGAGTCCGCCTTGAAGGGGGAACGGAAATTCACCGGCAGTTCAAAGCCGAACATTCTGCCGATGCCGCGCGCCATATCGCAGTAACCGCTGAAATCGAAGTAAAGCTGGAAGCCGTAGCACAAAATCGTAATAAGTCCCGTCCAGAAATCCAGGTAATACTGCACCACGCCAACCACATCAAACACGGAGTTCACAAGCAGCGCCAACACGTCAGCCAAAAGTACTTTTTTTCCAAAGCCCAGTACAAACAGCGCCACGCCGTCATAAAACATTTCCCAGTCCGGCTTCCTGTTTTTTCTCGCCTGCAGCGTTGGAATAAATTCACTGTGCAGTACGATGGGCCCCGCAATGAGCTGGGGAAAGAAGGTCACAAAGCAGGCATAGTCCAGCAGACTGTAGCAGGGCGCGTCTCCCTTATAGCGGTCCACCACATAGGAAATCTGTTGGAACGTAAAAAAGCTGATACCCAGCGGCAGTGCAATTTTTTCTATCTGCCAGTCCGTATGAAAAAAGAAATTGCAGTTGTCTACGAAAAAATTAAAATACTTAAAATAAAATAACAGTCCGATATTGGCAATAAGCCCCAGCGCCAGAAGAAGCTTCCGGCTTCCCGGCACTTTGCGGGCGGCTTCCCCGAAAGGCTCCTGTCCTTTTCCGGGCAGCTTTGCACTTTCATGCTCCATGGCGGCACTGATGCCCTGGTTAACAAGCAGGCTGCCCACTAAAATAAGCAGATACCATGGGTTATAATAACCGTAAAACCACAGAGACATGCCCACCAGAAACAGCTTTGCCCAGGCAGGATTTTTGAATTGTTGCAGCCCGTACCAGCCAATCAGACAAAGCGGCAGGAAGAGCGCTATGAAAATTGTGGAGTTAAATAACATATCAATCCCTTTCTTCCTTTTCCGCCACAGCCATGCCGATGCCCATAACAAGGTACATCTGGCTGATGTTCATCATCTGCTCAAAGCTGAAAATATTGTGCAGGGTATAGCATAAAACGGCAAGCCCACAGGCTTTTACCAGTGTTTTCTGTTTCCGGGAGAACAGAGTTCCCACGGCAGAAATAATCATGGCGGCAAAACTCAACAGCCCCATAAGCCCGGTATTTACCAGGACAGTTATCCACTCTCCATGGGCATTGGTAAGTCTTTTATCCCCAAAAGTCGCCTTGACTTCCGCAAGCAGTGTGGAATTGTCGCTCTGATACAGGTATGCCGCCATGGAGTCCGGACCTACGCCAAAGAGCCGGTGACCGAAATTCTGTGCCAGAAATGTATGGATGCCGATGCTCCAGGTAGCCCCGCGGGAGCTTCCCCATGAAGTATTGAAGGTAAACAGGGCGTTTCCGTCAAGCGCCGGTATTACGCCCGGGTGTGTCGTATTGAAAATCAGAAGACCGATGTAGAGAACCAGTGACGCAGCAGAAAGTCCTGTCAGTATCTGCCAGGCTCTGTAAGTCCATACAATGCCCCTGTCCACTGTTCCTGCCAATTTATTGTCACAGTTATTTTTAACCGCTTTCGTCCGTCCGTTCGCACGGTTATTCTTTCTTATAAATAAGAAGAAATACAGGCAGAGAAGCAGCACGCCGAAAATCAGCCCCCAAGGCTTCCCTGTCAGGAAAAGATAACCGGCAGTCTGGTATTTGTTCCGCTCCGGGAACAGATGCTGCAGGGCAAAAAGTCCCGTAAGGGAAACACAGAACAACAACAGAAGTTCGATAAAATGCCGTAAGCCTTCCTTTTCGTTTCCGGCAAAACAGCCCAGAATGAGCGTCATGGCTGCCAGCACCAAAAGACCGCTGTCGCTGCCCTGGGATACCCCCGTGGCAAAACCGATAACAACCGCAATGCCGCTAAGCACCGGCAGGATGCGGTACAAACCGAACACAGGCGACGGCTGCGCAGAAGCACCCCGCTGCCCTGCAATGCCTGTGCGTGCTGAAATGTCCCGCTGCAAAGTGCCGGTATGCGCAAAACTGCTGCCCGGCAGGACTTTCTCCCGGAACAGGAAAATACCGCAGCATACCGGGAACAACACCGACCAATAGCCGCAGTACCAGTTGATATTGCCGATGGTGGAAATAAATCCCGGCCCGCTGCTTTCCATGTGCAGGGGATTGACCTCATAACGGTTTAAGAGTCCCAAAAGAAATACCACCGTGGATGCCGAAAGCATCAGCCCGATGCCTGCCTTTGCCATTCTGGTTGTGAGGGTTCTTTCCAATAATAAAAAGAAAAACAAAAACAAAATCTGGGGCCAGAAGCCCATGTTCCAGCCGTCGGCACCCATTTTTGCAAATTCCGGGTAATCCGTCAGAAGATAGGAAATGCACAGGGCAGCTATGTAACAAACGGCAAACAGTTCCGTGCCGGTAAGACTCTGCCAGAATTTCTGGCATCCTGCCTTCACTGCCGCCCACAGGGAAGTTCCCCCTGTTTTCCGGTTTCTTTCTTTTTTCCACAACAGAAATTGTCTTACCGCTGACGTCAGCAGATAGAGAAGAAGAAACACTCCCGCTACCTTTGCCGTACCGAATGCCCATTTATTGAAAAACTCCGCCTTGCCGGAGCCGATTGTCATATACGCCGTTTCGGGATGGTAATAAAACGGCAGCACCACGCCCATCATAATAAGATAAAAGAAGCTGATGCACAGCAGAACCCACAGCAAAACCGTCTGTATATCCGCCGCAAGCGAACGTTGCTTCTGTTTAACCTGTTTCTTTTTCATGTGTCCTGTCCCTTCTTTTTACACACGTTTCCTCCATCATAATCCATCCGCCTTTTTATTGTCAATATAGCGGCAGATGCAGACATAGGACTGTTCAATCATAACCAGCCCCACCGGCCCCTTGATAATGCCCCACAGCCCGAACAGCTTTATCCCCGCATACACGGAAATCAGGATAATAAAGGGGTAAATGCCCACTCTTTTGCCGATGAGCTTCGGTTCCGCAAGCTCCCGGAACAGAGCGCTGACGCCGTATGCCAGCAGGCAGAAAAAGGCTTTCAGGTATGCCCCGGAAAAAAGCTCCCACAACGCCAGCGGAAGCAGCACGATGCTGGTACCGATAAAAGGCAAGGCATCCAAAATTCCCGCCAAAATCCCCCAGAATACACTTTTTTCCACCCCTGCAACCGACAGAAGTGTCACACAGGTAAGAGAAATCCCAAGCAGGATAAGAAGCTGCGCCTTCACATAAGTAGCCAGATAGCGGATAACCTTAAGCGCCACCTCCAAAAGAATAACACTCCATTTCTGCTTTCCCACCATGGCAAGCAAATCATCGTAATCCTTGGCGAGCAGCACCGTAGCAATCATGGTGACCGCCAGCACCGCAAAAACGGAGCCCACCGCTTTTACATAGGTCCAACTGTTCTGCAAAAGCCCCGGCAGAATAGAGATTTTCAGGTTTTCAAACGCAGCGTCCATCTGACCCGTGAGAGAATGGCTCAAATCATCGGCTTCTATCCCCAGAAAGCTTTCCATTTTGCCACAGCAGTCCCCGATAAAAAGACGCAGGGTTTCCTGCAGCCCGTCCACGCCTGCTGCCCACTGGGGAATTTTCCGGAACAGGTACACACTTGCCCACCACAGAAGTCCCATGAGCACCGCCCCAATAAGCACCAGCATGGCGCTTGCCATGTACTGCTTCTTAATCTTTGTTTTTTTCTGGATGTCGTCAAACGCCGGATAGCACAGGGTGAGCAGAATTCCTGCCGCTAAAATGGGCGTCAGCAGTGGCGAAAGATACCGTAAAAAAAAATAGACTGCTCCGGTTAAGAGGAGCAGTACCATTCCTTTTTGTTCATACCATTTCTTCTGCATGCCAATCCCTCCCCGCAATCCTTCGCGGCGCCTGTCTATCACGCCCATCCTGTTGATAGGGTTTAGTATATGACATGTTTCTGTTTCTATTCTTATATGTTTATGCAAAATGCGCCGGCTCTTATTCCGTCACGAAATCCGCGAATGCCGGATTTTGCGGCGTCTGGGTAAACATCATGACCTTGCCGGTCACGGGATGTCTGAAACTTAAGGAAGCGGCACAAAGCGCCGTGAAACGGATTTTCTTTTCCCGGGAGAGCTCTTTGCTTTCCTCGGAGCCGTACTTTTCATCTCCCAGAATGGGAAAGCCCGCGTGGGAAAGCTGCGCCCTTATCTGGTGAAAACGTCCGGTTTCTATCTGCACCGCAAGCAATGTAAGTTTTTCGGTTTCTGCCTTTTTCGTGTAGGTGAGCACCGCTTTTTTTGCCTGCGGTTCTGCGGCTTGCTTCACTTTCGGGTCTGCAGCTTTCTCTGTCTGTGCATCCGCGACTTCCTTTACCACCGTCATACCTTTTTCTTTTGCCAGATAATCCACCAGCCTGCCGGTATTTTCCGGTACTTTTCCACATACAACTGCCAGATATTCCTTCTTAAGCGTACCTTTTCCAAGCTGCGCCGTTAAATTTTCGGCAGCTTTTTTCGTTTTGGCAAATACCAAAAGCCCTTCCACGGGCTGGTCGAGCCGGTGAACAACGCCAAGATACGGCATTTTCCCCGGATTTTTCTTTGCCACATAGTTTTTCAGTTCACTGACTACGTCCTTCTGGCCGATGCCGGCGCTTTCTGTTGCCAGACTGGCAGGCTTCCGGATAACCAGAACCGCCTCGTCCTCATATACAATCTGTGTCTGCATAATTTATACCTTGAAGCGGTAGCCCACACCCCAGATGGTTTCGATGTACTGGGGTTTCGCGGTATCGTACTCGATTTTTTCACGGATTTTCTTGATGTGAACCGTAACGGTTGCAATGTCGCCGATGGAGTCCATGTCCCAAATCTGACGGAACAGCTCTTCCTTGGTGTATACATGATTGGGATGCTCCGCAAGGAAGGTCAGCAAATCGAATTCCTTGGTGGTAAAGGTCTTTTCCACACCGTCCACATACACTCTTCTGGCAGTTTTGTCGATGCGCAGACCCCTGATTTCCACAATGTCGTTCTGGGGCTTGGCATTGGTGCCCACCAGTCTTTCGTATCTGGCAAGATGCGCTTTTACCCTTGCTACCAGCTCGCTGGGGCTGAAAGGCTTTGTCATGTAATCGTCTGCGCCCAGTCCCAGACCTCTGATTTTATCGATATCATCCTTCTTGGCGGAAACCATGAGGATGGGAATGTCCTTCTTTTCCCTAATCTGCTTGCACACCTCAAAGCCGTCCACACCGGGAAGCATCAAGTCCAGTATAATAAGGTTAAAATCCTTTTCCAGAGCAGCCTTTAAGCCGCCGTCTCCGGTATTCTGTATTTCTACCTCGAAATCACTGAGTTCCAGGTAGTCCTTTTCCAAATCTGCAATCGCTTCTTCATCTTCAATAATCAGTATTCTGCTGCTCATACGTTTTCATTTCCTTTCTGTTCTTTATATTTCCGAAGGACAAAGTGCATACAGGTGCCTTCGCCTTCCTTACTGGTGGCCCAGATGTAGCCGCCGTGGTCTTCGATAATTTTCTTTACAATGGAAAGTCCGATGCCGCTTCCGCCCTTGGTGGAGTTGCGGGAAGCATCCGTCCGGTAAAACCGTTCAAAAATCTTGGGCAGGTCTTTGGCGGCAATGCCCTTGCCGTTGTCCTCGATTTCCACCCGGATGGAGTCTACTTCATCCAGAATACGGATATCGATAACACCCTGCTCCTTATCAATATATTTTACACTATTGCTGATAATATTATTGATAACACGCTTCATCTGCTCCGGGTCGGCAATAATCTGCGTGCCGGGCTCCACTAAATTGGAATAATTTAACTTAATGTTGCGGGAGTCAAGCTCCAATCCCACCTCTTCCACGCAGTCACCGAAGTATTCCGCCACATCTATCCGGTGGAAATGGTAAGGAATTCGGTTGTTGTCAATGCCTGAGTAAATCGTCAGCTCATTGATAAGCCTGTCCATATCATTTGCCTTGTTATACACCGTTTTGATGTATTTATCCATTTTTTCCGGCGTATCGGCTACGCCGTCCATGATGCCTTCCATGTAACCCTTGATGGCGGTAATAGGCGTTTTCAAATCGTGGGAAATGTTGCTGATAAGCTCTTTGTTCTGCTTCTCCTGCTGCAACTGCTCTTCCGTGGTTTCCTTAAGACGCAGGCGCATGTCCTCGTAATTGCGGTACAAATCGCCGATTTCACCGGACGCATCCGTGGAAAGACGGTAGTCAAAATTGCCCTCCTTTACCTTCTGCATGGCGACGTTCAGCTCGTTAATGGGGGTAAACACACCCTTGTGAATCCACTGCGTCAGCATCAGGCTGGTAAATAGCAGGATAACGCAGATGGCAATAAACATATCTATCAGAAGCCTCTTGGAAATAATGCCGCTGATACGGGTCACAATAAAAATACTGCCCTCAGAACCATCCGTGAACAAAAAGTCCACCTGTTTGACATATTTCTGCAGGTCGTTGAAATACATGGCGGCAGCATCCCCGTACTCGTAGCCGTATTCCGGCAGCCTGTCGAAAATCAACTCCGCGGCTTCCATATTGCCCGCATAATAAATCGTATTGTCTTTTCTCACCAGAATATAGGAGTTTTTACGGTTTAAGCTTTTGTTTAAGGATTGGAGATAGGTGGTGTCCTCAAATTTCTGCGGTTCGCTTTCCGCCGTTTCCGCCAGCTTATGATAAAGCGTCTGCACCTGTTCACCCACGGACTGTACGCTGTCAACCATCTCTGAATAATTGACCTGCCCAAAAAAATGCGGCTGGTCATCCTGCACCAGATAAACACTGATGGCAAAAAACGCCAATGCGGTCAGTATCAGGGGTAAAAATACAATGGACGCAAATGCTATGCGCAACCTTGTTTTGAATTTCATATTCCCTCTCATTCCGCCGTTTGCACGGCTTACACCGAATTTAAAGAAATTATAACATCTTTCCCGTCAAAAAGAAATGAACGAAATCGAACATTATCCTAAAAAAAATATAAAAACAGTTGACTTTCTTTGTTGTTTGTATTATATTGATAACAGTAACAGTTACTACTTTTAAGAAAGGAACAATATGGCAAGTAAATACAGTAGGCAGCGAGAAGAAATTAAAACGTATCTTTCCACCCGGAAAGACCATCCCACGGCAGACCAGGTTTATACAGCCATGCGGGTAAAAATGCCAAACATCAGTCTTGGTACGGTTTACCGCAACTTAAACCTTCTGGCAGATAACGGTGAGATTTTACGCCTTCAGGTAGGGGACAAAACGGACCATTTCGATTATGATACTTCCCCCCACCACCATTTTGTCTGCAAAAAATGCGGCGCTGTATCAGACCTTACCATGCCGAATATCGACTCCGTCATGGAAGTTGCCGCTTCCAATTTCAGCGGTACCATCGAAGGCTACGATATCTATTTTTACGGCTCCTGCGAAAAGTGCCGGGAGTAAGAGGATTTTCAAATTGTTTGTAATTTATTTCCTGAAAGTTTAAGCCCTTTCAGGAAACAATAACCAATAAAACCATTTTATTTATAAGAAAAGGAGAAATGAATTATGAAATTTGTATGTCAAGTATGCGGTTATGTTTATGAAGGAAATGAAGCACCTGCAGAATGCCCTATCTGCCACGCACCTGCTTCCAAGTTCACTTTACAGTCTGCTGATAAGGTATGGGCTGCAGAACATGTTGTAGGCGTTGCACAGGGTGCACCCGAAGATATCATCAAAGACCTTCGTGCCAACTTTGAAGGAGAATGCTCCGAAGTTGGTATGTACCTGGCAATGGCACGTGTAGCTCACAGAGAAGGCTATCCCGAAATCGGCATGTACTACGAAAAAGCAGCTTACGAAGAAGCAGAACATGCCGCAAAATTTGCAGAACTCTTAGGCGAAGTGGTAACCGACTCCACCAAGAAAAATTTACAGATGAGAGTTGATGCTGAAAACGGCGCAACCGCCGGCAAAGTAGACCTTGCAAAACGTGCAAAAGAATTAAACTTAGATGCTATCCACGATACCGTCCATGAAATGGCACGCGACGAGGCAAGACACGGCAAAGCATTTGAAGGATTACTGAATAGATACTTTGGCTAAGCTACAAGCCATGCAATCAGATAATAATAACGCCCTGCAAGTTTACTTGTAAGGGCGTTTATTATTGGCTGATTATACGGCGACAGCCGTCCATGAGGAGCTGCTTCGCAGCTTCCGAATGGCGCATGGCTTAGCCTCTTAAAGGGAATATATTCACTTTCCAGTCAGCTTTTCTTTTTATATTTATTGGGCGACAGCCGTCTAAATTCATACAAACAGTTTATTCCAATTCCGTTTTTGTACATATTAGAATATATGCAATAAGTACTATGGGCCATAATGGTAAAAGGATCATTGCAATACGTGAAATCCATCTATTAATACCATAGTTTTTTTCAAGACCTGTGCATACACCGCCAAAAATTTTCCCCTCACTTACCCTCTTAAAATCCGAGAAGGATGTTTTTCCTGTATCTGCCTTTCCCATTAATCCAGCTTTTTTCTGTAAGCTTACACCACATTTTAGACAAATAGCTTGTTCCGGATTAGTTTCAGTACCACAATTATAGCAAAACTTATCTCCATTTCCTTTACTTACACCACATTTTACACATACTGCCGCATTATCCGGCATTTCTGCTCCACAATTTCTACAATACATATTCTTATCCTCCTTATCACTTTGAGATTTACTCATGTAATTACTATTTCTAAGCTTTTTTACATATATTTTTTATATCCCTTCCCTCCTTATTTTTCATTTTAGAGTTTATAACTCTAAAAGTCAAGAGAATTTTCAAATCAATATATAATTGATTTATGAGGTGATATCATGAAATACAATGAACGAATCCGTGAAATTCGCGAAGAGCGCTCCTTAACACAGCAAAAAGTCGCCAACCTATTAAATATAGGACAACGTACTTATGCTGATTATGAAAGTGGTAAGACAAGAATACCGATCGACAATCTTTTGATTTTAGCACAATTTTACAACCTTTCCGTGGATTACATGTCGGGTGCAAGTAATGTAAAAACAGAATACCCTAAAAAATAGGCAGCAAGACTTCAAAAATGAAATCCTGCTGCCTTTTCTCAATTTCTTAAATTCATGTTATACACGACCTCTTCAAGGAGATTATAATTCACCCAGCTTTCCAAAACACTTTTTCAGATTATCATACTTTTCCCAGGGCACGGAAACAATCTTTTCTCTGAAATATTTGAACTGATTTTCCGGATACTGAACAGCCCAGGTTACACCCAAACAAGCCTTTGTTTCCAAGCTTTTATTTCGCAGATATCTATCTGCTTTCGATTTTATTTTCTCTATGAATTCTTGGGCTCCATCTACAATATTTTTATCGTAATCATCCTCGGAAATAGCTTTCAGCATCAATGTTTCCAATGCCCCCTCTTCCTCCCTGGGAATAACAATCAAAAGGGAGTCCATACGTTGTTTCTGCGCATAGCCATCTGTGTAGCTGTTTAACAACCATTCATTTTCCCTAAATTTTATATCCATGTTTTCATATGTAAGGTCAAGAGCTTTCTCAATACTTTTAATACTGTTGTCATCTCTGTCAGTCACTACTGCAATTTTATCAAAGTCACCTGTCAGTGTTATCATATCCTTTAGCTGTTTTTCAAAAAATTTCTTGAAATTATCTTTACCTCCCACTCCGCAAATCACCAAAAAATCATTTTCCTTTTTATACCATTTCATGCTTTCGTTATTTTTGCGGTTAGTAATTCCCACCGATATTAAATCCTTATCATTTACAGACACATAATTCCACCCAAAAACTTTACTCATATAATATCCAAGAAATGCCGTATCTGTACTTCCTTCACATAAAATTATCTTTTTCATAACCGAACCTCAAATCCAAAGCCTTCTCTGTTACGCTCCACATCCCTGCCGGAAAGAACTCTTGATAGCGTTTCCTGTCCCTCTCTCTTTAAGGTAATCACGTTGATATCATCGTTATCTGTCTGCTGTTCATATCGCTGGGTAGCAAGTAATCCATCCACGGCTTCAATACTGTGCGTAGTAATAAAAGCCTGAACATGATATGCCCTGCATGCCTTAACAATAAACCCAAAAATATCTTCAAAATACTTTTTATGAATAGCTGTTTCTATTTCATCAATAAGGAGGATTCCCCCCTCTGCCTGTATAATGGCATTTGCCAGAACGAGAACCTTTTTAACACCATCGCCAAAAGAAGCAAGTGGCATATCTCCCAGCTTCCTATGTCTCAGGTATTCAACCGCTGAATTGTCTAATTCATTTTTAAATATCATCATATCCACAATATCTTTATCAAACAACTGCAATGCATGAATACAGATTTCTTTATATTTTTCATTTCTGACAATCTCACTGATGACACTGCCTTTCAAATGTTCAAAGGGCGCTACATATTTAATATTAATATCGCGGTTTTCTGCCATAAGTGTACCGGTCGCACGTGTATACGGATTGATTTTAATAGTCTCCTGCTTTTTTTCCGCGCCACAGACTAAGGATATAGTCCCCTCAAACTCCTCAGTCTGTTTGTCAACCGGAATCGGATAAATCCGTCCGATTTCCATTTCTCCAATCTGGTCTTTTCCCTCAATTAAAATCTTTTTCTGTTTTCCTTGTATACAGTATAGAATTTCCTGCCTGTTATACGTACCGGATATTTTGATTTCCCATTCTCTTATGTCATGGGGAAACATACACATAAAGTTTTCGTATAAGGAATTGCTGCTCTGAGATAAAATTTCTCTTTGGCGAGCAACCCAGTAAGCATCGCCTGCCAGCTGGGAACTTCCCAATAATTCAATAGCTTCAAGCAAACTCGTCTTCCCGCAATTATTGTCCCCGACAACTATATTTACTTTATTCATTCGGTCAATTTTCAGTTTTTTAATTCCCCTGAATTCTTCTATAAAAAGTTTGCTTAATCCGTGCATAACCCAATCCCCCTTAGTTTCTGAATTCAATGATAAGTTTCTTATTTACGGCAACCGCTATTTTCTGCAAAGAATCAATAGTCGGATGTATGGTTCCTTTTTCAATATTGCTGATATTAGCCTGTGTTAATCCACTCTTTTCTGCCAACTGGCTTTGCGTCAGACCCAATTCCTTTCTTGCTTTTATTACATCGGTACTTATTTTTTTATAAATGTCATAATTATAGACAGTTTCCTCTTTTACAACACGAGTGTCTAAGTCTGCAAATACAGTATCTAAATAGTTCTGAAAATCGCTCATATACTTTCACCTCTCTTTTAATATATTATGTAAAGTATACCTTGTCAATATTTATATTTTCTATAATATATTTCTATTTATTCGGTTCAGTGCGCAGTCTTCCATAAATGTATTTTCACCTCTTACAGTCAAATGCAAAAAACCGCACCCGGACAGGTACGGTTTTTACTAAAAAAGGAGATTATGGTTGTTCCATCAGGGAAATGTTATCTATGCAGACTCTGTGCATGCTGTCAATTCTCTCGCCGACAGCACCTAAGCATACGCTTAAGAAGGCATCCGTATCCGTATCGCTTTCCATGGTAAAGGTGGTGCTGAAGGTCTGATAGTCAGAAGAAAGCGTCACAATGTTTTCTCCGGAATAGACCGGCCAGCCTTTGTCTTCCTTACCCTGCATAATGACACGGATGTCCCTGTTTATGTCAGATTTGGCTTCGAAAGTTAAGGTATACGTTTTTCCTTTTTCAAGAGTAATATTATTCTGCTTTAACTGTACATTCCAGTCATTGGCTCCGGTATCATGAATGGTGAAATCCATGGCATTGTCTTCTGTCAGGGAATCCACCACATAATTGACATCTGCCGAGGCATCCACAAAAATTTCATAGCCGCTCATACCGGCGTTGAAGCTGCCGTTCTTTATCATCACATTCTCCTCCACACGCACCTTATCCAGATAATAATCCCCGGCACCGCTAAAACAAAATTGAAGTGTATTGGCTTTCTCTTTTCCGGAATATACAAACTTTAAGCTGTAGATATCCTGCTTTTCGGACAAAGCTAAGTCCTGTTCTTCCCCATTCATAAGAACTTTCATGCGGCTTCCCGTTTCTGCCTGCATTTCAAAGCTTAAGAGGTATTCACTGCCCTCCGTCAATGCCAGGTCTTTCTGTATAACACAGAACGGGGTATCTAAATCCTTTGTCACATTTACATGAAGTCTTCTGCCGTCGCTTAACGGTGTAACCTCATACGTCACCGCATCATTTTCCGTAAATTCCCAGTTTCCGACTCTGCCGGCTCCTTCCTGGAAATTTGCATTGTAAACGTAATTGCCATCGGAAAGAACCGTTTTCCCTCCTGCGCTGCCGGAGCCTTCCGCTATCATCTCCAGACGCACGTTGGATATAGAAATCATTGCGGTACTATCCGTTTTACCCATATTGAATTCCAGTCGTCCGGTGGGGTCGTTTTCTGCCGTTACCGTGAAATCAAATGCGTAACTCTGCCTTTCCTTTGTCAGAGTAAGCTCCGTATCCTCCAGATAACGAATCCATCCGGCATTGGGCGCCGTAACCGCTACCTTCATCGTGCGTTCTTCATCGGCACAGGCATCAAAGGTTACCCGGTATTCGCTTCCTTTCAGGATAGGAATATCCGGCTGTACCAGCTGGATGCTGTATTCCTCACTGCCGGCATTCGTTGTAGAAATATCAATTTCGTTATTCTTAATTTCCGCACTGCCTTCTCCGCCGTTCTGTGCCATGAACTTCCAATCTGCATTGTCCGT
The DNA here is from genome assembly GCA_002432425.1 of Lachnospiraceae bacterium UBA5899. Classification (GTDB taxonomy): domain Bacteria; phylum Bacillota; class Clostridia; order Lachnospirales; family Lachnospiraceae; genus Acetatifactor. The sequence goes on from DJEL01000045.1 coordinate 45,821, forward strand.
CAGGTCTTCTGCTACGGAAAAATCTGCGTTATTGACATAGTTTCCGGTTTCATCCGGCTCTCTGTAGGTGACTTCTTTTTCCGGTTTTGTGACATTTTCGTCATATTCATCTTTCTGGTATACTCTTACATAATCAATTTCATAGGTTGCACCGGCTATATCCGTGCTTTCATCCGGATTGCCGGGCCAGTTCCCGCCGACTGCCAGATTAAAGATGATATAATAAGGCTGGTCAAATGGTGCCGGGAACGTAATTTCTCCCAACCCCTCCGTTGCAGAATACCAGTCATTCGCTGTATGAATCAGATTGCCATCCACATACCACTTGATTTCACCGGGGTTCCATTCACAGGCATAGGTATGGAATTCTTCTGCGAAATCCCCCTGGGAAAGTATATAGCTTCCCTGGCTTTCTTTATGCGGATTTCCATAATGGATGGTTCCATAAGAAGTACCGGTATCGCTTCCCAATACTTCTGCAATATCAATTTCCCCGCATCTCGGCCACTGACCGTATAAATTCTCATCCGTAGGCATCATCCAGAATGCCGGCAGGAACCCCTGTCCTTTCGGCATTTTAATGCTTGCCTCAAAAAGTCCGTAAGTAAAATCATGCTTACCCTGGGTGTTCACCCGTCCGGATGTGTAAGCAGTATTGCCGTTCTCATCTGTCGTTTCCACCGGCTTTATGACAAGCTTGCCATCTTTTGTATAAACGTTTTCTTCCGATTTGACATAGGACTGCAATTCATTGTTCACCCAGCCTGGTTCATGCAGTTCGTAATTCCAGTCATCCTCGGAAATTCCGTCTTCAAAATCATCTTCCCATACCAGGTTATACCCTGTCATATCAAGGTCATTTCCCTGTACCGGTTCTGTTTCCCGGCTTATTGTCTCCTGCACGGTTTCAGTGCTTTCAGGCTCATCCGTCACCTTCTCTTTGCCGCAGCCTGCCGTCATTACCATCGTGAATGCCAGAGAAGCCGTCAGCCATTTTGCCATGTTCCTTTTCATTCTGTACCCTCCCATGATTATATTTATCGATTCCAGATATTTAACAGTTCCTGTAAAATCGGTTTATAATGTTCCCCGGTAATACCAAAATCCTTCTCCTTATATGTCCACACGGAAAAGCCGATGTCATATTTGCGGAATACCTCATTCACATCCTTAAACCAGCGAAGGGTATCCATAACCGGTGCTCTGTCGATGACCCCAAATTCACCGCAGTATAAAGACACGCCGGCCTTTTTCGCTGCATCTACGGCATCCGCAATCAGTTCTTCCATGAATTTGGGACCCATTTCATCAGCATGTGCATTGACCGCTACATTTCCCTGATACCCCAGCACTTTGGAGTTTTCTCTGTAATATTCCATGGTTGCCGGGTAGGAAATTTCCTTATCGGGGTTCATTGCCGCCACCCAGTATGCTTTCTGATGGGTAAACAGAAGCGGCTCGTAAAAATGGAAGGTAAAAATAATGTTTTCATCTTCCGGTTTTCTTAAAAATCTGACGGTTTTGGCACTGTTCCACTGGATGCCACCATAAATAATCGGAGTTGTGGGTGCATACTGACGGATTTCTCTCACCGCACGGATGATTAAATCATTCCAGGCTTCTGCCACATCCTCCTCCACAATTTCATTCAAAAGTTCAAAAGCCATGAAATCTTTATTTCCGTAACGTTTTGCAAGCCTTCTCCACAACGCAAGAAAGCGGTCCATCAGCGCAGGGCTCTCAAACAGACTGTTTTCCATGGTACCTGCATCGTTAAAATCATAGCCGTAAACTTTATGCATATCCAAAATCATATTCAGCTTGTTTTCCCTGCACCAGTCTGTTACCCGGTCAAGTAATTCATAACCGCTTTCGATGGGCGTACCGTCTTCCGTTTCCAAAATATTGTAGTCAACCGGTACCCTGACGTGGTCAAAACCCATTTCCGCAATTCTGTCCAGGTCCTCTTTATGGATAAAAGATGCCAGATGTTCTTTACTGTAATCACACTGTGATAAATATCCGCCCAAGTTAATTCCCCGTTTTAAGTTCATCATGATTTCTCCTCCTTGCAATTCGTGTTTTGGCTTTGTATCTTTTCCGTATAAATCCGATAAAATTTTCTGTTTCTATGTTTTCAGTATGGCAGAAATCCTTTTGGCGGAATATCGTTTTGTTGCTTTATTTTATGTTTTAATGCTATAATATCTGTAATGCAATCCTTATAATATAGTGCCGATATTTCATGAGGAGGAAATGTAAAATGGGTGTTTTTCGTGCTGATACCTCCGGACAGGCTCTCGCCTACCGGGATTTTGTGCAAAGAGAAGAGCGCTTTGTAAGAGCGCCCTATAATCCGGAATTGGAATTTTATCAGGCCGTCGTATCCGGTAACCTGAAAAAAGTCAAAGAAATGACAAAAGAAAGCTTTCTTTCCAAAAAAGAAGGCTGGGGCACCCTGTCTGCAAATCCGGTTCAAAATGTGAAGTACCATTTTGCCATTACCGCAGCCGTCATTGCCCGTTACTGTATCAACGCCGGCATGGATTTGCATGTAGCTTATAATTTAAGTGATTATTACATCTCGGCCGCGGACAGATGCCATACCCCGGAGGAAATTGCTTCCCTCCATACCCCTCTGTGTCTGGACTACACCCGACGCATGAAAGAACTCATAAAACTGAATGTCTGCTCACAACCGGTGGTAAAGTGTATCGATTATATCTACGACCATCTGCACACCCGCATTACGCTGACACAGTTGTCGGAAATCACAGATTTAAGTCCTTCTTACCTGTCCCGGCTGTTTCAGAAAGAAACCGGCCAGAGTGTCAGTTCTTATATTTGTGAACAGAAAATCAATACTGCCAGGAACATGCTGTTGTTTTCCTCCTACTCCGCTGCTGAGATTGCGGCTATCTTAGCCTTTCCCAGCCAAAGCTATTTTTCCAGTACCTTTAAGGAAAAAACGGGCATGACTCCCTCCGCCTACCGCCTTCACGGAAGACGGTGTGAGGAAACTTTCTTATAGAAAATAAAGGATATTATTGCCGAAACCCCTTCCGCAATCAAAAAGGTAAACCAGATAACATAGGACGGCACACCGTTACCGTACAGCACAAGCATGGTAAATCCATATGCCACCGGGACTACAAATAAAAACTGTCTGCATACAGAAACAATCAGGGAAGGCAGACCGCTGTCCAGCGCCTGGAACACTCCCTGAAAAGCAATATTGCATCCGGCAAATACAAAGCTTAACGAAATAATGCGGATGGCGCTGATACACAGACTTTGTGTTTCTCCCGAAAGGTCAAACAAAGCCGAGAAAGGTGCCGCAAAAACCTCCAGAATAACAAGCCCTGCCAGCATAATATATAAAGTATACCGAAGTCCGCATCGAATGGCTTTTTGCACTCGTTCTTTATCTCCCATACCATAATTAAAGGCAACAATAGGGGTAATCGCATCCCGAAGTCCGAAAGCAGCAAACAGAATAAACTGCTGGATTTTATAATAAAGTCCGTATGCCGTTACCATATTTTCGCTGACCTTTACCAGAATAATATTCAGAAGATAGGTCATGACGGACATAAGCGCCTGGGCAATAATGGCCGGCACGCCAATGGCATAAATACTTTTTATGACATCCCCCGAAGGCTTAAAATATTCCTTCTTCTTTTCAATGTCTTTATTCCATTTCATGTGGGCAAAAAGTGCCACCAGAAAAGAAACAATCTGTCCGAGCACCGTTGCATATGCCGCACCTCGCACACCCATCTTGGGAAATCCTAAAAGCCCGTAAATCAGGATGGGGTCAAAAATAATATTACATACCGCGCCTGTTACCTGTGCGATGGTAGAATATAAGGATTTTCCGGTTGCCTGCAGCATTTTTTCCAATACCGAAAAGTAAGAAATACCAAAAGAAAAGACGCAGCATATTCTCATATAGTCCACACCCATTTCCATAATAAGCGGATTTTTCGTCTGGGATGCAATATAACTGCGACAGCCAAAAATTCCGAACAGTAAAAATACTGCATAGATAACGGTTGCTAAAAACAACGTATTGCCGGCAGCCAGACCTGCCCTTTTACTGTCCTTTGCGCCCAGGCATTTGGCAATTAAAGCATTGGCACCGACGCCGGTTCCTATTCCGATTGCCACCATAAACATTTGTACCGGAAACACCAGTGTCAGCGCATTGATGGCAGCCTCCCCGTTTTCCTGCATATTGGCTACAAATGCACTGTCCACAATATTGTAGGCAGCCTGCAGCATCATAGATAAAATCATAGGAATTCCCATGTTCAGCATAAGCTTGTTAACCGGCATTTCTGCCATCTTGTTCTGTTTTACGTTTTCCATTTCTTCTCCTTTTCCCTCGTTGTCACAACAAAAAAACGTGCAACCCATAGTTTCCTATAGATTACACGCATTTGCTGGATTTACATCTATTATTTTTATTTTGCAGAACTCATTATAACAGAAAATATTTTTTTGTGTAAGGATTTCTTTTAAAATTTATTTTCTGGAAAACTAATTTTTTTCAGCCGCCAGTTTCCGGACATACTCTTCCGGTCTGTCCAGGTCTTCCGCTATCTCCTGTATGGTTCTGCCTTTTTGCAGCCATTTTAAAATCAGTTCCCTGTCACGGGATTTTTCGCCTTCTATTAACCCCTGTTCTTTTCCTTGTGCTAAACCTTCTACTAAGCCCTGCTCTTTTCCTTCCGCTAAGCCTTGGGCTTTGCCTTCCGCCATGCCGGCTGCTCTTGCCTCGGCTTCCGCCTTTTCCCTGCCTATCCGGCTCTGGAGTTCGATTTTCATTTCATACGTCATATAGTTTTCTCTCCATTCCGTATCCTGCCGGATTTTCTCCACTTCGGTCTGCAGTCCCCTGGTAAATGTATCCGTGGGATTGCCCGTCCGGAAATAATCCAGCAGGTCTGCCGCTTCCTTCTCGATTTCTGTCCTGTCGCCGTTAATGTTCACAAAAATAGTCTTTCTTTTGTCATCCAGTACAATGTCCGATTTTCCCCGGCAGATTGGATTTTATGCTTTTCTGCTCCTGCACGATGTACAGCTCTGCAATCCGAAGCCCCGTTATCCGTTGTAAAAGCTCTTTGCAATCCTCCGGGTTCCGAAACACGGAGCAGAACATCACGTCATTGAAGATGCCGATTTGGGAAAAGTCGGTCTGTTTCCGCAGGATTTCCGCCATCTGTTCCCTTGTTACTGTAAACTTGTTTGTCATGGGTCCTCCTTTCAGAGAGGTCTCCGATGCTTCCATGCACCCACTTCCGCACGAAGCTTACACAAACCTCCCTGCTTTTTAGTTGAATAAGAAATTTAAGCAGTGAAGTTTGATGAGTAAATTAGAATATAACTTTTAGAATAAATAGAATATTAGATTGTGAACTTTCTGCTTGCATGTAGTGTAACATACCACTTACGTTTTTTCAATATGTAAATTACTTTTTTTAGATTTTCCACCGACTTGTAATTTAGGAACCGGCATTGTAAAATAAAGGTATGTGTGAAAAATAACAGACCTATCCGGGAGGGAAATTTATGTATCAGGATAAAAAAATCTGGGTGGGATGTGCCGGTGATAAAAAAGTGTACATCTACCCGAAAATGGCAAACCGCCATGGACTTATTGCCGGTGCAACCGGTACCGGTAAAACAGTGACCTTAAAGGTGCTTGCCGAGTCTTTCAGCGACTGCGGCGTACCTGTATTTTTAGCAGATGTAAAGGGCGACCTCGCCGCCATGTGCCGTCAGGGTGAAGCAAACGGCTCTGTAGCGGAACGTGCCGCTAAAATGGGACTTGATAAAGAGGGCTTTTCCTTTCAGAAATATCCGGTCAATTTCTGGGATGTATACGGAGAAAAGGGCATGCCTTTAAGAACGACCATTTCGGAAATGGGGCCCCTGCTGCTCAGCCGTATTCTGGACCTGAACGATACCCAGTCCGATATTTTATCCATCATCTTTAAGATTGCCGATGATGAAGGACTGCTCTTAATCGACGCCAAGGACCTGCGCGCCATGCTGCAGTATGTCAGTGAAAATGCCAAAGAATACAGCATGCAGTACGGCAACATGTCTTCTGCCAGCTTAGCCGCCATTATCCGTTCCGTGGTAGCGCTTGAAGGAGAAGGCGGAGAACAGTTCTTCGGCGAACCTGCCTTAAACATTGCCGACTGGTTCTCCAGAGACTGCGACGGTAAGGGCTGCATTCAGATACTGGATTGCCAGAAATTGATTAACAATCCTACCATGTACGCTACCTTCCTGCTGTGGATGCTCTCCGAGTTGTTTGAAATCCTGCCGGAAGCAGGCGATTTGGAAAAGCCCAAAATGGTATTCTTCTTTGACGAAGCCCATATGCTTTTCGATTCTGCCTCCAAGGCACTGCTCACCAAGATTGAACAGGTGGTAAAACTAATCCGTTCAAAGGGCGTCGGTATTTACTTCGTTACCCAAAATCCCAAGGATATTCCCGGCGGTGTGTTAAGCCAGCTCGGCAACAAAATCCAGCATGCTCTTCATGCATATACCCCCGCAGAGCAGAAGGGCGCCAAAGCTGCAGCCCAGTCCTTCCGTGAAAATCCCGCCTTTAACACCTATGATACCCTGTTGGAATTAGGCATCGGAGAGGCACTTGTTTCCGTTCTGGACGAAGGTGGTGTTCCCACCATAGTAGAACGTTGTCAGATTTTGCCTCCCCAGAGTAAAATGGGTGCTTTGGACGACAGTGAACGCCAGAAGGAAATTACAGACAATCTTTTATACATCCGTTATAAGGATTTCTTTGACAGAGATTCCGCTTATGAATTCCTGCAAAGACAGTCCGCCGCCGATGCGGAGGCTGCCCAGAAAGCGGCTGAAGAAGCTGCAGCAAAAAAGGCTGCTGAAAAGCAGGCATTGGCAGAACAGAAAGCTGCCGAAAAAGCAGCCCAGAAACAGACTGCTGCCCGCAACAGAGCCGTAAAAAGTGTAGCCAGTTCGGCTGCCGGTACCATCGGCAGGGAACTTGGCAACTCCCTGGGTTCTTCTGTCGGAGGCAAATTCGGCAAAAAGTTAGGCGGAAACGTAGGCGCCTCCTTAGGCCGCGGATTGTTAAGCACCTTCCTGAAATTTTAAGAAAATGTTGCTGTGAATAACACAACGGCATGGTCTGCTACTAACCAGACTATGCCGTTTTTTTCAGCTCTCTTTTTTCTTTCCCATTCCAATCATGCACACAACGCCCACCAGCATGGACGGCAGCATAAGCACCATCATTTCCGCAAGCCGGTTGCTGCTGTCTAAAACCTCTCCTGCATCCGTTGCCGCTGTCATCAGAAACGAACCGCTTATGTAGGCATTGTTGACCGCATGAAGAAACGCTGCCGGCCAGACAGAGCCGGATTTTTTCGTCAGGTACCATTGAATGGCTCCCACACCTATACAATAGGGAATGAACGCTAAAAAGCCCAGATATGGTGCTCCCGGATAATCCAGTCCGAAGGTATGTCCCTGGGCAATCATGGGAAAATGCCACACAGCCCAGGCAGTACCGCCGATCAGACAGGCGCCCACATCCCCGAACTTTTCCGCTAACTTCGGGTACATATAGCCGCGCCAGCCCGCTTCTTCCCCAAAAGCCGCTGCCGAATAAACAAGCGCGCTGACCAGACAGGCTGCCGGCAAAACCAAAGTCATCTGCTTCGCCGAAAAAGCCACCGGGTGCCGCAGCCAGAGCAGTCCCCACCCCGCTTCTATGTATAAAACCGGAATAATCACAGCAAGTACATAATATTTCTTTTTGCCGGCAAAGCCTATCGCAGGCTCCATTCCGTGAAATCCTTCCTTGGTCCACAGCCTTGTCAGAAGCATTGCCGCAAAAGGCACAAACATGGAGAGTATAAGAACAAACCGCATTGCCATGTCTTCGTACCGGACGCCCATCGCATAGGCTGCCGCACCCAATCCCCAGGTAAGTCCGAAGGAAATGCCGATATACATCCAAAACCTTTTTTTATTCATACATTTCCCCCCTTTTCCGGAATAAAAGCACACTGCCCTTATAGGATATAAAATACAGGAGAATTACGATTGCCGGCATGCAGACCTCAAGCAGCTGCACCGCGTCCGTATGCCGGGTCATCCACTCCAGCAGAAACTTCATACCCGCTCCGTCCTCCATCGCCGCCGGGTCAAAGAGCTGCCAGACCATAACGGCAAAAAAGAGGCATGCTACCAGCGCCGTTTTGACATACCGTGCTGCCCTGCTCCCGAAGGCAAACAGAAACGGAAATTCTACCGCAGCAATAAAAAGTGCGGAAACAACCAGTAAAAGCAACATGGTACCGATCATGGATATGTACAAAACCATATTCTCCGCCAGCTCTTCTTTCCTTATTCCCCCCAGAACAAATGTCTGCAAAACCACCAGCAGATTTGTCAGTGTATAATAATAAATCCCCATAAATGCATACTTTTCCTGCACATATTTCCTGCCTCCGGTGGGAAGGCTTAACAGAAACGTCCGGATGGAATTTTTTTCATCGGAAGCAAAAATCTTTTCCGGAATGCTGATGCCGTAACAGACAGCTATAAGACCTAAAATTGCCAGGAAAAGGGCTCCGTCTATTCCCCCCGGGTTCCCCCAGATGACCATACCGGTTAAAATCAGCACACAAGCCGCCAGTATCCGCAGCATCCATTTCCCTTTTGCCGTGCAAAAATCCTGATAAAGAAGACCTGTCATTTTCTGCCTCCTTTCCGGTAAAACCACACGCTGAGTCCGTAAGAAATCGCATAAAATAGCACCATTCCCACGACTTCTGCCCACAGATACCTGCTTACTATGTTCCTTCCTTCCCGGAATTTTTCCATCAGATACCGGAACAATTCCATGCCCGGCAGAGCGTCCAACAGAGTTATGAACTTCAGGTAAAGAAGACCGACCGGCACCAGAAACAAAATCAGGCTGGCTACGGTTCCTTTCTTCTTTCCCAGCGCATAAAAAAGCGGAATTTGTATGCCGCAGAACAACAGTAATACGGCTGCGATTACCAAAATCAACTGTGTCAGATTTTCCATGGACAGTTCTTCTATGCCTACTGCCTGCCCCGCGCTGGCTGCCACAATGGCTGCCGACAAAAGGGAGCTTCCCATGCTGATGGCGCCAAATGTCAGATAAATCAGATATCTTGCCGTAACCGCATCCGCAGCTTTTACCGGCAGGGTTCTCACAACCTTTTCAAAACCCGCCTGTTCATCCATTTCAAAGCAACGCAGGGCATCCACAAAAAATCCCATGGGAATAAGCAGGCAGATGCCGATGATATAAAAAAGAATCACCGGCGCATTTTCTTCGTTGATTGCCTCTTCCACTTCCCCGGAAAGCATCCGCCCCATATTTCCGTACCGGATGCTCAGTACAACTAACAGTGCGAAAATGAGTGTCGCGATGCAGACCGGTATTATGGTGCGCAGGAGCTTTTTCAGACAGCACATGTCCTTATAATACAAACCTCTCATACGCCCGCCTTTCCTGCCTCTGCAGGCTTTATGCTCTCTGCCTCATCGGATGCTGCTCTTCCGCCTGCTCTGGCATTTTCCCTTGCTACATAAAACAGCATGATTTCTTCGAGGGTAGCCGGTTCTATCAGCTCCTCGCCCCATTTTTTACGGGCTGCATTGGCGTCATTTACTAAAATTTCACAGCCGTAGGCTTCCATTCTTTTGAATATGATACAATCGTCATTTATATTATCTGCCTCTTTTTTTCCGCAGCGGATAATGGCGTGCTCCTCTAAAATGGTATCTTTTTCCCCGGAAAGAAGAATTCTGCCCTTATCTATAAAGGTAATCTCGTCCGCAATCCGTTCCAAATCGGATATGATGTGGGAGGACAGAAAAATGGAATGCTCCTCATCCACTATGAATTCCTGAAAAATATCGAGAATTTCATTCCGGACCACCGGGTCTAATCCGCTGGTAGGTTCATCCAGAATCAGAAGCTTCGCATGATGGGAAAGCGCCACCGCAATCTGCAGTTTCATGCGCATGCCTCTTGAGAACTTTCCGCAGGGCTTCTTTAAGGGAAGCCCAAACCTTGTCAGGTACTTTTGGAAGGCTTCTCCATCCCAGTTTGCATATACATAGGACATCATCGTTGCAATCTGCTTCGGCGTCATAAACTCGTGAAATCCCATTTCATCAAAAACGACACCAATGTCTTCTTTTATCGTCTGCTCGTCCTTTTGAAAATCCTTCCCGAAAATTTTAATCTCTCCCACGTTTATCGGCATCATGTTTAGCATGGCCTTAATGGTCGTGGTTTTACCGGCGCCGTTCTGCCCGATAAAACCGTGTATTCTGCCTGCGGTTACCTGCAAATCCACATTTTGCAGGGCAAACCCGTCATAGCTTTTACTCAGATTTTGAATTTCTATGACATTTACTTCCTTCTCACTACCCACTTTCTGCACCTCCCGATATTCTGCATTTCTTCCTCTGCAGTCATTCCCTCGCATACCTTTTCCGGCTGTATCTGAATTTTTACATTTCCTCCAGCAGCATCCGGAATGTTTCCACCATTTCTTCCTTTGTGAGGCCGGCATCCAGTGCTTTCTGAATACCCTTGGCAAAATATTCTTCCGTTTCCGCCAGCACGCGTTCCCGCAAAAGCTCCTCGTTCTGGGCTTTCACAAAACTGCCTCTGCCGGTAAAGGACTCAATGAAGCCGTCCCTCTCCAGTTCCTCATAGGCTCTTTTAGTGGTAATCATACTGATGCGAAGGTCCTTCGCCAGTGTGCGCATGGAAGGGAGGGCGTCCCCTGCCTTCAGCTCACCGCGCAAAATCATTTCGCGGATTTGCACCTCAATCTGCTCGTAAATCGGTGCCCCGCTTGTGTTGCTGATGATAATATCCATGGTTTATCCTCTTACATGTCTTACATGTTTTAATTGTATATATCGTATATATACAATATCTCTTTTATAGTATGCTGTCAAGAGAAAAATACACAACAAAAACCGGCTCCCCGGTCAGGCAGTAAGCCTGGCTATGGAGAGCCGGTCTGAAATTCCATTTTTTATTCACTTCTGAACACTATTTTATTTTTCTGCACCCATTGTAAGACCATCGATAATATAATTAGAGCAAAACAAATAGACAATTATAACCGCCAGAATAGAAATTCCTACCGCAAGATACATTGCTCCGTAATTAGTTAAGTAAATACCCTTTACAAGCGAAATCAAAATTGGCATCGTATATTTTTTGGTATCTGTTATCATAATTAACGGTCCAATATAGTTATTCCAGCTGTTAACGAAATTAAATATACACATTGTTGCCACTCCCGCTTTGATACAAGGTAACACAATACGGTTAAACAATCCAAACTCTGAACACCCTTCTATTCTGGCTGCTTCAAGCATGGAACTGGGAACGCCCTGTTCAATCATACCTCTTAAAAAGAAAATAGTGGAAACACTGGTAACTCCCGGGGCAAAAAAAGGGAACATAAATGTAAGTAATTTATTTACCAGTCTCAGCTGCAGGCCCAGTTTGTAAAAGCCTATTATACTTACCTGTCCCGGAATCATCATAGATGCCAGAACAACCCCAAACAGAATTTTCTTCCCCTTAAAGTTATATTTAGCAAAACCAAACGCCACCAGTGCACCAAAATATCCTGATGTCAGCATAAAAATTGTCGAAACGGATACACTGTTAAAAAAGCCTTTCCAGATATTTACATATTGCTGTAATTTGGTATAATTTTCACCCAGATACCTGCCGGGAAGCAAATTAAGTTTTGTAACAATTTCATAACTGGAATGCGTTGCATTTACAGTTACCAGATAAAAAGGTACAAGGGTGATTACTATTAACAAAATCAGGAAAAAATATATGATTGTTTTCTTAAGAATTCGCTTAATCATTATTGTTTCCTCCTTTCCCCTTCATAGCCTTTAACGATAATATACTCATAAGTCCGATAATCAAAAATAATCCAACTGAAATTGCTGCAGAATACCCATAATTGTGATTCTTAAATCCCTGATTGTATAAATACATTGATGCAGTCAGAATTGCCTTGTCAGGTTCTCCCGTTCCATCCGACATAGTAGATGGAACATCAAATAATTGCATTCCTCCTATAATAGAGGTTATCGTAATATAAACAATAGTCGGCTTAATAAGCGGCAATGTAATCAGACAAAAAGTTTGTCCCTTTCCGGCTCCGTCAATCTGTGCAGCCTCAAAAAGACTCCGGTCAATAGTGGTAATTCCGGCCATTACAAGAATTGTTGTATATCCAAACCACATCCACCACTGTACATATGAAGTCAGATTTGAAACAAATATCGGCGAATTAAAGAAGTCAAACGGCGCTCCTTTTATGTGCATTGCACATAAAATGTTATTTACAACAGACTTATTGCCATTAAAAATCAAATTGAACAACAGACCCACAGAAGCCGCCGTTACAAGATTAGGCAGATAATAAATCGCACGAAATGTTTTCATGGCCTTAATGTGGTTCAATGTAAAAACGGCTGCAAGTAAAAGTGCCGTCAAAAGCTGTGGAATATAACTAATTATCCATATCCTTAATGTATTCCATATACTCAGATAAAAAACCTTATCCGTTATCAGCCTTTTGAAATTTGCCAGCCCGACATATGATTCTTTTGCCAACCCATCCCATTTCTGTACACTTAATGAAAACGTAAACAGAACCGGATATAACCCCAGGAAAATAAACGCAATAAAAAATGGTACAATAAAGAGATATCCATACATGCTTCTATTATTGATACTTTTCTTTTTCATTTCTTACCTATCTCCTGTACATATAAATCATAAGGCTGTTACACTTTCATTTCTACCTTTGTTCATGTAACAGCCCTAAGCTAAATATACCTTCTCAAATAATAAATTATTCTATAATCAGTTCCGGATAATTCGTTGCAACATCATCCTTAAACTGCTGAATTGCCTGTTCCTTACTGATCTTGCCTGTCGCATAAGCCTGTGCTGCATTTTTGTAAGCAGTATTAATCTGTCCATCATATTCCGTAATTGTTACATGAGGATTTTTCTCCATAACCTGATTATAAAATGCATACAAATTCTGGCCGCCCAGGTTTTCCTCTCCTGCCCCGTTTGCCAATGCGTCATCAGCAGATTTGCATCCAACATATTCGCCGTATTCGGATGCGTAAGATGTAAGAGCCTCTGTATTTAATGTCACATACTGAAGAAATGCCCATGCTGCTTCTTTATTTTTGCTGTCCTTGTAAATTCCAAGCCAGGTTCCACCGTTAATATAGGGATTGGGTCCTTCGCAAAGCCCCCACTGTCCCATTGTATTTACAGCATTGGATTTAATGACAAATGAATATCCCCACGTAGGTAACACATAGCAAAATACATCATCACTTTCTACACCTGCAATCCACTCGGGATCCCATTCGGATACATTCAGGTCGTAACCCTTTTCATGAATTGTTTTCACTGTATCAAGGAAATCTTCCATTTTAGGGTCAATAACCAGTTTTCCATCCACAACCCACGGCTGTTCCCGATCGGATAATGCCATTAACATTACATCTTCCCAGCTTCCAAACATTGTAATACCGGCATTCTTAAAGATTTCCGCTGTTTCCAGCATTTTGTCATAATCCGAAATATATTCTGTAACTTCTTCCGGTTCACTGACTCCCAGTACCTTCTGGGCTAAGTCTCTTCTGTAGATAACAGAACCTGGAGTTGTCTGCCAGCTTAATGCTCTGACAGCACCTGTATCATCTGTTCCTACATTTTTGACGTAATCCCAAATATCTCCTAAGGAATCCGTCGCCTGATAGGGCTCCTGACTAAGGTCATCCCACACTCCTGCATTGACCAGATAACGCACATAGTCCGATTCTCCGGTAAAAATATCAGGTGCATCCTGTCCGCTGGAAAGTACCGGTGTAAGCTTGGACAAGAATTCTTTATTGGGAATTACTGTAATATTTACCTTGATATTAGGATATATCTGGTTAAAGCCATCTACAAATCTCTGAAGTTCCTCACCGGATGACCAGATATTCAGTTCTGCTTCCATATTTGTATCCACTGCTGCCGTCTGATCTTTTTCTCCTGTCTGGTTTGCTGTTTCTCCCGAACTCTGCTCTGTCGTTTCCGGGGAATCATTCCCGTTGTTTTCATTTTCTCCGGAAGCACATCCCACAAAAGTCGAGAGACACATTGTAGTTGCAACCAATAAACTTAAAATTTTCTTTTTCATGCCACGTCCTCCTTAAATGTAATTTATTTTCCTATCTATAATCATCAAAATAAATAGGTAACGATACTGTGTGCCGGTAAAGCAGTTTCCGCAATATGATCCCGATACCGTAAAACCAAGGGAATTTCTTCTTCATTCGGATTCATCACTATTGCAACTTTACTGCCATCCGGATTAATAAATGTGCATCCTTCCAATTTATGTGTATATATGGAATTTGCAATTCTTACTGCCCCCGGCCGGACAAATTTACTAAAATGACCCATGTAATAATAGGAAGAGGAATAATGAATCTCCTTTGTCTCATGATTCATCACCACCGGGGCCTCACCTCTCCATATCCCCGTACGAATGCACGGTAGTAAAAATTCTTTTTCCGTTTCGCTCAATGTTTCTTCATTACATCCGTTTTCCTCAAATCGTTTCTTAAATGCAATCTGCTCATCCATCCAGTGATCCGGATGTCCTGTATCATCCAGAATCATATTCCAGTCAACCCATCCGCAAGCCCAGTGATTTAAGTTTCCGATTATGTCATGTGCATATTTTTCGCCGGTATTGTAAGCAGCACGATTTTCTTTTCCTACGCATGCCTCCGTTGCCAGAATCAATTTATCCGGATACATCTGGTGAAATGCTTCCAAAGCTCCGAAATGATCCCCGACATACCAATGGACTGCCATGCCATCCAAGGCTTCTCCGGCTTCCCTGGACGATAACACCTCCAACGCACGGTCAAATGCCCTCTCTTTATTGTGGTCCCAGAACAAAACCTTCTTATCCGACATTCCTGCTTTGCACAATGCCGGTTTTAAATAGTTCTGTGCAAATTCGCGTTCTTCCTGTGCTGTATAATAGCAGGACTCCCATCCCATTTCTGCGTGCGCTTCATTCTGAACCGTAATTCCCCAGACCGATATTCCTTCTTTTTCATATTCCAAAAGAAACTTAACAATATAATCGGCCCATACCTGCCTGCAATCCTTTCTGAGATATCGCCCCTTATCCATACGTCCATTTGTTTTCATCCATCCGGGAGGACTCCACGGCGAAGAAAATAAGGTCAAATCATCGCTAAGTGCCATTGCCTGTTTTATCATGGGTATTACATCTTTTCTGTCATGTTCAATGTTAAAGTCGTGTAAGTCCCAATCATTCTCCGTGTTATCGTAATTGTAAAATTCCGTCGAAAAGTCACAACTGTTAATAGTTGTCCGGCATAGACTATAACCAATTCCTTCTTTGGAATCAAAAAAGCGTTTCATCACTTCATTTCTTTGTGCTTCATCCATTTTCAACAGATTTACTGCACTTGCTTGTGTCATTGCACCACCGAATCCAAGGATTTTCTGATATCTGACCTGATCATAAATGTTGAAGATGTTCGCTTCATTAGCTTTATAACCTTCTTTATCGGGACCAAAAGACAATGGTGCCTGCTCTTTAAGCAACTGATTTTGCTTATAATCTGTCATATAGACTTTGATTATTTTGTTCATATCAACCTTCATCCTCTCTTTTTATTCCGCCGTGAAAACGTTTCCGATTAATCCGGCAAATTATTTCCGGATTAATTTTGAAATTACGGTTTTCATCCATTAATCCGTTAATTTCCTGTTGTACATCTGTCAATTGTGTATAGCAATAACCGGCTAACCAGGGAATACTTCCCAACGCTGTTGTTATGGAATCATATCGTTTTATGAATTCTTCCTTATTTTGAACTTTTTCTCCATATCCCCAGCCGTCCTGGTTATTCTGAAAAGCAATCCCTCCATATTCAGTGACCATAATCGGTTGACCCGTATAATGATACCCCTGTGCGAAAGCCGGTTTTAACAAATTATGATAAATTTTTCCTTCCAGAATATCTTTCATATGGTTTTCATATCTTTGCAGAAGAGCATGGGCATCTTCCTCATAATCATGAAGCGTAATAATATCGGAAACGGTATGTTCCCAACCGTCATTTGCTATAACCGGTCTGGTTGCATCCAATGCCTTAATTGTGTGATATACCGCCTCCGAAAGGTGTTGCTGCTTTTTATCTGAACCTATTTCGTTAATTCCCCACGATTCATTAAATGCTGTCCAGACAATAACAGAAGGATGATTATAATGTTGTTCAACAACTTCAACGCACTCTCTTACATAATTTTCTACTTCACGATCACCAAAATAATATGCCGACGGTAATTCGCACCACACCAGAAGTCCTAAAACATCGCACCAATAATAGTATCTGTCATCTTCAATTTTCTGATGTTTTCTTGCTCCATTAAATCCAAGCTGTTTGGTCTTGATAATATCTTCCTTTATTGCATGCTCTGAAGGAGGAGTCAGACCCGTATTTTTCCAATATCCCTGGTCCAGAATTAATCTTTGATATAACGGTTCCTGATTCAAAAGAATATTTCCGTTTTTAATACAGATTTCCCTCATTCCGAAATAGGAGTATATCTGATCACATTTCTGTTCATTCTGATACAATGCAATCTCCATATCGTATAAGTACGGATGTTCGGGCGTCCAGTAATGAATTCCTTCAAATTCTGTGTCTTTGCTTATCTCTGCAATATTAATTCTTGTATGAGTGTGATATAAATCAACCGGAATCTCTGTCATGGTTACTTCCCTGCCCTGAAAGAATATCCGGATCTGTGCACGAAGCCCGTTTCCTTCTCTCATACCTGACACATCAAAATCCAGATCCAGCGATTTATCACGTATATCCGGTACTGTTTTAATGGACGTTATGTGAATTTTATTAACTTTTTCTAACCATACACTTTTCCAGATTCCTGTGTTTTGTACATACCAGCAACGAAAGCTTTCATTTCTCCATCTCTGTTTTCCTCTTAATTGCGCCGGATCAAAACTATCTTCTGATTTAACTACAATTTCATTTCTGTCTTTTAGTGTATCTGTAATATCAAAACTAAATCTTGTATATCCACCTTTATGCTCTCCCACACAATGTCCGTTCACCCAGACTGTGGTTTTATAATCACAGCCTTCAAAATGAAGTATGAGTCGCTGATCCTGTTCCAATTCCTGCTCCGGTTCAAATATGCGGGCATACCATAAACAAAAATGTGCTTTCTTTTCGTTAATTCCACTTGCTTCTGTTTCCGGGGAAAACGGAACACATATTATCTGTTCATCAGAAAAACCTTCATACCATTTCTCTGCGTCACCCTGTTGATAATCATCAAACCGGAATTTCCAATTACCATTTAAATTTTTCCACGAAGTTCGTACCATTTGTGGTCTCGGATAATCTTTTATGTACGCTGCCGTTTGTATTTTCATATTTTTCCTCTTTTATATTAGTAGTGTTGTTTCTTTATAAGACAATTTTACCATTTTGCGCCCCGAAATCAACCATATTTGTATTGTTTTGTCCTTATTTTGCAAAAATATATCATGAATTTGGCTATTAGTATCAGTGCTACTGTTATATATTCATAAAAAACAGTGATATAAACAATATTGTTCATATCACCGCTCATTTCACTATTCGAAGTACTCTACTCCCATAACAATATCCTGGGCATAGTCACCGTATGTTTTTCCAAAAAGATTGAATCCTCCCACATATGCAGCATCCGGCTTATTACATATCTCAAACTCCAGGTACGGCTTCTCTTCCATACGAAGATTATGTACAGTAACTTCCGAATATTTCCTACCGTTAATCCAAGTTCCCTTAGAGTTTATTTCTATTCCAATCATAACACCATATTGTGTTGATCCATCCTCCCATATTGTCGGATTCTGACGTCCGCGCCGATTTCCGTAATCACCATTTGAACGCCATGTGCCAACTTCTTTTTCATTGACCTTAAAAGTAATATCTGATTTCCAGTCTTCATGGTAATTGGGTGCTTCCGAACAAATTTCCAATGTAAACATAAGTTTTACCGGATTGCTATTCTGCGGAAGCGTATTGGGAAAACGATATTTTATGAATCCTGCAGATGTCCACAAAATTCCGGCATGAATACGGTTCGGAAGATAGAACGATGAAACCTTATCTTCCACTCCGATAATCCCATTCTCTCCGGCTATTCCACAAGTTGGAAATACGGAAAAATCATAATATCCGCCAATAGGCATTTCATAGCTAATATACTTATTTATATTACTGTTTTTCTCATATGCACTGATATTAATATAATCCGTTTTCCTTGTACATAGTTTTAACGTTCCCCTGTTTCCCGGCCTTTCTTCAATATTTATCAGATCCGCCTCCTGAAGCACTTTAATATGAAATGTTACACTTGACTGCGGTATATGCAGTTTATCAGAGATTTCGCTAATACTTAACCCTTTATTTTCAATTAATTTTAAAATATCAATTCTTGCCGGTACCGACAAAGCCTTGCATATCATACAGAGTTCTTCTTTTTTTCCAACATCAATATCAATGATTCTGGACATGTTCTCTTTTCCTCTTATCACCGTTATTCATTTCTAAACCTCTTTCCAGAATTATAGCACACGTTTTATAATTTATGTACAAATTCTTTTACTGGGATCTTCTCCAACTCTCCAAGACACGTAATAGACAGGCACAACAAAAACCGGCTCCCCGGTCAGGCAGTAAGCCTGGCTATGGAGAGCCGGTCTGAAATTTCTTTTTTCATTCACTTCTGAATTAACATCCCGAAAGCAGGTCTGTCAAGCAGCCGCGCTGCTTCCGCCATCGTTCACCTTACAGGAAGATGAACTTCGCTATGAACAGAATTGCCAGAATGTACATAAGCGGTGTAATCTTCTTAGCCTTGCCGCATACGAGGTTGATAACTACATAGGAGATAACGCCTGCTGCGATACCTTCGGAAATGCTGTAGGTTAAAGGCATGAAAATCAGTGCCAGGTAAGCGGGAACTGCTTCTGTGAAGTCGGAGAAATCGATGTCCACTACTGCAGAAATCATTAAGAAACCGACGAACAGAAGAGCGGGAGCTGTTGCAAATCCCGGAATAGCAATGAAAATCGGGGATAAGAAGATAGCTACCAGGAATAATAAACCGGTTACGATGGAAGAAAGACCGGTTCTGCCGCCTTCTGCCACACCTGCAGAGCTTTCTACGAAAGTAGTGGTGGTGGAAGTACCGAGTACGGCACCTGCGCTGGTTGCAATAGCATCTGCTAAAAGTGCCTGCTTGATACGGGGCAGCTTGCCGTCCTTGTCAAGCATATCTGCCTTGTTTGCACAGCCAATCAGAGTTCCGAGAGTATCGAAAATATCTACAAACAGGAAAGAAAATACAATGGCAATGAAGTCAAAAATCTTGAGTCCGGTGAAGTCAGCCTTAAAGCACTGACCGAAAGTAGAAGAAATAGCTCCTAAGTTAAAGCTGCTGAATGCGGGAATTAAAGAATAGTAACCAGCTTCGGGAACTACGGTGTAAATGCCGGTGAGCTGGCAGATAATACCTAAAATCCAGGTTGCGAAGATACCAATCAGGATAGCGCCGCGAACCTTCTTTACATATAAAATCGCAATGATAAAAGTACCGATAATCGCAAGCAGTGCGGAAATACCGACAGTATGGAAATCCTGTCTGAAATCAACAAGTGATACCAGTGTAGTAGAGTCCACAACAATTTTACCGTTCTGCAGACCGATGAAAGCTACGAATAAACCGATACCAACGGAAACGCCCTTCTTAAGCTGAAGAGGAATGGCATTGAAAATAGCCTCACGCACATTGGTCAGTGACAGCACGATGAAAATGATACCTTCCACAAATACGGCAAACAGTGCAATCTGCCAGGAATATCCCATGGAGCCGCATACCGTATAGGCAAAATAAGCATTGAGTCCAAGTCCGGGTGCCAGTGCAAACGGGTAGTTGGCAAGCAGCGCCATGGCAATGGTTCCGATAAAGGAAGCCAGTGCGGTAGCAATTAAAACTGCCTGTGCGTCCATGCCGGATGCAGAAAGAATGCTGGGGTTTACCGCCAGAATGTACGCCATAGTCATGAAAGTGGTAATACCAGCCACAACCTCGGTACGGACGGTGGTTTTGTTTTCTTTGAGCTTAAAGAATTTTTCTAACATAAAGTCCTCCCTCTTTTTAATACTGCTCTTTTTGATAAAATACTATTTTATTATATTTTTATTGACATGAAAAAGCAAGGAGATTTCACAAAATCAGATTATTTTGTATCAGAAAAAATCCCATAATAAAGCTCACTGAAAAATATAGGAAAAACTGATATTTTCGCCGCCAAATTTCTCCCTCCGTGATTACAGGTTCAGGTTCATTTCGGCAAAATCCGGTATGCTGTAAAGGAAAAGCACTTCCGTTATTCCATTGTCCCGGATATAATCCGACACACTGTTTTTGTAGAACCGCAAATCCAGCATATGGGTTTCCTCATATTCATCCACAACAAACTGTGCCAAACAATTTGCATAGGAGTCCTTTATAATGAGCAGCTTCCCCTCTCCGTCTCCCTTTACCACCGTGGTCGCCTGATTGGAATTTAAGAATACGGCATACTGGTCTTTTCCTTCCAGATATTTCTGCTCATAAATGCTGTCCGTTTCATAGTTCCCGTTATTGTAACTTACTTCATGGTTTTCTTTCCGGTAATATGCCGTAATGGTGTCTGCCACTGCAAAAGGCGCATTTACCTTGTTGTAAGTCGTTCCGAAAAAATCATCACATAAAATTTTCTCTTTCCACGCATCCGCCGCATCGTTTTGCCCGGTAAGGGAGGAAGCCTTTTCTCCCTTCGCCTGTTTCCATGCCGCATAACAGTAATAGGCGCCAAGGCTTGTATAATGGTGGTCCGTCCGGTAATAAATGTATTCTTCTTTGTGCCTTTCCAGGACGTTTATGGTATCTACCACAGGAAGCCCCGCCGCCTCTGCCTGGGAAAACATATCCCGCTGGCTTGCATGTGTGGCAAAAGCCGGAAGCTTTTCCGAAAGGATTTCCACTGCCGTAGGAATAAGCATTACCCTGACAGGAATATCTTCCTGCTGCATAGCATCCGTAAAGCGTTTTACTGTATCTATATTTTTCCGATACTGCTCTTCGTCATAACTGTCAAAACACTCTATCAGATAGTGGTCCCTGCCCCAGAATACATGATTGCTTTCCTGTTTTCCCAAAAGACGTTCACTGAGTGTGTGCAAAGCAACCAGCGCATCTCTCTGCGGAAACTGGTCCGTAAGATATTTTTCTGCTTTAGACGCCATTTTCCCGGAAGTAATTTGCGTATCCAGAACATCCGACACCTGTGTCAGCAATCTCTTTTCCCTTTCCGAATAATATTTATCGGGAAGTAAGATTTCCCAGACTGCACCCGCAAGTAAGAAGGCGCAAAACAATATAATAATCAGTTTGTTTTTCATACCGTCACCAACACTTTCTGTCCTGTCTTAAAAACGGAAATAGAGAAAAGGATTGTAGGAGTCGCTGATAATATAGGCTACCGACAGAACCATAACAACCATCAGGGAAAGCGGTTCCGCGACTGTAAGCAGTTTATTTTTTCCCGCCTCTACCAATCTTTGGTACCATTGTTTCGGCAGCGGCGTGGCGCCAATCCCGCAGATAAGCAGCATCGGAAAATAGGACAGAAGCAGATACAATGTATGTCTGTCACAGAAAGCCGTCCTTATCCCCGCCATACACCGCAGGTAACCAGTCATTTCCAATCTGTTTTCAAAGGCAAACAGAACCCAGCTAAATGCTAAAATAAATGAGGTACCCACATGTCCCAACACAACCGGAACCGAAATATTTTTACGGATAATGAAGACTTTCTCCAGTATCAAAATGGCTCCGAAAAACATTCCCCAAAGTACATAATTCCAGGAAGCTCCGTGCCAGAGACCTGTCAGAAACCAGACCACTGTCAGATTGATAAGCTGTCTCTTAAATCCTTTTTTGTTGCCGCCGAGAGGAATGTAAACGTAATCCCTGAACCACGTACTCATGGAGATATGCCAGCGGTGCCAGAAATCGGTAATACTTTTTGCCGTAAAAGGATAGCGGAAATTTTCCGGAAACGTAAATCCAAACATTCTTCCCAGTCCGATAGCCATATCCGAATAACCGGAAAAATCAAAATATATTTGAAATGCATATGCCGCTATTCCCAGCCATGCTCCCACCATACTTACCTTATCCACACCATTCTCCGTTATCGTTTCAAAAAGCAGCCCCACATTATTGGCAAGCAGAACCTTTTTCCCCAATCCGCAGATAAATCTCTTAATGCCTTCCGCGAAGTCATCTGTCTTTATTTTCCGGTTCTGCATCTGTTCGGCAATCGTCTGATACCGCACTATGGGACCGGCTATCAGTTGGGGAAAAAGAGATACATATGTGCCGAATGCAATCAGATTTTTCTGCGCCTTCACTTCTCCCCGGTAAACATCTATGGTGTAGCTCATAGTCTGAAAGGTGTAGAAGGAAATTCCGATAGGAAGCGGAAGCTCCAAAAGCGGTATCCGGCTGTGAAACAGGCTGTTTATGTTGGTAATCAGAAAATCTCCGTATTTGAAAAAGCCCAGCAGTCCCAGATTGACCGCAAGGGAAACTCCTAAAAAAAGTTTCGCCCTGCGGCTGCCTCTGTTTGCTTCCACCAGCCGTCCCATACTGTAATCCAAAAGAGTGGAAAAAATCATCAGGACGACATACACCGGCTCGCCCCATGCATAAAACAGCAGACTGCTTATAAAAAGCACAACATTTCTTCCTGACGGCGGTGTCAGAAAATAAAGTAAGAGCACCGCCGGTAAAAAATAAAACAAAAAAGTAATGCTGCTGAAAAGCATATTTACTCAGCCTCCGGTACAATCGCACGGTTCTCGGGAACAGTTCCGAATACATTTTTGATTACCGTATCAATCTTTTCATATTCGGAAGCTGCGAGCTTGTTTTCTTCCTCCGTATCTTCTCCGTCGTAGCTTTCTCCTGCTATCACATACATAACATAGTTGTCACTTGCGTAAATTTTTGCCTGCAATACCTTGGCGGTACCAAACGGATACAATCTGATATAATCCACCATCTGGGCATAAGAAGTGTTAAGTTTTTCAACGGCGGTATCGGCATAGCCATCCTTTACTTTCAGAATAATAACGGTATCCGGATTGACACTGCTGATGGAATTCTGTTTTGCGGCGTAATCCTCTATCTGCGTAATATCCAGTCCGTAAAAATTCTGCAGGGTATCCTCATCAATTTCCGTATCACACAGATAATTGTCTGCCCCAATGGCATCCGCAATCTGTTTTTCAATATCGGAGGCTGTCAGGTTCTGCACATCACTGTTGGTATTGTCTTTTGTATCGTCACTTGTGTCATTTTTCGTGTCACTGCCTGTATTGTCTTTTGCATCGTCATTTATGTTATCATCCCCTGATGTGTTATTGTCAGACGTTTCCTCCTGCTTGGTTTCTGTAGAATTGTTCTGCTGTGCAGATTTACCGCATGCTGCCATACTTACTGACATAGCTGCCGTTAATAAAAGAATTGCTAATTTTTTCATGATGTTATCTCCTTTTCGTAAATACCTTTTTCTCAGAAAAGAAATCCACCCGTACGCTGTTTTTTCCTCTTCTGTCTATATAACGACGGAGACAAAAAAAATGTCGGAAAAATTTTAAAAATTTTTTCGACATTTTCAATCAACTGTTTTTTCGGGAACTTTTCCCGTATTTTTATTCCTTCATAAGGGAAAGAGCCAGCTCTTTCACCTCTTCTTTTGCAGCACTGTCCATATTGCTCAAGCTGTAATTAACTTTCCCGTCCGTCCAGATAACACGAAAATAGGTACTTTCCCCATCGGAAAGCTCTGTCAAAATACCATCGTGCTCGCTGTCTATCTGCTCATCCGAAATCTCCTGTCCGTATAAGCCGGAGAAATCGCCGCTCTGTTCGGATGCCCGGTAAGTATACGCATGTTCCTTCCAGACAAATTCCACACTGGCAAGGTTGCCGTCTATCAGAAAATATTCTGCCTCTAAGCTGTCCGTCGGCGCCTCTATACTTATACCTATGGAAGCAAAATCGCCCGGACCATCCACTTCCTGTATCGGATTACCAATCATCGTCATTCCACCTGCAGCATCATTTTCCTGTCCGGTACTGCTGCCCGGTGCATAGTTTCCTTCGTTATCCGCACTGCTGCCAAGCACATAGTCCCCTTCGTTGTCCGCACTGCCGTCCGGTGCTGTTTCTCCCAAAAGTCCCGATGTGTATCCCTGGTTAAGGGAATTATCCAGTTCCGCACGCTGAGAATTTTGCATAGCGACCAGTCCGACTGCCATTACACACAGACAGGCTGCTGCCGGCAATACATAATATGTTATTTTTCGCCTGCTTTTGGGTGCTGTCTGCTGTTCGGATGCTTTTTTTAAGACATTTGCATACATCCGTTCCTTCGCATCCGCAGAAGGTTCTATTCCCTGCAAGGCTTCGGTAATTTTTTCTTTCTCTGTATTTTTGTTATCTGTATTCGACATACACTCAGCCTCCCATCTGTTTTCTTAAAGCTTCTCTTGCCTCCCGCAAATGATTGCGGATAGTGGAAGGAGGTTTTTTCAGTAATTCCGCTATTTCATCTGTTTTGTAATCCATATAGTAATGCAGATAAATAACATCCTTATACTTGGTGGGTAATTTCTTGACCATCTCGAGGGTTTCATCCATGGTACCGGCTTTTTCATCCGGGAAATCCTCCCTGTCGCCGATAGGTTCCGTTTTCTTTCTCCACCAGTGCTTCAGTCTGTCCTTGCATAAGTTCATGGTCGTAACCATCAGCCACTTTTTCTCATGTTCTTCGTCCGTGAAAGTAAAATTGCCGGTAAGAACCTTTACAAAAACATCCTCGGTGCAGTCTTCCGCATCCGCACTGCTTTTCATATACAAAAAAGAAATCCGGTAAACCATGCTGTAATTTCTCTCATAAAAAGCCTCAAAATCCTTACCCGAACACTGCATAGCCCCTGACATAGGGAAATCCTCCTCCTGTTTATATAACGACGGAGCCGTGTATTTTGTCATAATTTTTTTATTTTTTTCTAAAACGCCGCATCGGACACATCAAAAGGATTTTCTTTGCCGTCCAATGCATACTGGCAGCCTAAAATACTGTTTTTCACCATGTAGTCAATGGCTTCTTCGGTGTAAAATGCCGTGTGGGGCGTTACGATAACATTGGGGAAGGAACGCAGTACCGCCAGTTCCTCGTTGTGCATGGGTTTGCCCACATAATCATAATAGTAAAGGTTGGACTCATTTTCAATCACATCCAGACCCGCTGCCCCGATTTTTTCACTCTCCAGTCCCTTAATCAGGGCTTCGGAGTCAATCAGATTGCCTCTGGCGGTGTTGATGATAATAACGCCGTCCTTCATTTTCGCAATGGTGTCCGCATTTATCATATGGAAGTTTTCCGCCGTGGAGGGCATATGCAGGGAAATAATGTCACTTTCCTTATAAAGAGTGTCCAAATCCACGTACTCTGCGTATTCTGCCACTTCCTTGGAGGGGTACAAATCAAACGCAAGCAGGCGACAGCCAAAGCCTTTCAGATGCTCCAGCACGGTGCGGCCGATTTTGCCGGTACCGATAACGCCCACGGTAGAATTGGAAATTTCCACGCCGATTTTGCCGGGCAGTGTGTAATCCTGCACATCCGCACGCATCATAATGGGCTTCATTTTCCGGCAGCACATCAGCATCAGCATGATGGTGTAGTTGGCTACACCGTTGGGCGGATAAGTGGCATTGCAAACGGTAATACCCAGTTTGCCCGCTGCCCTTCTGTCCACATGGTCAAAGCCAACCGTACGGGTGGAAACGCATTTTACGCCGCATTCCTTCCAGATGGTCAGAATTTCTTCGTCCACAGGGGTGGTAATAATGCTGACGGCATCGTAACCTTCTGCCAGTCTTGCATTCTCCGGTGTGGGTTTGTCCCCCACCGAAGCATACTCGACCTGCATTTCCTTGCCCCATTTTTCGAAAAATCGTTTTTCATCAAACTCTCTTAAACTGTATACAAATAACTTCATGTCCGTGCCTTTCTGAAAGTCCCGGATTGCAGTATCCGCAGGCAAAATCTATCCTGCCTTTTTTCTGCAAATGTACCTTTAGGAAAAACGGAACCACTTAAAGTCAAACTGGCAGCCGGGAAGGAAAATAAATCCGACCTTGGTCATGCCCGTTACTTTTTCAAGCGGGAAGGTTACTTCCGTATATTCCTCACTGTGCGGGAACTCCACAATCTGATTTACGGAGCTGCCGTCTTCTTTGAAGAAACGGATATGAATGGTGTTGGAAGAAAGAGGGGTGCGACCGCAAACCGTCACTGCCTTTACGCCTTCTTCTCCGAAATCCATATTTTCATATTCCATGGAAACATTGTTGCCGATGCCTTCCACGGCTTCCGCGGTCTCCTTGTAGGTATCTCCGTACAAGTTATTGTATTCCAACGCTCCTATTTTTTCAAATGCTTTCTGAAGCTTTGTGAAAACAAAGCCCTTGATAAAGTAACGCTGGTTGTTTGCCACGAGGGTCAGGGTGGTGATGCCCTTTAACCGGCGGTTCAGTTTATAGGTCTCCGGCTTGTATACATCCCATGTGCTGGGCTTCTGGTATACCAGGTCACCCACTAATTCGCAGCCCTCTTCGCCGGGCACGCCTTCGTAAATCTTTAAGTAATGAGGGTCGCCGCTCTGGGCAAAAATAGGAAGCGTAATTTCATCGGAACCGAATTCTCCAAAGTCCAGTCCTCTGTATACAATAACACTTTCCCCTTCCTGCGCGGTTGCCACGCTCTTTTCGGAAAATCCGCCGATGTCACCCTTGGAGTCGGTATAAAGTGCTCCGGCAATCAGTTCATAGGGATTTAAGTAAGCCTCACCCAGTCCGCTGATGGAGAATTCCAACTGGGACAAAAGCTTTACGTTTTCCGTACCGTTTTTAACAGTGGCACGCAAACGGAACGCACCGTCGCCCTTTGCCTTGATGCGGCATTTTGCAGCCAGAACTCTGTGAGTATTGGACTCAGCCAGACGCTCCGCCTCGCTTACGGGAATTTCTTCCAGTTCTGCCAGATTGGAAACAATGCCCGCATCGTTGGTTGCCACAAAGCTTACTTCCTTGCGGGAAACATCCGCCGGATACAGATAAGCCTTCACTACCATTTCCGTTTTATTTTCATCAAAGGTCTGACCCTCTTCCGCCACAATTTCAATCTTTCTTACAGGCACAAGGGGTTCTCCCTCTGCTGCCAGCGCACTGCCGGTAATGAGAGGAACCTTCTTATTTTCCCATACGGGAGCTTCCGCTTTTTCCGCTGCCTCGTCCGCATAAAGGGTAATCATGGCAGGTGCGATTTTGCCCGCCTCGCCCAAATGCTTTACGGTAACAAGGATTTCGCCGGGTTTGTTCTTTGCCGCAATCATGGCTAAAAGCTTGCCGTTGAACAGCTTTCTGCGGGTGCCCTTGTAGGAGTCGTAGTCCGTGCTGTCGCCGTTGTCCAGACCAATCAGACGTCCGGCGCCGGTAACTTCCACTTCCACGTAGTCCATAGCGTTTTCTACCGGGTTGCCGTCCTCGTCGCGGGCGGAAATTTCCACGAAGGCAAGGTCCTTACCGTCTGCCAGAATGTGGTCAAATTCCGGTGTAGCCTCGATTGCTGCAGTGTTGCCGAAGGATTTGTGCACATCCTCTGCCACCACGTTGCCGTTTTCGTCATAAGCCACCGCACGCAGGCTTCCCTTGTGGAAAGGCACCTGGAAGCTGGGGAACAATTCCTGTCCGTGCGCATGGTCAATTTCTTTTACGCCGAGGGATTTCTCATTGACAAATACCTCCACCTTGGGCGCATTGCTGCATACCCGCACGTCCACCATCTGTCCTTCGTTGAAGTCCCAGTAAGGAAGCACATGCACCATGGGATGCTTTTTATAATCCGTCCATTCTGCCTGATACATATAGAAGACATCCTTCGGGAAGCCTGCCGTATCAATCAGACCGAAATAAGAATTCTTGGTCTTGTAAGGGGTGGGCTCGCCGATATAGTCAAAGCCCGTCCACAAGAACTGTCCTGCCGCAAAATCCCTGTCTCTGTCTACGGAAATACAATGCTCCACTGTCTTGGCAGCCCAGCTCGGACGGCTGTTGCCAAGGGAAGAACACTGCTCGTCTTCTTCCGTTAAAATCGGCTGGGAAAGCGGGAAGTGGTAAACGCCCCTGCTCTGTACGATGGAGGAAGTTTCGCTTCCGTAAATCACCCAGTCGGGATGTTCTTTATGGTGTGCATCATAATGGTTGTCGCCGTAGTTGTAGCCGGCCAGTTTTACAATATCCGCACAGTTCTGCGCGCCCTGCCAGGGCATATAATTGGAACCGATAGTAACTCTTGCGTTTTTCTTGGGGTCATGAACAAGCACATCCCCCATCAGTCTCTTCGTCAGACCCACACCTTCTGCCTCATGGGTATCGTGAATTTCGTTACCGATACTCCACATGATAACGGAAGGATGGTTTCTGTCCCTGCGAATCCAGCTTGCCACGTCCTTTTCTGCCCATTCATCAAAAAATCTGGCGTAGTCGTATTCGGTCTTGGGCTCCATCCACATATCGAATGCTTCCGAAACAATATACATACCCATGGTATCCGCCAAATCCATCAGCTCCGGTGCCGGCATGTTGTGGGAAGTACGGATGGCGTTGACACCCATTTTCTTCAAGGTTGCAATCTTACGCGCCATGGCTTTTTTATGGAACGCCGCACCCAGACAGCCCAAATCGTGATGTTCGCAGACACCGTGCAGTTTTACCCGTTTGCCGTTTGCCACGAAGCCCTGTTCCGGGTCAAATACAAAGTCACGGAAGCCGATGTTATATTCTGCTTTATCTCCGTTCTCCAATGCCACGCTGACATGGTAAAGCACCGGATGCTCGGCATCCCACAGCGCGGGCTTTTCAATCATGGCATCGCCCATAAGAAGCTGTTTTTCCGCATTCCAGGTAAGGGTAAAGGTTTTCACAGTCATTTTGCCCTGGGAAAGAACCACCTTGGCGGTCAGGTCAGAAGCCTCACTGTCTGCTTTTGCAATGCCGGACACCTCTGCCTCAATTTCCAGTTTGAAGTCGTCCCCGCATTTCTTCGTGGCAATGTAAACGCCGTCGGAGGTCAGATGCAGGATGGGCGCTTCCTTGAACCATACGTTACGGAAAATACCCGCGCCGGAATACCAGCGGGAGTTGGGCTCATGGTGGTCAATGCGCACCATCACCGTATTTTCCCCGTCCTTAAGGAGATTTGTCATATCGAATTCAAAGGTGGAATAACCGTATTTCCACTCCCCTAAAAGAGTTCCGTTTATGTAAACTTTAGAATCCATATACACACCGTCAAACCGGATGCTGTATACCTTTTCCGCATCTTTTTTCACGGTAAATTTCTTCCGGTACCAGCCGGTGGATGTTTCATACAGATTTAAGGTGTCGTAAATCAGCCAGTCGTGCGGAAGGTCCACTCTTTCAAACTTATCCTCATAAGCAGAGAGTTCCTCCAGCCCCGTCCCAAAAGGTGTCTTTGCAAATTCCCATTGATTTGTAAATAATTCCATATCTTCTCCGTTCCGAAGCCCGCTCCGCCGCAGAAAAAGGCTTCTATGTTGCTATGATATTTTATTTTAAGTGGATAACCGTAAATCCGCAACCGATTAAATTGCAGATATTATGTACTATTTTGTATAGATTTCGATACCGGTCTATCTGCAATACGCCCGCTGGTTTATCTGCTGAATTCTCACTGGTTTAGCTGCAATATTCCTGCATGTTTGCAGCGGATTTCTGCATGTACGTTTCCTGGTCCGCCGCATCAAAATGTTCAATGGCAAGATAGCCCCGGTAGCCATATTCTTTCATTTTATGAACCAGTTCCTTTATGGGGATGCAGCCTTCCCCTACCGCTGAGGGCAGGTAGCATTCCTTTATGTCCGGGATTTCATTTTCATGCGCCTGCAAAAGCTGCTCTGCGCTTATTTTTCTGTCCTTGCAGTGTACATGCACAACCTTATTTTTAAGTTCCTCCCATGCTGCAAAAATATCCTCCCCATGGATGATAAAATTGCCCGTGTCAAAAGTAAAACAAAGCCCCGGTACCTGCTCTGCAAACCACCGCATACCGCTCACGCAGGCAATGGGTGAATTTCTGTCATCGAAATCCTCTATCACAACGGTGATTGGAGTGTCGGCAACATTCCGGCTGCCTGCCATTTCTACGATTTCCCGCAGTCCGTCCGCCATGCACAATGCCTTTTCGCTGTGAGAAAGATAGTCCCATACCTTCTGTCTGTCGGGAACACACTTTACAAAATCTTCCGTTTCCACTGAAAAAAAGCCGGGCACAATCAGTATTTTTCCGGCTTTCGCTTTTCTTGCAATTTCGATATGTCTGCGGGCTTTTTCAGTTTCCCTGCCCCGCTCCAGCGCATAAAATTCATACACGCAGCTCACCTGCAAGCCTGCTGCCTCAAGCATTTCCAGTGTTTCCGGGTGTTCCAAGAGATAGGTGCGGTTAATTTCCACAGCAGAAATGCCCGCTTTCTTCACCTCTGCAAGCAGCTCCGGAATATGTTTACCGGTCTGCTCTTCCGCCTGTAAAATATGGTCAAAAAAGACCGAAAGTCCGATTATTTCACTTCCTCGCATGCAAGCTCCTTCCGTACTCCCGCAGGCGTGCAAAACCGCACCGCATTTATGATAATCTGCTGAATTTCCGGTACATAGTAAATCGGATATTCTTCATGACCCGGCTGGAAATAAAAAATCTTTCCCAGCCCTCTTGTAAACGTACAGCCGCTGCGGAATACCTGTCCGCCGGAAAACCAGCCCGCAAAAATCACATCGTCCGGCTTGGGAATATCAAAATATTCTCCGTACATTTCTTCTTCGGGCAGAAAAATTTTCTCCGGAATACCTGCTGCTATGGGGTGAGTGGGTGCAAGACACCAGAGATTTTCCTGTTCTCCGTGCTTCCATTTTAAGGTCATGGAAGTGCCCAGAAGCCGCTTCATAATTTTGGAAAAATGTGCAGAATGCAGAGCAATCAGCCCCATTCCCGCGAGCACATGCTTCTGCACCCTTTCCGCCACTTCATCCGAAAAGGCATCCTGCAGGGCATGACTCCAGAAAATCAGCACATCCGTGTCCGCAAGCACCTCTTCCGTCAGACCATGCTCCGGCATATCAAAAGTCGCCGTCCGCACCTGAAAATCCTCCTGCTTCTCTAAAAAAGAAGCAATGCAGCCATGAATGCCCTGTGGATAAACCTTTCGAACGCCCTCATATTCTCTTTCATGTTTGTATTCGTTCCAAACCGTAACCCTTATCATATTTTCTCCCTGTTTTTCTGCTGTTTCCTTCTCTTTTTACTTCGTGCTTCATTCTCTGTTCTTTGTTTACCTGTGTCTATAACAAGAATAAATTGCTGCGTTTCTTTCTTTTGACTCTGATGAAATCTTTTTCTTTCTGGGTCAAATGATTTTCCGGCATTTTATTTCTTCTTTTGACCCTAATAGACTTATCCGTTTACAGAGTCAAAACAAAATCAAGACTTCCTCTTTTTTCTTTGACTCTGACAGGCTTTTCCTCTCATAGAGTCAAACTGAGCTTACACTACCGCATCTTCGCCAGGAAAGCCTCTACATTGCCTGCAATGTCGCCCTTAAATACGGCGGAACCTGCCACTGCCACATTTGCTCCTGCTGCAAGCACCATGGAGATATTGTCTAAATTGATGCCGCCGTCCACTTCAATATCAATGTCCCTGCCGCTTTCCTGCACCATTTTGCGGACTGCTTTTACCTTGTCCGTGCAGTAATCAATATAGGACTGACCGCCAAAGCCCGGCTCCACGGTCATAACCAAAATCATATCCACTGTTCCAAGATAAGGTCTAACCGCTTCCACATCCGTGCCCGGTTTAATGGAGATACCGGCTTTCTTGCCCTGACAATGAATTTCGTCAATGATTTCCGCCGCCTTTTCGGTTGCCTCCAAATGGAAAGTAATCAGGTCCGCACCGCAATCGATAAACTCCTGAATGTACCGTTCCGGTTCCACAATCATCAGATGGACGTCAAAAACTTTGTCAGTAGTTTTACGGATGGATTTAATCACCGGCATACCATAAGAAATGGATGGCACAAAAAGTCCATCCATTACATCTATGTGTATATACCGGGCGCCTGCCTTGTCCACCAAGACAATCTGCTCACCCAGTTTTGCAAAATCTGCGGATAAAATAGAAGGGGATAAAATATTTTTCATGTGTATGCTCCTCATAAATGACAAATAGATTTTTTCTGCTTCCGCATAAAATGCCGCAAGCATTTTCTTTTCTATTATACATCATTTCAGGAGTTTTTCCACATCCCTTTTTAACTGCTCCCAATCGTCCTCATGCTCCACATAATAAAGCGGACATTTTTTGCCGCCGCAGTCATAATGCCGCAGAATATCATCCGTGGAAAGTCCGTATTTTTTCACCAGATATGCCAGCAGATGTATCAGGGAGTCGTAGGTTTCTTTCGTAAAACTGCCGTCCGCACTCTTGTAGCAGCACTCAATGGAAATGGAGTCGTAGTTTCTGGTTTTCACCGCATAGGCAATTTCCTCAAACGGAATACATTGAATAATTTCTCCGTCATAACCAATGATAAAATGTGCGCTTGCTGACCTTTCATGTGTGTCTTTCAGGGACTCAAAATAGCTTCGGTTCTGCGCAGCGCTGGTATTGCGGTTTGCCGTGTAATGCACGAAAATACTGTTGACCTCCGGCAGTCGTTCTCCGGGTCGTGAGTATTCGTTTGGCGTCAGAAAAACTTCCTCCCACTCCGGCTTTTCCACGTTCTTATAATCCAGAACAGAAATCTGTCTCTGCAGATTTTTCACAGCCTGCGCTGCTTTTCCGTTTGAAAGCAGGCGGATTACCGAAATGATAAGAACCGCCGCCAGCAGAATTAAAAATACTTCGACGAACAGAAGTCTGAAAAATCTTTTTCCCGGCTTTTTGCTGCGCACCTTGCGGTACCCGGTCTTTGTATACCGCTCGTTATCCGGTTGCACCTTTCCGGCACGATATTGTCTTTCCGTTCTCCCTCCGTCTATGCTGTGCTCATCTTCTGACCGTTTTCTTCTGGCTCGGTATTCCTGTTCTGCCTGCTTGCGCTTTTCACGGGAATTCTTTTTTGCCTGTCCTGACGTCATTCTTTCGGCATGACGCTCATTCTCTGATTGCAACTTTCCGGTTCTATGCCCCTCCACTGGTTGTGTCCTTCTGTCGTAATATGCATTCTCCGACTGTACCTCTCCGGTTCTATGCCATGTCTCAGGCTTTGTTCTTCTGACATAATGCGCATTCTCCGATTTCATTCTTCCTGTCCGATTTGCATTCCCCGACTGCGTTCTCGGTGCAAATGCCATGTCTAAATTTAATTCTTCTCTTTCGTTTCCCTCATCCAACATAAAAAAAGCCTCCGGTTGTTCAGTATAGCAGATTTCCACTGCTAATTCTTAAAGAACCGGAAAGCTTTTTCTTAATTTTTTATGAATGTAAAACAATACGATGCCATCTCTTATGTTATCAGGAGTTCCAGTGCAGGCGGTGAAGCTCCCCTTCAGTCTGCATGCCTGCAAATCGGTTCTGGCGCAGGGCTTCGTACAACACAATCGCCACGGAATTGGATAAATTCAGGGAACGGATATCCGGCAGCATAGGAATACGGATGCAGGTTTCCTCGTTGTCCACAAGGATTTCCTCGGGAATACCGGCGCTCTCCTTGCCGAACATGATAAAATCATCCGGTCCAAACTGCACATCGGTATAGACATGTTTCGCCTTGGTGGTAGCCATCCAGATTTTCACATCGGGATGCTTTGCCAGAAATTCTTCATAATTCATATAGCGGGTTACATCCAGATGCTCCCAGTAGTCCATACCCGCTCTCTTTATGGATTTCTCATCCAGATGAAAACCGAGCGGCTCAATCAGGTGCAGGGATGTGCCTGTTGCGACACAGGTTCTGCCGATGTTTCCTGTATTCGCCGGAATTTCCGGCTGATGAAGTACAATGTGCATTTTCTATCTCCCCTGCTCCTCGCGCAGCTTCGTGATGAAATGCGCCAGGCGTTCCATCGCCATTTTCAGCTTCTCCAGTGAGTAAGCGTAGGAAATACGCAGGTAGCCCTCGCCGCTTGCGCCGAACGCATCGCCCGGAACCGCAGCCACTTTTTCTTCCTCCAGGAAGCGGGTGGCAAATTCCTCACTGGTCATGCCAAACTCCTTGATACAGGGGAATACATAGAATGCGCCGTAAGGCTCAAAGCACTCCAGACCCATTTCCCGGAAAGCATGCATCAGGAAACGTCTTCTCTGGTTGTAAGCGGTACGCATTTCCACGATGTCCTCGTCGCCGTTTTTCAGAGCTTCGATAGCGGCATACTGTGCCGTGGTGGGTGCGCACATAATCGCAAACTGGTGAATTTTCGTCATCTGCTCGATAATATTCTGCGGACCGCACACATAACCGAGTCTCCAGCCGGTCATGGCATATGCCTTGGAGAAACCATTGATAAGAAGGGTTCTCTCCTTCATGCCGGGCAGACTGGCAATGGACACATGCTTGTCCTTGTAGGTCAGTTCGCCGTAAATTTCATCGGACATGACATAGATGTCGTTTTCAATAATAATATCGGCAATCGCCTCTAAGTCCTTCTTTTCCATAATTGCCCCAGTCGGGTTGTTGGGGAAAGGAAGAATTAACAGCTTCGTCTTGGGCGTAATGGCTGCTTTCAGCTCCTCCGGTGTCAGGCGGAATTCGTTTTCCGCCTTCAAATCAATAATAACCGGCTTGCCGCCCGCCAAAATTGTGCAGGGCTCGTAAGAAACGTAAGAAGGCTGGGGAATAAGCACTTCTTCCCCTTCGCCCGGATTTATCATGGCGCGGATGCCGATATCAATGGCTTCGGAGCCGCCCACGGTAATCAGTACTTCCTTGGTCGGATGGTAATGAATGCCCTGTGTCCGGTAAAGATAATGACAGATTTCCTCACGCAGCTTCATAAGACCTGCGTTGGAAGTATATTTGGTATGGCCCTGTTCCAGAGAATAAATACCCTCGTCGCGGATATGCCAGGGGGTGGCAAAGTCGGGCTCGCCCACACCCAGGGAAATGGCATCCTTCATTTCGCTGACAATATCGAAAAATTTACGAATTCCGGAGGGTTTTAACTCTACGACCTGTTTGGATAATGGATCTCTCATGGCGTAATCAACTCTCTTTCATCTTCGTATTTGCTGGTTAAAATGGTACCGTGGTCCTTGTATTTCTTTAAGACAAAATGGGTAGCGGTGCTCAGCACGCCGTCCAATGTGGCAAGCTTGTCGGAAACGAAATTGGAAACCTCTTTCAGGGTCTTTCCTTCCAGAGATACCAAAAGGTCATAACCGCCGGAAATCAGATATACGGAATTTACTTCTGCATATTTGTAAATTCTCTCGGCAAGGCTGTCAAAGCCCTGACCTCTCTGCGGAGTGATGCGCACCTCAATCAGTGCATTTACCTTTTCAATGTCGGTATTTTCCCAGTTAATCATGGTGTGATAACCGCAGATAATGCCCTCTGCTTCAAGCGCAGCCAGCTCATTTACCACATCCATTTCTTCCACGCCTAAAATAACCGCCAGTTCCTTCAAATCCATGCGGCTGTTTTTCTCTATAATACGCAATAATTCTTCTCTCATAGGTTTTCTCCTTTTATCTTGCTGAATTCATCTGAGACAGGACGGTCTAAGAAACGCTTTTCCTCCTGATTTATGACAACTCTGTCGTTGTTATCCGTTATCTTTCCGATTACCGCTGCCAAAATCCCCGCTTCCTTCAAATCCCTGACTAAGTGTTCACCGCTGTCAGTGGTAATGAGGAGGCTTCCGCCGGAGAGCATTTCATAAGGACTTATGCCGAAAAACTCGCATACTTCCACGCACTCCTGTCTGATGGGTATTGCTTTCAGGTCTACGGCCAGTCCAACACCGGCGCTCTCTGCCAGTTCCCAGAGGGAGGCAAAAATGCCTCCGCCGGATACATCATGCATGGCGCCCGCATTGGACTTTACGGCGGTAGCGGCCTCCGGCAGAACGGATAATTCCTGCAGGAAAGCCTGCGCTTTTTCTATCATATGAATCGGATAACGCTCCGCTAATCTGTCTTTATAACGGGTGGCTAAAAGTCCCGCCCCTTCCAGTCCTACCTGCTTGGTAAGAACAATGTCCTGACCGGGGCGGATGTGATTTTCAAAAAGGGCTTCTCCTTCCACACTGCCGATGGCGGTCGCCGTCACATAAGGTGTGCTGCAGTTTTCCGACACCTCCGTGTGACCTCCCGCAATCTGAATATGTAAAATGCCCGCCGCTTCATTGGCTTTTTTCATCAATTCTTTTAAAAAGCTTTCTTCCGTATCCGCCGGAAGCAAAAGTGTCAGAAGCACCGCCACGGGATGAGCTCCCCTTACGGCTATGCCGTTTACCGCTTTCATAATGGGTACATATACTTCTGACGGAGATGTCACAAAAAAGGTCTGGACGGACTGTACCGTGTATCCGTTTTTCTGCGCAAAAACAGCGCAGTCTTCCCCTATACCTGCGCCATTTTTTACTTCCCTATTCTGATTGGTAATCTGCTTTAAGACGGAACGTTTCAAAACACTTTCCGATACTTTACCGACCTTCATACACAATACCTTCTTATGTTTATTCTGCGGGAGTTGCCGGAGTTGCCGCTGCCTGCTGTGCATTAAGAATGGCAATCACGTTTTTCACATGGTCAATGCTGCCGGTTCCGCACGCTGCCATAATCTCGTTATAAGCATTGGCATCCGCTGTAGAAACGCCAACCACCGCACTTCTGGGAACCATTTTGTAGCTGCTGCTGTTTACGATTTCCCTGCTTACCTGTACGCCGTCTTCTTTTACGACTTTCCAGAGTCTTGCCTTGTAACCGATATGGGCGCCTGTCACGCTGATGTAGCCTAAAGGATAGGACGCATCCGGATAAAGGGCATCGGATGTGGGATTAATGGTTTCCAATACTTCGCTTTCATACTCTACCGTACGGTTTGAGGGTCTTGTTTCCACTCCGTAAATAGTAAAGGTAATTTTCTTATCCTCTGTATGTCCCTCTATGTAAATAGGATGCTCCGTATTGTTTACAAATTTGAAATCCTTACCGGAAGACTCGGCAATCGCCGCATCTGCGGAAGGGCTTACATAGCTGACAATCATGGAGTGGTTGTAACGCTCCGTCACGTCCAGTTCGGATAACAGAACGGCATTGTAAAGGGTGGTGGAAACCTGGCAGATACCGCCGCCGAGGGAGTCAACAACCTTACCGTTCAGATAGGAACCCGCCATATAGTAACCGTTTCTTTCGGAGAACGGAGAAACTGTCTGATAGGTAGAAAATTCATCTCCGGGATAAAGGGTGGTGCCGTTAATCAGACGGCAGCCGTTGGCAATGTTGCCGCTTCTGTTGGAATTGGAGCTCTTGTAGGATGTGGTATAAGTACCCAGCACATCTTTTACTAAGGAAAGCTCTTCTTCATTTCCTCTGGGCTGCTCCTCTTCTATGGTCAGGGCAATGGTTCCGTTTCCTCTTGCCCACTCGGTTGTCATGTAATCGTACACTTCGTCAATGGAAGTTTCCACATCCAGTCGATAACCTGTCTGTCCGTCCGAAATCTTGAAAGCACCGTTTTCACGGGTCAGTGTATAGTCAATGGCCTCCTGGTCAAAAATGCTGCACTTCTCTACCAGTACATCATTGATGGCGGTTACATCGAATTCCAATTCGATGGGATAGACCTTATTTTCATGCTCTAAATCTTTCAGCTCCTTGTAGCGCTGCACCACATTGCCGTGCATGCCGAGCTCCTTCGCCTCTTCGATAATGTCGGTATTTTTCCAGAAAAGCCCCAGCTCACCCGCCGTTACCGTCACTTCATTATCGCCTGACGCAAGAAGTGTGATTTCTACTTCTTTCAAAGAATCCACGTACGCATTGATTGCTTCCGCTGCTTCTTCTTCTGTCATACCGGCAAGAGAAATCTCTTCCGCATAGACGCCCTTTTTCAGAGTGTCATCGCCCTTCGCCTCCACGTTTACCGTAAGAAAGGAAAAAGCACAAAAGACAGTACCCAAAAGCAGCATTGCTTTTGAAACCATTTTTTCCATATCCTCTACTCCTCAAAACTTCCCGTAATTGTCATCTGCGGGAAAATATGCTACCATAATGCTGCGGAACATGCTGCACATGGCGGCAAATCACACTGCCTGCTCCTGCGGCAGCCTACATACCAAGTGCCATGGGAAGCACCATCGCTATGATTAAGAAAATAATAATCACGGCAGAAATTACTTTTTTTGTTTTCTTGCTGTAGATATTAAACATAACACTACCATGCCTTTCCACAACCTGCTCATCCGGCAGGCACTATTTTCTACTGAAAGGATATTATATATGAAAACGTTATTTTTGTCCAGTTTAATCAGTTTTTGTCTGCTTATCTTCCTTTTGAATAAGCGCCATGCCAAAATGGAAAAGAACATGAAGGACGCCTTCTGGAAACGGGAAGAAGAGGCGAACCACACCAGACGCAAATCGCTCGACAATCTTCCTTATATTACCATCCCGTTAGAGGAGCTGCCGCTTGCCTGCCACATCACGGAAAATGCTGCATCTGCACAAAACGCCGATGATACCGCAGCCGTCCATAACACCGATGATGCCATAGCTGCCCCAAACACTGCTAATGCCGCAGCAAACGAAACCGTCTCCGAAGAATGCAAGGAAATCTTATGGAGCCTGTCCACGCAGAAAATCGTCAACTTTACCGGATACACCAACACGGACTTAAAGCTCACCTACGGCACCGCCAACATCACATGCCTTACCGAGTACGACCAGAACTACACCCTGCTTGTCTCCACCCTGCAGAAATGGGCGGAAGCCCTGTATCTGGGCGGGGCCAAAAAAGAATGCCTGCAAGTTTTGGAATATGCCGTTTCCATCGGTACCGATGTAAGCCACACCTATTTTCTTCTGGCGGATTTGTACGACGAAGAAGGCGAAAGTGACCGGAAACACAGCCTTATCGAAAAAGCTTCCGGTCTTTCCTCCTTAAGCAGCAAGGTCATCGTCCGTACTTTGCAAGAATCTGGTCCGTATAGCGGCTGGCTTCACTCCGGGTCAGATGCTCAATCGAATACTCTATCGTAATTTTATGCCGCTCCAGCAGTTTATATAACCTTTCTTTTTGCGCCGCCGTTGCCGGCGCATCTTTTTTTACCTGATAATTGAGTTTATGCGGCTGAAAATATTTCTCAGCCCCCTCTTTTTCGGAAAAAAGTTCCCATAGCTTGTCGTACAGAGCCACCGTTGCCATGGCATCCCCCAGCGCCCTGTGCGCTTTGTGTGAAATTGCAAAATGTTCACACAGATAAGGCAGGCTCCGGTGGGGCAGCTCCGTCAGATACACCCGGGCAATTTTCAGGGTATCCAGGCCTTCCCTTTCAAAACTTCCCTTTTTGTTCACCACCGCTTTTTTTAAGAAAGAATAATCAAAAAGCACACTGTGTCCCAGCAGAATATCCTCTCCCGCAAAGCGCAGGAAATCCGGCAGCGCCTCATTTATGACAGGTTTGTCAAAAAGCATGTCATCTGTAATGCCGGTAAGCTCCGTAATCCGTTTCTCCAAAGGTCTGCAGGGATTAATCAACGCCTGAAAGGTGTCCGCTATTTTCCCGTCGCGCACCTTCACGGCGCCGATTTCTATGATTTTGTCTGTTTTGGGGTTTAAGCCTGTGGTTTCCAAATCCACACACAGGTAATCGTTGATTTTATCCATTTCTCTTGCCGGCAGCTTTCTTTTGTTTATAGGAAGGACACAGGTCCGTAAGGAAGCACTCGTCGCACCTGGGCGTCGGCGCCTTGCAGATTTCCCTGCCGAAGGTGATAAGCTGGATGTTGTATAAAATCCAGTGGTCCTTGGGCAGTACCTTCATAAGCTCCTGCTCCGCCTTAACGGGGTCGTCCGATTTCGTAATGCCAAGCTTTAAGGAAATCCTCTTCACATGGGTGTCCACCACGATACTGGGCTCATGGAAAATGTTTCCCCGGATAACGTTTGCGGTCTTTCGCCCCACACCTGCCAGGGATGTCAGTTCGTCAATGCCGGAGGGCACTTCTCCGTTGTATTTCTCCATAAGGTCCTTGCAGCAGGCGATGATATTTTTCGCCTTGTTATGGTAAAAACCGGTGGAATGGATGTCCTGCTCCAGCTCCTTTAGGTCTGCTGCCGCAAAGGCTTCCACGGAAGGATATTTCACAAACAAATCCTTCGTAACTATATTCACCCTGGCGTCCGTGCACTGGGCGCTGAGCATGGTGGCAATCAAAAGCTGCCACGCACTTTCATGGTCCAAGGAACACCTGAAGTCCGTGCCGTAATGGGCGTCCATTCTCGCCAAAATTTCTGTTACACGTTTTCCAGCCATAGTACTTTTGCCTCCCTTGTCAGTGGATGTCTGTGGTCATAATCAAATAAAAGGAATGCCTGCTCCGGTAATTTCTTTACTTCTGACACATCTGTCGCCCACACAGAATAGGAAAACGGCTCTAAATGTGTCATACGTGACAACTGGGGTGCCGGTATTCCCGGCAGATGCGGCAGATACTTTCTTTCCGTTTCTTCTTTTTTGTAGAAAGCATGCATCGCAGGCTGCAGTTCATGTAAATCCGGTGCAAAATCCGGCCGGCTCTTTAAGTTTTCCCGCACATACAAATCAAAGATGAGCAGTTCCTTATACAATTCTTCACGCTCCGGATTGATAGTTTTTGCAAAGGAAAGCAGCGCCTGATACCGGTAAATCCGGGATGGCGTTTCCACAAAGAAGCCCTGTTCCTCGTAAAAAGCCACCAGTGCTTCATAAAAGGCGAAAGCTCCTTTTCCAAAATCCGCAATCATCACCGGAAGGCTATGTGCGAATTGCCCGCTGTTGTAGTAGATTTCCACCATTTCTTCTATTCGTTTCAGCCGGCAGACCTCCGTAAAGGAGAGCCAGTTGGTATACAACACCTCGTAGGGTGCGTAATCGGTATAGGCAAGACCGTAGCTTTCCGCCATCTCTGCCATATAGGAGCCTTTCAGCACCTTTAGGAAGCCAAGCTGGAGCTGGTCGGGCTCCATGGCATACACGTCATCAAAGGAACGGGCAAAGCTGTCATAATTTTCATAGGGAAGACCCGCTATCAAATCCAGATGAATGTGCACATTATGCGCTGCTTTTAAGACAGCCACCACCTGTTTCAGTTTTTCAATATCCATCACACGGCGAATTTCCCGCAGGGTGTCAGTGTTTGTGGACTGCACGCCGATTTCAAACTGTACCAGACCGGGACGCATTTTTGCCACCAGTGCAATCTCATCCTCCCGAAGAATATCTCCCGCAATCTCAAAATGAAAGTTAGTGACGCCATTGTCATGTTCATACAGATAATGCCAGATTGCCATGGCATGGTCGTGGCTGCAGTTAAAGGTTCTGTCCACAAATTTCACCTGCTTTACCTTTTTCTCCAGGAAAAAAGCAAGCTCCTTCTTTACCACCTCAATGTCCCGGAAACGCACGGTTTTATCAATGGATGACAGACAGTAGCTGCAGCGGAACGGACAGCCGCGCTGGGTTTCATAGTAAATAATCCGGTTGGTAAAGGGCGCCATATCATCGTACAAAAACGGCACATCCGTCAGGTTGAGAGGTTCCCTCGCCGGTGTCATACCGCTTCTTAACATAAGACCCGGAATATCCTCAAGGGACTCCGGCTCTTCATCCGGCACATTTGCTTCTTCCCCTGCTGCACTCTGCTTTCCCGGAGGCATTTCCTCGCCTGCTGCCTGTGCATTCTTCACATAATACTTCACCACCTGGGCAAAGGTCGCCTCGCCTTCGCCGATAAAAATGCCGGTGAGATACGAGTATTTCCGCAAAAGCTTGTCCGCGTCATACGTGACCTCCGGTCCGCCTAAAAACACCGGCAGTCCGGGCAGAAGCTTGTGCAGCTCGCCCATCAGTTTTTCGACCATGCCGATGTTCCAGATATAGCAGGAAAAGCCGATAACATCCGGCTTTCTGCGGTAAATATCCTCTAAAATGTCCTCCATGCGGTTGTTGATGGTGTATTCCGCAATCTCCACCGCATCCGTGTATTCCCCGGCAAACCTTTTCAGGCTGTAAACCGCCGGATTGGAATGAATATATTTGGCATTCACTGCCACCAGTAAAAATTTCATTTCATCACTTCTTCCCTTGCCGCTTTTGCCCACTTTCTATTACACATTTCGTTTTATACACAATCTGTTTTCAGTTTAGCATAATTTTATGTGGGTGCAAAGACCAAAAGAAAAGAAGCGAAGGCTCCCCGCAGTCTCCGCTTCCTATCCAAATGAAACAATATTTCTACAAAAACTTCTGTATCAGACCCTCCGTCAGGTAATCCGCCAGCTCCATGGTCTGGTTTTCCTGCTCGGCAAACAGCCGGATAACTTCGTTATAATCACCGGACAGCTCCGCCTCCATGATATTTTTAATCATATCGAGGT
Organism: Lachnospiraceae bacterium UBA5899; assembly: GCA_002432425.1. GTDB lineage: Bacteria > Bacillota > Clostridia > Lachnospirales > Lachnospiraceae > Acetatifactor. Next base: position 88,844 of record DJEL01000045.1, read on the forward strand.
GCCGGTTCAGATACATGGTCAGTTCGCCGTAATCATACTCGGAATTATTGTCCGACCAGAACTTAGCCAGCTCGGCAGCATTGTCACGCCACAAAGCATCCTGCTTTTCTTCTTCCGCAGCATCGCCGTCCTTCATCGCCTGCAGGATTTTTCCCGCAATCTCAATATGCTCCTTTAAAAGGTCCGTCAGTTTGGAGATTTTATTCTCCGAATAAAAAGGAGCAAAGACGGAAGCGATATCCTCCGCCGTCTGCAGCAGTCTTTCTTCCACAGCACTCTTGCCGGGAAGGTCATTCAAGAACGCCGACTGGAATATGAGTTCCCAGTAAATATGCTGCAGCCAGCTTTGCCGCATTTCGTTGTTCAGCTTCAGTTCTTCCTCCTGCATGTCGTTCTGTCCCACACCGGAACAGATATACAGTTTTCCTCCCACCTGCAAATTATAAGGATTGACGCCGGGATTGCGCATCATAATATCCGGCACCGTAGTCCGGTACTTCTGCGCCAGTTTATAAAAAGAGTCGCCCGGCTGTATGATATGAATTACTGTTCTGCAAAAAGCCATAGTACACTCCAAAGGATAAGTTATACTACTATATGCAGCATTATGACAGAAGTTTCATATCACCGGGTAACAGTCAAACACACACTGCTACTTCACGCAGAGCAACCAGAATACATACGGACTCTTCATACAGCATTCAGCATACACTGTCACTTCACCCGCGACAATACCAGTACCACTGCAAACGTCAGTACCTCGGCACAGGGGAAGGAAAGCCAGATGCCTGTCATGCCAAACAGGGCGGAAAGCAGAATGGCAAAAAAGATAATCGCCACAACCCCGCGGAGCAGGGAGCCCGTGATGGCAGGCTTTGGTTTGTCCACGGCAGAAAAATAAGCCACCAGCACAATGTTGATGCCCGCCACCAGGTAACCGAGAAAATACAGACGGATGCCGTCATCCGCATACCGGGCAAGCTCTGCGCTCTGTTCGCTGTTGAACAGGGAAATCAGGGGATTGGTGGCTAAAAATATAGCACCCACAATGATAATTTCCGTGGCAAGGCAGGTAAGCAGACTCCATTTCAGAAGTTTTTTCACATGCGCCGTATCGCCTTTTCCGTAACATTCGCTGATTAAAGGCTGGGCGCCCTGCGCCAGACCATTAAAAATGGACATTGCCACGATGGAAATATTGGCAATTACGCCATACGCCGCCACACCGATATTGCCGGCAATGGACAAAATCAGCATATTGAATACGATGGTGGTAACCGCCGAAGAAATTTCTCCCACGAAAGCCGATATTCCGAGCTGACAGCAGGAAAACAGATGCCGTAGGGAAAGTCTGCGGAACCGGAATTCCACATGATTGTTCTTACCGAAAAGATGCGTGCAGCATATGGACATGGTGACCGCCGGACACACCGCCGTCGCCAGCGCCGCACCCGTCATTCCCAGTCCCATGGGAAACATAAACACGTAGTCAAACACAATGTTAAACAGACTTCCCGCAACGGAGCCAAACATGGCTGTTGCCGGTGCATGGTCGTTCCGTGTAAAAGCCGTAAATGTGTAATTCGTCATGAAAAAAGGGGATGCAATCAGAATAATGCGCAGATAATCCCTGCCCAGTGCCGTCAGTGTCGCATCGCCGCCCAGAAGCTGCAGCAGATTTTCCGGCAGAAAAATGCCGATAAGGATAAACGGAATGCTGCACAGCACACTGAATAAAACGGACTGTGTAAAATAAAAATCCACCGGCTCGCCCTTCGCTTTGCTGATGCGGTACCGTGTCGCCGAACCGATGCCAATCATGGCGCCAATGGCATAAATCAATCCGAACACCGGCAAAATCAGATTTAAGACAGCCAGTCCGTTCGCTCCCGAATGCAGGGAGATAAAAAAAGTGTCTGCCAGAATGTAGACAGAAATGCCCACCATTCCGGCAACACTTTGCAGAACATATTTTGTAAATTGCTTTAACATAATTACTCCAGTGTAGCAAGAAATCTGTGGAATGCCTTTCTGCCCTCGGGCGTACGCTTGTAAACACCGGCATCCGTAAGAACTTCGGCAAACACAAGGCCCACTTCTTTTTCCAGAATGCCCTCGATGTTGTCCGCCGTTACGGTGTACTTGGGTAAAAATTCATCCACCCAGTCCGCATGCTTGCAAAGCTCTTCCGATGCCCGCAAATCTTCGCCGGCAAGAATGGCTTCCTTTAAGTCTGCCAGCTCCTGCTTCAACCGGGCAGGCAGAACCGCCAGACCCATAACCTCAATCAGACCGATATTTTCTTTCTTGATATGGTGCAGCTTGGCATGAGGATGATAAACACCCAGCGGATGTTCTTCCGTGGTGATGTTGTTGCGGAGAACCAAATCCAATTCGTATTTATCCCCGCGCTTTCTGGCAATGGGGGTAATGGTGTTGTGCGGTTCGCCGTCCGTTTCCGCATAAATAAAGGCTTCTTCGTCCGTATAGCCTCTCCAGCCTGCCAGAATTTTATCCGCCAGCGCAATAATTCTGTCCGTATCGGTGCCGCTCAGACGGATAACGGACATGGGCCACTTCACAATGCCTGCTTCCACGTCTTCAAAGCCCGCTGCCCGGAAGGTTTCCTCCACCGGTGCCTTCGCCATGGCAAATTCGTAGTGACCGCCCTGGAAATGGTCGTGGCTTAAAATGGAACCGCCCACAATCGGCAAATCCGCATTGGAACCCACAAAATAATGCGGGAACTGCTTTACAAAATCAAACAGCTTACAGAAGGTGGCATACTCGATTTTCATGGGCACATGCTTGGAATTAAAAACGATGCAGTGCTCGTTGTAATATACATAAGGAGAATACTGAAAGCCCCACTGAGAACCGTTGATAGTCACCGGAATAATGCGGTGGTTCTGGCGCGCGGGATGGTTTACCCTGCCTGCATAGCCTTCGTTTTCCTTGCAGAGCAGGCACTTCGGATAGCCTGACTGGGGCGCATTTTTCGCTGCCGCAATGGCCTTGGGGTCTTTTTCCGGTTTGGATAAATTGATGGTAATATCCAAATCACCGTATTCGGTAGGCGCCACCCATTTTTTATCCCTTGCAATCCGGTAGCGGCGGATGTAGTCGGAATTTCTGCTTAAATTATAGTAATAATCCGTAGCCGCTTCGGGAGAAACCTCTTTGTATAAATCGTAGAATTTCTTGATGACTTCGCTGGGTCGCGGCATCAGAAGACCCATGATTTTCGTATCAAACAAATCCCGGTATACCACACTGTCTGCCGCAAGCATTCCTTTTTCAGCCGCATAATCCAACATCTCTTTTAAGATTTCCTCTAAGTTGCCGGTCTCATCAGCCTGTGCCTGGGACGTTTCTCCGGCGGTGCAGGCATGTCCGTGGCAAGCTTCATCAGCAGTTTTGGTCTGGCTTTGTACTGCTCCGTCTGCCTGCTCTCCGTCAGCCTCCGGGCTATCCAGCCCGAACAGCTCAATAAGCCTGTTTGTTGTATAAATTTCATCCTCTTTTTCTACAAGGCCGGTCTGCAGTCCATACTGCACCAGCCGTCTGATTGCATTCTGTATCATAATAAAATCCACATCCTCCTTACAGTTCCACCGGACCGTCGCCGATTTCCACTACATAAAAGTCTGCCGCATAGCCGATTTTGTCCGCATACGCCTTGCCGACTTCTTCCTTAAACTTATCAATGGCATCATTTTTCACAATGCTGACCGTACAGCCGCCGAAACCGGCACCCGTCATACGAGAACCGACAACACCGTCAATTTTTCTGGCTTCTTCCACCAAAGTGTCCAGTTCGATGCCGGTCACTTCGTAATCATCGCGCAGAGAGTCGTGGGAAGCATTCATCAGTTTGCCGAAAAGGGCAATGTCATTTGCCTTCAGAGCCGCAACCGCTTTTACGGTACGCTGGTTTTCCGTAACCGCATGTCTGGCACGTCTGACACAGACCTCACGGGTAATGTATTTCTTCGCTTCTTCAAACTGCTCTTCGGTCAAATCACCGAGGGATTTAATGTCCATATGCTTCTGAATGTCTGCCAGCGCTTCTTCGCACTCGCTTCTTCGTTCGTTGTACTTGGAGTCGCCCAGACCGCGCTTCTTGTTGGAGCAGGCAATTACAATTCTGGCATTCTCCAGTGCAACCGGCGCGTATTCATAGGATAAATCCGCCGTGTCCAAGAAAATGGCATGACCCTTTTTACCCATGGCAATGGCGAACTGGTCCATGATGCCGCAGTTGACACCGTTGAATTTATTTTCGGAGAACTGACCGATTAAAGCCAAATCCTGATTGCTTACTTCAAAACCAAACAACGCACGCAAAATGGCACCCGTCAGCACTTCCACGGAAGCGGAAGAAGAAAGACCGGAACCGTTGGGGATGTTGCCGTTCAGTAAAATGTCCATACCTGCGGGGATTTTCATGCCTTTTTCTTCAAATGCCCACATCACACCCTTGGGATAGTTCGTCCAGTCCGCCTCCTTATAAGGCTTCAAATCATCCAGAGAAGACTCGATAACCCCCAGATTTTCAAAATTCATGGAATAAAAGCGAAGCTTTCTGTCCTCTCTTCTACGGACAACGCCGTAAGTACCGATGGTCAGCGCACAGGGAAAAACGTGACCGCCGTTATAGTCCGTATGCTCCCCGATTAAATTCACACGTCCCGGTGCAAAAAAGACTCTTGCGTCCTCCGCGCTGCCAAATACTTCTGCAAATTTTGCCAAAACTGTTTCTTTCATAGTAACCTTCTTCCTTTCCTTCTCATGCAGGTTCTTGCTGTTCTGCTGCCTTTTCATTCTATACTGTTTTCCTTCAAATTCCTGTCATTGCGCCACGTACCAGCCGTCCGTGTCAAAATGCGCACCAAACGGGCTGCTATAGTCCTGTATTTTCTGTAAAATGCGGGTATATTCATCGCCCTCCGCCGGCGTGGGCCGGAAATCATTAAGCCCCGTCACCGATGAAACCGAGCAGGGAATGACCCTTCCCACGGTATCTTCCTGCTTCACGCCGTCTACAAACGTAAACTGCTGCTGGAAAATCATGGTGTCCTTATCCTTGGGATTGCGGTTTCCGCCGAAGCAGAAATTCGCCAGACTGTAGACAATGAATTTGCCCTGATACACCTCTATGCCCTGCAGAACATGGGGATGGCTGCCGAGCACCAAATCCGCTCCCCAGTCCACGCATTTTCTCCCCAGGACTATCTGGTAATCCTCCGGCTGCGTTTCGCTTTCAATTCCCCAGTGACAACAGACAATAATAAGGTCCGCGCCCTGTTCCTTCAAAGAGTCTATGTCGCTCTGGATAATTTTTTCCACAGCAGCACCCTGCTCCACTTCATTGACTGCTACAAGTCCGATTTTAATGCCCTTGGTTTCATAAATGCCGGTAACCGCATCATAAGCATAGGTAAGCCCCGCTTCCTTGAAGCAGTCCACCGTATCGTCATGACCCTTTTGCAGATAATCCATGCAGTGGTTGTTGGCAAAGCCCACTGCCTCCACACTGCCTTCCTTCAAAATCTGAATGTACGAAGGGTCACCCTTCATATTATAAGTAGTTTCTCTTCTTTCTTCGGCATAGGTTAAGGTACCTTCAAAATTTACGACAGTCATGTCATCATTCTCAAAGATATCCTTTACATTTTCCAGGAAATACGCATCACCCTCTTCGTCATATTTCTGCCGGAAAGAATATGCGTACTCCTGATTTTGGTGATTTCCCAGCGTCACATCGCCCGCTGCGGAAATCGTTATTGTGACATTCCCGTCAGGAATGGTTTCTCCCTGTTGTCCCGTGTCACCCTTGCCGTCCGCATCCTGCCCTGCATTTTCACCCTGTGTGCCGTCCGCATTCCCCGGGGAATTTTTATCCGCATCCCCGTTTGCCGCGTTGTCCTTCGACTCAAGCGGCTCCCAAATCTGATAGGAAGTCGCATCTGCGTCCATGCCGCATCCGCTTACCGCACTTATCATGATGAACGCCAGCAGAACTGCTGTCAATACTCTGTAACGTCTTTTCAAAGCTTCCCCCACTTTTTGTTTTACTCGATTTTCTGCGCCTCGTTGTCCGCGATGACCGCACCTATTGCCGTGGCATAATCCGAATACTCCGGAATAGTGATTTCCACATCCCAGAGATTTTTAAACGCCTCTATAATCTGGCGGCATTCAAAGAATTTCGTCAGACCGCCTATGAGTATGTACTCTTTAATACCGGTGTTGGCGGAGGCTAATATGCCTGTCTGGCAGATATTTTCAATTACCATGTGCACAATGCCGGCTGCCACATCCTCGGGCTTCGACTGGGAGTCCGCCTTGCCGAAGTTGGACGCCGTAACATCCAGATTCAATCCCGGCAGTTTTTCCTTGGACAAATCGCCTACGCGCAAATCGATTTTTGCCACATCGCCCTTACGGGACAGGGCAGAAATTTCATGAATATCAGAAGTGCCGAGAGTGATGGCGGAAAGGCCGCAGATGGTACCGCCGCCTAAGCCCACACCGCCTAAGTGCTTCATTTCCGTTTCCGTTACTTTTACAAAAAAGCTGCCGGTGCCCATGCTGACCACGATAACTTCCTTTTTATCCGTCAGATAATAACCGCCCGTGCCGGTGGCTTCAAACTCATCCACTTTGTAAGTCGGGCGTCCGTACACCGGTTTATCCACATACTTGCTTCCCACGCCGGTGATGTATACACCATCCACGTCGGAAAGCTCCAGATTATTCTCATAAAGATACCGTCCAAACGCGCCGTACAGGGAAGCCACCTGGCTGTCCGCCCTGACCACCATGGGAGCCAGCATTTTTTCCTGCTCAAATGCCACAATTTTGGTCGTGCTGCTGCCGATATCGATTCCTATTCTGATACCCATATTTTTATTTTAACCTTTCCCTTTTTTCTGTCTGAAAGCAGTCCGCCGTCTTTCCGTTTCCCTCATAACGCGCCATCGTCTTACTGCTTTTGTATACAAAACAATATATTGCCTTAACAGTATAATACCAAGGGAATTCTGTCAAGGAAAAACATGCGAAAATCACCTGTTTTATGGCAATTTCCGGGCACTTTTACCGGCATGTTTGCCTTTTTAACTTTTCTATATTATACTTCATGATATGCCTTACTTCGGAAAAGAGGAAAACATGTACCGTGATATGACAAAAGGAAACATTACAAAGGGACTGCTTCTGTTTGCCCTGCCCATGATTGCCGGCAACCTGCTCCTGCAGTTTTATAATATTGCAGACACTCTGATTGTGGGACAGGTGTTGGGAAAAGATGCCCTGGCGGCAGTTGGTTCCGCCTACAGCCTCATGACCTTTTTAACCTCTATTTTCTTAGGGCTTTCCCTGGGTGCCGGCGCCCTGTTTTCCATGTATTTTGGGAAAAAGGACATGGATGCCCTGCGCAGCGCCGTGGTGCATGCCTTTTTACTGATTTTCGGCATTACCCTGCTTATCAATGTGCTGGTATACCTGTTTCTCGATTTTATTCTTGCCTTTTTGCAGATACCCCCGGAGCTGTATGCCTCCATGCGCGAATATCTGCTGATTATTTTTGCAGGCCTTGTGGCGACCTTTTTCTATAACTTTTTCTCCTGCCTGCTGCGTGCCATCGGCAATTCCGTGACGCCGCTGTGGTTTCTCGGCATTTCCGCCTTTTTGAACATCGGACTGGATTTGTTGTTCGTTATGGTGCTGCCCTTCGGCATTGCAGGCGCCGCTGCCGCTACCGTGATTGCCCAGTATGTGGCGGGCATCGGACTGTTTTTGTATGTAACCCTCAAATGCCCCGACCTGCGTCCCGTTTCTTTCCGTTGGGACAATGGCATTATCCGGGAAATCTGCAGTCTTTCCCTCATGACCTGCCTCCAGCAGTCCGCCATGAATTTCGGCATTCTTCTGGTGCAGCGTCTGGTGGACAGCTTCGGTCCCGTCATCATGGCTGCCTTTGCCGCCGGGGTCAAAATCGATACCTTTGCCTATCTGCCCGTGCAGGATTTCGGCAATGCCTTTTCCACCTTTACAGCCCAGAATTACGGTGCCGGAGAAACCGGACGGCTTCGCAAAGGATTTCAAAAAGCCGTACTGGTAAGCGCCGCCTTTTCCTGTGTGTTGTCCTTACTGGTCTGCCTGTTTGCCCATCCGCTCATGCGCATCTTTGTTAAAGCGGAAGAAACCGCCGTCCTCGCCGCCGGAGTCCGTTATCTGCGCGTGGAAGGATTTTTCTACCTGGGCATCGGCTGCCTGTTTTTACTGTACGGATTCTACCGCGCCGTCAACCGTCCCGGCATGTCTGTTATACTGACGGTCATCTCCTTAGGCCTCCGTGTCGTACTGGCCTATATTTTGTCCGCTCCCTTTGGAGAAACCGGCATCTGGGCAGCTATTCCCATCGGCTGGGCCATTGCGGATATCGTGGGCTTTGCCTATTACTTCCGGTTGAAAAGGAAAGGCACATTTGCTTAGCCGCAGGCTGCCATTTTCCCGGGCATTCCTATGGGAAAGCCTTTTCAGGCAGTCTGTTTGTTTCAAGTGTTTTTTACAGGTAAATCCGCTCCAGGCGGTACTTTCCATCTTCTAATGTCAGGATTGCCATGCTTTTTCCGTCGCCCCTGTCCTGCCCCGCCGTGCCGGGATTGATGTAGACCTTGCCGTGCCTTTCCATATGTGCAAACACATGCGTGTGTCCGTAAACAATAAAATCCGCATCCGTTACATCGTAGGGCAGATCCATCTGATTGTGCACCAGATAAAACATCTTTCCGCCTATGGGAACCGCTAAAAATTCATGCAGGTAAGTTGCCCATTCGCCTCTGTCACAGTTTCCACGGACCGCATACATGGGCACGCCCAGCTCCTGCAGGGTGTTATACACATGTTCCCTGTCAAAATCCCCCACATGAATGAGGTAATCACATTTCTTAATCTGTGTCAGAAGTTCCTCCCGGCATACGCCGTGGGTATCCGAAATTAGTGCTATTTTCATGTTCCGCCGCCTTTCTGTTTGAATGCTTTCTGTTTGAATATTTTCTGTTTGAGTTCTTTCTGTTTGAGTTTTTTCCTTTTCTGTATGAGCACTTCCGTATGGTTGAATGAATTTATTATAGCATAGTATAGAATTTCTTAAAATACTGGCACACTTTTGCTATCTATAATATAATGACTTTATTCATTGAAATTCTTATTTACAGGCTAAAAAAGGAGCCAGATTATGACGACAAGAGAAGAAGCTTTAAGCTATGGATTGTCCTTTCCGGGCACCTATCAGGATGCCCCCTTTCATGACCCCAACTGGCAGCTTGTTCGGGTAGAGGGCAGTAAAAAGGCGTTTCTCTGGACCTATGAAAGAGACGGCTTTCTTAATTTGAATGTGAAGGTTTCTCACGAATGGCGGGATTTCTGGCGAAGTGCCTATCCGTCCGTCATCGCAGGCTGGCATCAGAACAAGGAGCACTGGAATACCATTATTCTGGACGGCACCGTTCCCGATGAGGAAATCCGCCGCATGATTGCGGAGAGTTACGACCTGACCGCCAATACCACCACCATGCGTATTTACGAAGCCGTGAAGAAAATTCCCAGGGGAAAGGTTGCCACCTACGGTCAGATTGCCGCTTTAGCCGGAAACAGTCGTATGGCGCGTGCCGTCGGCAACGCCCTGCACCATAACCCGGACCCCGACAACGTTCCCTGCTACCGGGTGGTCAATTCCAAGGGAGAGTTGTCCGGCGAATTTGCTTTCGGCGGCGCCGGCAGACAGGCAAAGCTTTTAGAGGCCGACGGCATCGAAGTTGTGGACGGAAAAGTGGATTTGAAGAAATACGGGATGGATGTGTAGGGAATGTGGCATTTCCTGTTTTCTTCCAATACTTTTTGAATATATGCAAAGAGCCTTGCAAAACCCTATTTGTTTTCGCAAGACTCTTTTTCTTTCGGTATTAACTTACCTGTTTTTAACCCATGTTATTTCCGTTGACACCGGTAGAATTTACACCGTTATTGATGTTATTGTACGGAAACTGTCCTCTCGGAACATTGTTGTTCGCATCGTTATGATAATTAACCGCGCCATATCCGTTCATGGACTTGAAAATTTTATCCTGATTTTCAATCACAGCGCTCATTCGCGGATTTAAGTTCTGTTTAATGGCTTTCGTCATACCATGATATACCGCTAATTTCACAATCACATAGAACAGCAAAATCTTAATCAGGAATATCAGCAATGTAAAGATAATGAGCGTTCCTTCCGAATAATCTCCCTGCTGAATTAAATAAGTTAAAAAACCTTCCAATGAACTTGCTTCCATAATCCAATCCCCTTTGACTTAATATTATTTTTGTTATCATTCGGCATAATGTTATTTGCCAAATGCACTCCTTTATCCTACCAAAAACTGACAATATTTGCAAGAATATCTTGGTTTCTGCGGCGTTGCTTTAACATTATTTAACATTATTGAGGAACTTTATTGGTGTAGAATTATTGGTTTAGCTTTGTTAATATAACTTTCTTAACCTGGTGGAAATTTGTTGACCGGAAATCAGATAAATGATATGCTTTGAATAATTATAGTTTGCAATAAAAAAATCCGACTAAGCAAGCCGGATAGATAACAGAGGAAGCGCGAGACGGGAATCGAACCCGCGACCCCCTCCTTGGCAAGGAGGTGCTCCACCGCTGAGCCACTCGCGCATATGAAATACAGGAAAATCCTGCATTACAAGAAGGTATGAAATTAATTGTTATGAAATTCTCATGTATTAAGAATTTCAAGCGGGTGATGGGAATCGAACCCACGTATCCAGCTTGGAAGGCTGGTGTTCTACCATTGAACTACACCCGCACATGTAAGTGCCCAGAACCGGAATCGAACCAGTGACACGAGGATTTTCAGTCCTCTGCTCTACCAACTGAGCTATCTGGGCAAATAAAATCTTTGCGTCACAACATTGGTTATTTTACATAAAGACTTCTAAATTGTCAATACCTTTTGAAAAATTTTTTGGAAATATTTTTTCAATATTTTTTCAATGATTTACTTATGCAAACCGGCTAAAAGAAGCTCTCTATTAAATCCAGAATCTCCTCCGGTGTTTTCCCTTCTTGAAGAAATTCTATTATCAGATCTTGGTAACTCTTTGGGCTTTCGCTGTACTCCTTAAGCAGCTTAATTATTACGAAATTGTCCGTTGCCATGCACCTACTCCTCCTCAAAATCTCTGTATATTTTTTGAATGTTTTTTTCAATATTCACGCCGTGAATATATCCGAAATCCACCTTATGTTCACGTACCACGTTCATAAACCGGTAGTACTTGGAATGACTGATTGTATCGGTGAAAAAGTATACATAATCAGCCTTATCAACAATATTTGTGTCTGTAGACCCACCGGCTTCCGGATTTACAAATACCCACCGGGGAAATTCTTTCTTCATCTTTGAAACCCAGTTGGAATGACCGCCGATGATCACAATATGCTTTTCTGCAAGGATTTCTTTCATCCTCTCCATCGGAATATTTGCCTCCGGGCTGTCTTCTTCCGTCAGATTATAAACATAATCCCTAAGTACCGACAATTCACGGTTCATTTCCTCCGACTGTTCTCTGCAGATTTTTGCATCCTCCTCAGCTTTTCTTTTTCCCGCAACCTCTGTACGAAGATTGTTATTTTCATTTTCCAGCCGATGCACCTTACGCCGTAAAGTGGTTATCTCTTCCATAAATACCGCCCCTTTATCCGTAGCTGCCTTTATCTTATTGTCATCCGATGGTTTTTCCATTCTACAGGGCATATCTGCACTTTTCTTCGGTAAACTTTTAACAGATATCTCTTCCGGATGGAACTTTGAAGGAAAATCCTCATAATAATACGTTCCGTCCTCGCCATAAGCAAGTATTTTTAATATTTCCGACATTTTATCCATACAACAGGTAAGAGCACTTGCCGTATGCAACAGAACACCATACACAGCCAATTCCTCTACTGTATATTCTCTGTTTGGATATGTCTTTTTTAATATTGAAAGAGTGGTGGCAAGACGCCTTTCTATTCCCATGTCGTTTTCGTCACAGAGATCTGCGAAATCCGGACTGTAACCCAGCCACCTGAGAGCATTTCCCAGAAATTTGGATGCCTTACAATCAGCAGAATAAAGCTTCTTCAACTCATATTTTTGCTCTATCGCTTTCTCAGACTCCTGAAAAATATTGCCGGTAGCTTCCGTAAAAGAGAATGGCTCATGTTCATCCAGTCTGTCACTGAATTCATTCAACATGGCATAAATATATCCGCAATCTGGCTTTATGATTATTCCGTACATTTTGGATATACAAAGTATTCTTGCCAGATTGCCATAGTAGGAGAGGCTGCTATCCTCTTGCGGTTCCGCCAATGAAATTAGTTCTCCCGATGAAATCGAGCTAAATTTCTTCAGGGTCTTATATTCCTTCTTGTAATAAGTCTTATGTAAATACAAAAACAAAGCCTTCGCATATCCGCTTCCGCTATTTACCGCATTCAGCATCAGATTCATGGTAAAACGGATAAACATAAGTTCCGGCCAATCTTCTCCGGAATCAATATCCAGATACTCCACACTCTCATACTGGGACAAATTCATATACTCATGCATATAAAAATCCCGTGCAATAAGCGGAAAATCCTCTACCATATCATCATTAACAAAATGTTCTATGAAAACACGCTCCGCGCCGTAGGTATCCGGAGATAACACATCCTCGGATAGAGCCGGACGGTCGTCGGGCGTAATGTTTGAATTTTTCACCATATCGCACTACCTCCTGCTATGGCTGTTATTTCTGTATCTACCACACTGTATGCCTGTCACCTTAGTGTCCTCGGCCTTTACTCTACTTCTTTCAGCAAAATTCTTTTTTGGAAAGCGCCTCTTTCTTCGGCTTTGGATGCCCTCACCTTTTCCAGTTCTTCTGCCGAATATCCTCTTGCCGCGGCCGCAGCGAAAAGCACTTCCAGTAAATCCGCCAATTCTTCTATGTTCTGATCCTTATGATACTCTGCCAGTTCTTCATCCAGCTTCGCATCCACCATTTTCAGATACTCTTCTTTTGAAAGAATTACCGTTTTGCAGCTTCTTCCGTCCGCCTCAATAATCTCCGGAATTTTGTCTCTTACCAGCTTGTTATATACTTTTACCGCCATCGTAAACCCACTCCTTAAATCCTGCCATTTGCGCCGATTCATAAAACGGTTTTACCACATGCTCCAATCTTTCTATAAAAGTCTGCCTGTCCAGTCCGTCTGCATACAACCGGTTTCTGATTTCCTGATTATTCAGATGATACGGCGCTATCTTTTGAAACTCCTGTGCCACCGTCTCGTTCCGGCTTTTCAATTCGTATGCCTCATATTCCAATTCCCCGAGAGGTCGGAAATACAGTGTCCATGAAGGCAGCGATGTTTATTGTATACTTAAAAT
>DJEL01000006.1 GCA_002432425.1 Lachnospiraceae bacterium UBA5899
ATCGAACCCGCGACCCCCTCCTTGGCAAGGAGGTGCTCCACCGCTGAGCCACTCGCGCATTTCACTTGTCCGCTAAGGACAAGTGATAGTTTACTATAGGACAGGGCTTTTGTCAACCCATGTTTTGAATTTTTTATAAAATTCATGCAAAAGACTTTTCCGCTCTTTCAAATCCCTTTATTTCCGCTAATCTTCCACATACACAATTTCAAACTGCGGCTCCCCGAGACTTGCGGCTACGGCATCCACATATTCCTTCCGGTTCGCACTCATTTCCACCCAGGTAAGCGACGGCATGGAAAACAGAGGCGTAAAATCCGTCACTTCGCATTGTGCCATGTTGATGCGGTTGATATCCGTCATCCCCGCTCTTCCTACCGATAAATAGCCGATTTCCGCCCCTTTCAGGTACATAGCGGCATCCGGTCCTTCCCGCGGGTTCATCTCATCCAGTTTATGTAACTCCGCCAGTGCGCCTCCGTCATAATCTCCCGTCTGGTTCAAATCCAACTGCCTTAAATTTTTGCAGGTGCCAAGTGCCTCTATACCCTCCAAAGGATTGGCAAGAAATCCGGCTTTATACAGGTATTCCTTTCCGGCAAGTGCGGAAATATCCGTCACCTGATTGTTCCGCACTTCCACGCTCTCCAGATAATCCAGTTCTTTTAGCGCTGTAATATTCCTCACATGGTTGCCGCCGATACACACTTCCCTTAAGTTGGGCATAAGGGATAAATCCTCCAGACTCTGAATACTGCCGTAATCGGTTCCTCCGTCCAGATACCATTGGAAGCCCAGATTGTAATAGTCATCCTCTGAGGTGTAAACTTCATTTCCCTGCACATACACACCCAGAACTTTGTTAAGATCCTTATAGGTAACGGTGCCTTCCTCTTTTCCCAGATAGGCGCATACCGCCTTTTCGACAAGAGGCTCCCGGAAAGAAACCCTGCGTCCCTCTTTGTTCGTCACATACCAGCCCGCCATGGCAGCCAGGCAGAAAGAAAACACCGTTCCCGCAAGGCAGGACGCAAAAGCAATTCTTTTCTGACGCCGCCGGTACTGCCGCGTGGTCTTTTGCAATGCCCGGCACAGGCTTTTGTCATCCCGGTATCTTTTCTCCGGTACAAACGCGCAGCATCTGGCTGCCACCTTTTCCAACGGTGTCACCGGTTCCTTGATGGGCTTCGCCTTCCCGGTCAGAAGGTAGGACAGCACCACGCCGTAGGAATATATGTCCGACCGGATATCCGTCTGCTTAAAGCCGAACTGCTCCGGTGCGGCAAATTCCTCCGTTCCGGAAAAAACAGTGTCCTCTTTTGCCCCTTTCTTATAAATGCGGCTGATGCCGAAATCAATCAGCGCCAGAGAACCGTCCGGTCTGATACTGATATTCTGCGGCTTGATGTCCCGGTGAATGATGACCGGATCCGCCTCATGGAGCGTCCGCATGGTTTCCGCCAATCCGACGGCAATTTCCCGTATGCGGTCTTCTGCCATATAGCTTTCCCGCACATAACGGGACAACGGCACGCCTTCCGCATATTCCCTCAGCACACAGAAATAATTGTCATTCTCATAGCTTCCGATAAACGCCGGACATGCTTTGTTTTTCAGACACAGGATTTCCTGCTGCCGCATGCCTTCCATCCTGTCATAACATTTGGCAACCACCTTCTGTCGCTGTGTTTGTCCCTAAAAAGCAGAGTTTCGCAATCCGACTTGCTGCTTAAACACTCCGTAACATCAAAAGCTGCCAGCATTTCCGCCGGCAGCTTTTCTTCTATGCAGGCAGAAAACAACATGTCGGCGGTAATGCCCTCATTTGCTTCTTCCACTGTTTCCTGCATTTGTTTTTTCATGTTCTCCCCCCTGTTTCATGCCTCTCCGAGAAGAGGCGCCTGAATGGATGCCAGAAGCCCCTGTACTTCCATCACATCCATATGGTGTGTAATGCCGTAAATCACGGCAGCATCTCTTTTCATTTTGGCATACAGAATACTTTTCCAGCTGTTTTAAGAAGCTGCTGGGTTTCTTTCAGGTCCAGCTCCATCCCTATGGAAAGCTGCAGCAGTTTATCCCGGGAAGGCACTCCGGTACCGTTAAAAAGCTGATGCCCGTAAGTCCGGTCAATCTGCGCTTTCTTAATAACCTGCTCCGGCACCAGATTTCTCTGCGTGCACAGACCTGTCAGGTACTCCGATACGGTGATTTCCGTAAAATGCCCCCGGCTGTCCTCCATGACCCGGTGGAATTCCCGTCCTTCTGCAATTTTCTGTACCAATGTATTGGTGGTGATTTCCCTATCCCATGCCGCCCCGTCCTCTGTATCCCTGTGCTGCACTGCAGTTTCCTTGCAGTTCTGTTGCGCGTCTTCCCGCTTTCCCACAGTCCCGCTTTCTTACTGCATCTTTTTCATATGTTCAAACAGTTCATCGCTTACATAGCAGCCGGCTTTCACATGCTCCGTCAGGTTGATGGCACAATCAAATTTCTCAATCATGCCCCGCACGGTCTGGATATTGCCCTGCCAGTCAGTGTCATCCTTCATGCCCTGCTTCAGACGCTTCCAGTCCGTATACATTCTCACGGCAGGTCTGTCCTTTTTGCCGGGAACGGTGGGGAAGCTTAAGGTAACGCCCTTGGGAATGACAGTTTTTCCGTTCGCATCCGGCTTGGGAATTTCTCCGTCCACCTTTGTGGGCACAAGCAGTCTTGCCTTTACCATTTCTTTCGCCAGGAAGCGGTAATACACTTTGTAAACCGTTTTGGCATCTTCGCTTTCAGTCTGCTCCATCTGACCGATTAACAGAAGCCATCTTTCCAAATCCGGGTTCATGACCGGACGTTCAATTTCCGGAAGATGACTGTAATCCGGCTTGTTTACCAGCATGCCTGCTGCCAGGGAAACCTGTTCATTGATGAGCTGCACGCCGCAGGCTCCGTCTAAATAAAAGCTTTCGCCTAAGAAATTCTTAATTCCGTTTTTATCCGCTCCGCAGGAAATTTCCCGGATTTCAAATTTATCCTCGGGAAATTTGGCGCTCAGGGTTTCCTTGTAAGCCTTGGTAATCAGGCGGATGGCGGGCGGCATGCACATGTAGCTGCCGTCTTTTCTGGCTACGGTCTTGGAAAACAGAAACGGCTCTCCGGTTGCCTTGCTGTAAACGCAGTAAATCACCTCTGTTTCCAGAAGTTTTCTGCTGATAATTTTAGCCAGCTTCTCCAGCTTTGCCTTATTTTCTTTGACAACTTCTTCGCTTTCTTCCTTTACCACCTTGGTATGGAACCACACAAAAAGGCTCCAGAGCTCTGCGCAGTCCGTCAGGCTTAAAAATTCCGCATCCTTATCGGTAAGCTCCAGTTTTTTACCGGTTACATAGGCATCACCCAGTGCGGTGATATATGCCTGGTGTACGGATTTTTTAGAGCGGCTGCGGGTAGATACCACGCTGCCCGGCTTTGTCTGATAGCGGGATGCCCGTTCCACACGCAGGGCTGCCTGACAGCCGGAAGCTTCTTTTACCCTGGTATTGGGACCTGTTTCAATTCCTAAAACAGTCGTCACAAACTGATAGCTGTCGTCCTCTCCCGGATTGGAAATGTATACGGCATCTCCTACTCGGACGGTTCCTTCCACTCTGCCGACAACCACTAAATCCTCGGTATCCTGCAAGGTATACAGGGCACGGATACCCATGGCAAAACCCTCTTCCGCTTCCTGTCCTTCTGCGCTTTCTCCTGCCGCTTCGGCACGGTGAGTGTCCGCTTTTTCTGCCGTTTCCTCGTCCGCGCCCACAAGCTTCTTATCTTTTACTTCTTCGTTTTCGTCCTGTTTCTTTTTACCAAATAACATAATTGTCCTTTCCCCCTGTATGGATGTTGGTCTGTGCTTTCCGCATTATTCTTCCGGCATCATGCTGGCATATTTGATGCGGTAAATTCTTCTTAAGGAGTCGTTGATGCGCTCCTCGGAAATGGTGCCGTTCTGTACGGCTTCCAGCACGCCGTTGTATGCCTTCTCAAAATCATCCGGGCATAAAATCATATCGCAGCCCGCCTTCAGAGCCAGAATGGCTGCCTCGTCTGCTTCATAATATTCGGTGATGGCGCCTTTATTCATGGCATCCGTAATAATAACCCCATCGAAGCCAAGTTCGTTTCTTAGCTTGTCCGTAACCACTGCGGAAGATAAGCTGCAGGGTGTGTTGTCGCCGGTAAGCGCCGGAACTGCCACATGTCCTACCATAACCATATCCGCACCGGCATCAATGCCTGCCTTAAATACGGTAAATTCCTCTGCGGCAAGCTGTTCTGCCGTCCGATCGGAGGAAGCCATACCCGTTGTGGGGTCCTCCTTCATATCGGCGGCTCCCGGGAAGTACTTTAAGCAGCTGCTGATGCCCTTTTCCTGCATTCCCTGTACGGCGGATGTCACGAAAGAAGCTGCCAGGGCGGCATCGCTTCCGTAAGAAGCATCCTTTAAGTAGCTGTCCTGCACGGTGGCAAGGTCCGCAACCGGTGCAAAATTCAGGTTCAATCCGTAAGTAAGCATGCTGTCCGCAATCTTGCCGGAAGCCTCATATGCCTTTGCCGCATCGGCTCCGGTTCCCATTGCCTGCTCACTGTCCGTCTTATCCGCAAGTCCCGCCTTTTCCAGGCTGGTGCTGCTGCCGCCTTCTTCCGCTACACAGGTAAACAAAGCATAACGGCTGTAAAGCATAGTGTTGGACACCATTTCCGTAAACTGCGCCGCATCCTGCATGTTCTGGGAAGTATACACAATACCGCCGACCGCGTATTTGTTCAGCGCATCCTTGGTGCCGTCTCCCGCTTTCACGGCTTTGTTGACGCCGGTAATGGACTCCGGTGTCACAATAAACAGACCTGCCACTTTATCCTCCAGCGGCATCTGGGAAATAAACGCTTCATCCAAAATAGCGTCAAGCTGCTGTTCGGGTGTAAGAGACGGCTCCGTATTCGTTTCCTCCGGCTTTACAATCTCGTCCTCTGACTCAAACAGATTGTCTATCGTGGTTTCCTCCGTCGTAGCGGCACCGCCGCCGGTAGTCCTGCCCGCTCCCCTGTGCATGATGTACCACACGCCGGTTCCGATAATTGCCACAATCAGACAGACAAACAATAAAAAGGTAAGGAACGCCAGTATCTGGTTTCTCTGTCTTCTCTTCCTTCGTAATTCTCTTCTTTCCTTTGCTTCTCTGTCCTGTATTTCCTTCTGAATGGTATTTGTACTTTCTGCCATAGTAATCTTTCAAATCCTTCCTGAAAACTCATCAACATTACACATGTTTTATTCTAACCTATTTTCCGACAGATTTCCACAGGAAATACCTTACTTTTTTAAATTGAAAGAGCGCACCGATTAAAAATTTCAACCAATGCGCTCCTTCAGACTTCGATATCCAATGGATTATCCTCCTATTCAGTTTTCTTCTTTTTTTGTCACATCCACATTTTCTTTGGTTTTCTACACTCTTTTCATTTGTACGGATTGTACTGTAACGGTGATGTTTTCCTTTGTAAACCGTTCTCTTCTCTCTGGTGTAATCTTCCTTTATCTATAGGTAACTCTATTCATTTGTAACTTCTGGATGTGGTTTATGTTTTGTATTACGTGTGCGTTGGACTGTACCTCTCTTTCTTTTATCTTCTGTTCTTTATTGTAACTTCATTATACATAACAGCTTGTATTTTGTCAATATCTTTTCTGATATTTTTGTAGAATTTTGTAATTTCTTGTAAGTTATTGGAATTTTCTGTCAATTTATGCCTTATAAATAATACTCTTTGCCAACTCTTCCGCTTTTTCTTTTCCGCAGAAGGTTTCCACAATGGCAAGTGCAAACGGAATGGCGGTTCCCATACCTCTGGAGGTAATCATGTGTCCGTCCGCAGATACCTCCGCCGCCGTTACCTTTGCTCCGGTCAAATGGCTTTCAAAACCCGGATAACAACAGGCTCTTTTACCGGAAAGAAGTCCTCTGTGACCGTAAATGCTGGGTGCCGCACAGATGGCAGCCAGGTACTTTTCTTCTTTGGCGAAAGCATCCACCTGCTTCATCAGTGCTTCACAGTTCTCTAAGTTTTTGGTGCCGGGCATGCCGCCGGGAAGCACAATCATGTCAAGCTTTGCAAAATCCGTTGCGGAAATGGTCTTATCCGCCGTAATTTCAATGCCGTGGGAGCCGGTTACTTTTACAGAGTCGGTAATGGATACCATGTCAATGGCAAGACCCGCTCTCCGTAAAATGTCAACTACGGTCAGTCCTTCGATTTCTTCAAAACCTTCCGCAAAAAAAATAGCAATCTGTTTCATATTTTCTCATCCTTCCTACATATATTGTATTTGTGGGCTCTTGGCAAAATCTTTACCGGAAGCGGTAAAGTATTGCTTGTGTTCCCGCGAAAAAAAGTTATAATATAATCAGAACCTCAAAAGGAGACTCTCTATGGAAATCGAGCGCAAATTCACAGTCAAAAAATTACCGGACAATCTGGACTCCTATCCTTTTCATATCATTGAACAGGCTTACTTAAACACCGACCCGGTGGTACGCATCCGACGCGAGGACGATGATTTTTACCTGACCTACAAGGGCAAAGGCATGATGGCAAGGGAAGAGCACAACCTTCCTCTCAACAAGGACTCCTATTACCATCTCTTAGAGAAAGCCGACGGCAATATCATCTCCAAGAAGCGTTACCTTATCCCTCTTAAAAATCCGCAGTTTACCGGACAGAATACCCAGCCGCCGGAAGGCTATTCCCTGACCATTGAGCTGGATGTGTTTGATAAACCCTTCGCTCCTCTTATTATGGCAGAAGTGGAATTCGGAAGCAAGATAGCCGCCGAGACATTTTTACCTCCCGACTGGTTCTTGGAGGATGTGACTTACGACCCGGCTTACCACAATTCCTACTTAAGCAAGCTGGACTTAAGTGCCGCTAAATAAGCACTGCCAAACACTACAATTTCATCATTCGCTTACAACAAGCTGTATGCTATCTGGCATACAGCTTATTTAATTCTTTCATTCTTTCCGCAAGGGTGCTGTCCGCTCCTTTTTCCATTCGCCACTGCCAGTTTTCTCCCAGAGTAGAAGGCGTATTGATACGCGCCTCACTGCCCAGTCCCAGATAATCCTGCATGGGAATGATGGCGGTATCCGCTACGGATGCAATCGCTGCACGGATAAATGCCCACTGCACTTCTTTTTTGCTGCGTCCTATCTGCAGGTAGGCATCCGCAAATTTTTTATCTTTTCTATGTAAGGTGCGGTACCAGCCGAGTGTGGTATCGTTGTCATGGGTTCCGGTGTAGACCACACAGTTATTATTGTAATGATGGGGCAGATATTCGCTGTCGTTGTCTGCATCAAACGCAAACTGCAAAATCTTCATGCCGGGGTATCCGGTTCTTTTCACCAGACGCTTTACCCGTTTTGTTAAAAATCCCAAATCCTCCGCAATGACCTGTTTCTCTCCCAGAGTCTTTTTCATGGTGGCAAACAGTTCATAACCGGAACCGTCGCACCACTTGCCGTTTTCGGCGGTTTTGTCCCCGTAAGGAACCGACCAGTAGGCATCAAAGCCGCGGAAATGGTCAATGCGCACCACGTCATACAACGCAAAGCTGTGGGCAAGACGCTTCATCCACCAGTCAAAACCGGTTTTCTTATGATATTCCCAATCATATAAAGGATTGCCCCAGAGCTGGCCCGTTGCGGAAAAAGCATCGGGCGGACAGCCTGCCACCGCTATCGGGTAGCCCTCTTCGTCTAACCGGAACAACTCCTTGTTACTCCAGGTGTCCGCGCTGTCAAACGCCACGTAAATGGGAATATCCCCTACAATTTCAATGCCTTTTTCGTTGGCATAGGCTTTGAGTTTCTCCCACTGGGTCAGAAACAGGAACTGTAAGAAGCTGTAAAATTCCACATCCTTTTCATACTTCTTTGCATACTTTTTCACGGCTTCCGGCTTTCTTACCCGGATGTCCTCTTCCCATTCCATGAAGCAGGCGCCTTTATGTGCATCCTTTACCGCCATAAAAAGAGCATAGTCGGCAAGCCATCCGGCATTCTCTTTTTTGAAAGCAAGGTACTCCTTCTTTTCGCCGAAGGAATACCGGGAAAATGCCGTTTCATAGGCTTTCCGGAGCAGCGGATAACGGTTTTTGTATTGCTTTTCATAATTCACATAGGCTGCCGTATCCTGAAGGTCCGCTGCCTTGCATTCCTTTTCGGTAAGAAATCCTTCCTGTATCAGTGCTTCCAAATCAATGTAATACGGATTTCCCGCAAAAGTGGAAAAGGACTGGTAGGGGGAATCCCCGTAGCCGGTAGGCCCTAAGGGAAGAATCTGCCAGAGCTTCTGTCCCGCCCGTGCTAAAAAATCCACAAATTCATATGCTTCTTTGGAAAAAGTTCCGATACCGTATGCTGACGGTAAACTTGCTATGGGCAACAATACACCGCTTCTTCTCATAGGGCTTTCCTTTCCTGCCGTTTCACCGGCATCCGCCGCAGCCGAAGCTGCTTTTGGCTTATTTTAACTTCCAGATATCTCTGTTGTATTCGGCAATGGTTCTGTCGGAGGAGAAAAATCCTGCTTTTGCAATGTTGTGCAGCATCATCTTCTTCCACTTATCCCTGTCTTCAAAGTCTGCCAGCATCTTATCCTTGGTGGCAATATAATCCTCTAAATCCAGTAAGGTCATGAACCAGTCCTTGTTTAAGAGTTCCTTATACAGTCTCTGCAGGTTTTCCTTGTGACCGGTCTTCAGCGCCTTCTTGCCGACGATGAAATCTACGGCTTCCTTAATCACCGGACTCTTGTCATAGTAGTCCTTGGACTTGTAATCCGCCTTTTCATAGTGGGCAATCACTTCATCGGACTTGGCACCGAATATATAAATGTTGTCATCGCCTACCAGCTCATTGATTTCCACATTGGCGCCATCTGAGGTACCGAGCGTTACCGCACCGTTTAACATAAACTTCATGTTGCCGGTACCGCTGGCTTCCTTGGATGCTAAAGAAATCTGCTCGGAAATATCACAGGCGGGAATCAGCTTCTCCGCATAGGTTACGTTGTAGTTTTCTACCATAACCACCTGCAGGTAGGGACTTACGTCCGGGTCCTTTGCAATAATGTCCTGCATTACCAGAATGAGATGGATAATGTCCTTGGCAATGATGTATGCGGGTGCCGCCTTCGCTCCGAAGATGCAGGTGATGGGACGCACGGGCAGCTTGCCGGACTTGATTTCCAGGTATTTATGGATAATGTAAAGGGCATTCATCTGCTGACGTTTGTACTCATGCAGTCTCTTGACCTGAATATCGAATACAGAGTCTGGATTGATGGTAATTCCTTCTTTTTCTTTAATGTAAGCAGCCAGTTCGGCTTTCTTCTGCTTCTTAATCTGCTCTAAGGAGTTTAAGAATGCTTCGTTATTTTCCTGGGCAAGCAGTTTTTCCAGTTCGTCCGCATTCTTCTTAAAGCCGTCCCCAATGGTATCGGAAATAAGATCGGTCAGCTCCTCATTGCAGGAAAGCAGCCATCTTCTGAAGGTGATGCCGTTGGTCTTGTTGTTGAATTTCTCCGGGTAAATCTCGTAGAAATGATGCAGCTCGGTTTCCTTTAAGATTTCGGTGTGGATAGCAGCCACGCCGTTTACGGAAAATCCGTAATGGATATCGATATGCGCCATATGTACGCGGCCGTCTTTGTCGATAATCTGTACCTTTTCGTCCTTGTATTTCAGCGCCACTCTTCTGCTCAGTTCCTTGATAATGGGAACGAGGGAAGGCACTACTTTCTGTAAATACTTAAGCGGCCATTTTTCCAGTGCTTCCGCCAGAATGGTATGGTTCGTGTAAGCACAGGTTTTGCTTACCACATCGATAGCTTCGGACATGGTGAAATCTTCTTCCAGCAAAAGGATACGAATCAGTTCGGGAATAACCATGGTCGGGTGGGTATCGTTAATCTGGATTACCGCATGGTCATACAACTTATGAAGGTCGTAGCCGTTTTCTTTCATTTCCTTAAGGATAAGGCGGGCGCCGTTGGACACCATGAAATACTGCTGGTAAATACGCAGCAGGTTGCCGGCTTCGTCAGAGTCATCCGGGTATAAGAACAGGGTCAGGTTCTTTTCAATATCCTCTTTGTCAAAATCAATGCCCTTCTTTACCAGCTTTTCATCCACGGTCTCTAAGTCAAACAGATGCAGTTTGTTGACACCGTTTTCATATCCCAGTACATCGATGTCGTACATTCTGGATTTCACGGTATGTTCGCCAAACTCCACTTCAAACGTCACATCCGTTTTACGCAGCCAGGAGTCCTTTTCAATCCAGTCATTCTTCTCGGCGTCCTGCAGCTTATCGGTAAATACCTGCTTAAAAAGACCAAAGTGGTAATTTAAGCCGATACCGGCACCGGGCAGTCCCAGCGTGGCAATGGAATCCATAAAGCAGGCTGCCAGACGTCCCAGGCCCCCGTTTCCCAAAGAAGGTTCCGGTTCCACTTCCTCTACTGCTGCCATGGATTTACCGATGGACTGCAAAATCTTTTTCACATCCGCATAGATGCCCAGATTGATCAGGTTGTTGGACAAAAGCTTGCCAATCAGGAATTCGGCAGAAATGTAGTAGACCTTTTTTTCGCCGGAAATAAGCGGTTTTTCCGCAATTTCGTCCTTGGTTAAATCAAGTAAGCTGTAATACAGTTCTTTTTCAGTACAACCTGCAAGGTCTTTGCCGTAAGATTTCTGTGTCAGTGCATTCCATTTTTCTTGTAAATCCATGAAAATATCCTCCGTTTTCCCTCATTTTTATCTATGGCAGCTTCCTGCCGTTATTATGTTCTATTCCTTATTTCCGTATCAGATGCTTGGGCACGCCGTTTTCATAAATGGGGAACAGTTCTCCCATGATAAGCGGCCTTGCATATACCAGATACTCCTCTGTGATGCTGCAGCCGTCCGCGCCGATCCATTCTTTCGGCACATCCTTTTCGATATTGGCAATGGCATGAATATCGGAAATATCCGTGCCGCAGCTGTATACTTCCCCCTCCGGTCTGGTGAAAATAATCATCTTGCCGCTCAGTCCCTGTTCGCTGGCCGCAAATGCCGCTTCGCCCGCCATGAAGGCTTCGTTGATATCTGTCAGGGATGCCATATGGGAAGCAGCTCTCTGCAGGGTGGAAAGTTCCACCGCTCTTGCCTTGTAGCCCAGTCTGCTCTGGATAAGGCCCGCCAGATACACACCGCAGCCGGAAAGCTGTTTGTGGCCGAATACATCCACTCTGTCATTGCCGTGGCTGTCGATTTCACAGATAAATTTGCCGTTTGCCAGATGGATTCCTTCGGAAACCGCAATGACAATGGATTTCTTTTTTGAGGCCAGTTCTTTTACTTTTTCTAAGAAAGCATCAATATCAAAGTCCACCTCCGGCAGATAAATGGCATCCACGCCTTCGCAGGAGCTGTCCTTTGCCAGAGCGGAAGCCGCCGTCAGCCAGCCGGCATTTCTGCCCATGATTTCCGCCACTAAAATAGAGGTGCGGTAATCTCCGTAAACCGCATTGTCGCGGATGATTTCCTTTAAGGAAGTGGCAATGTATTTTGCCGCAGAACCATAGCCGGGGCAATGGTCGGTAATGGGAAGGTCGTTGTCAATGGTCTTGGGAACACCGATAAAACGCTGCTTCTTGCCATGCATGGAAGCATAGTCGGAAAGCATTTTCACGGTGTCCATGGAATCGTTTCCTCCTATATAAAAGAGGCATTCGATGTCATGCTGTTCCATTCTCTCAAATACTTTTTCATAAGTTTCTTCATTTCCCGTAAGGGGCGGCATTTTATAACGACAGGACCCTAAAAATGCGGCAGGTGTCCTTTTTAAGAGCTCAATGCCTTCATCGTCGGAAAGGTACTCGTCCATATCCAGTATCTTGTCTTCCATGAATCCCTGTATACCGTAAATCATACCGTATATCTTTTTTACGCCTGCTGCCTTGGCTGCCTTATAAATGCCCGCTGCCGATGAGTTAATTACGGCTGTGGGACCGCCGGACTGCCCGATAATAATGTTTCCTGTCATTTTTCTTTTCCCTTCTTTTTTGCGGAATTTCTTCCATAAATAAGTATATACAGTAAAACGCCAGCCGCGCTGAGACAAAGTCCCGCTTTTAACCCGGGTACTTTATACACAAGACGTATTTCATGGATGTTTTTAACATCCTGCATGTCGCCGTTATCCCCGGCGTTTCCGTTCACCGGTACTGCCAGTAATCCGTCCGCAAGCAGTGCGTAATCTGTCCTTTCTCCGTCAACCCATACCTGAAATCCCTGTTCCGCCGGAATGCTGAAGCAGACGTAACCGCTTCCCTCTGCCGTAACGCTGCCGCTCATGGCATCCGCATTCTGACATTCCACGGTAAACTCCCGTGCGGAAAGAATGTCCATTACCTCCTCAAAGGCTTCCTTCTGCATACGGTAGGGCCGTATCCATATTTTTTCTCCGTCCTCTTTGAGGGCGGTGTCCTCTTTGAGGGCGGTGTCCTCGGAGTGGACGGTAAAACTGTCCCCTTTTTCAAAATACCCCAGACGAAGCAGATACTCGTCGCTGACCTTCTTTAACTCCCTTTCTTCTCCTTTATAAGAAAGGAAAACCCTGCCCTCCGGTTCTGCGGAAACAAGTGCGTACAGATACCCGTCTTCTTTTACGGCAACGGTAAAGGAGTCTTCCTTCTGCTCCGTAATTTCCTCATTGATGACCTTGAACAGGGACTGCTCCACTCCCAGCTCTCTTGCGAGGGCATTCTGAATGGCAAAGGCGCTGCTGTTGCTTTCCGTAAGTATAGTGCTCCATCTGTCAAATTCCTTCTCCGTCAGGAAAAATCCCGGACCGAGCGAATAATTCTGCCGGCAGACATAAAAATCCTCCGTTTCCCCTATCTTCGTATAAAGAAACGTGTCCGGCTCCTCCACATCCATTAAAAGATACCGCAGTCCCAGAATACTTTCCGCAAAAGGCGTGGCGCCTTTATAGTGGTAAGTAACCTTGCTGCCGCCCATTCCCAGTTTATCATAAATCCACCGGATGTGGCTGTTAGTGGTGGAAGAAAAAACGGACAGGGACGAAAATCCCGACAGGGCGCCGTCGTTTTTTGTCATCTGGTTCAGATTGTCCATCCGGTAAAAGGGAAGTCCCGGGTCCGCCTCCTCTATCATGGCAACAATACTCTCGTATTCCTTCTGCCTGTTCAGGTAATAATTACGGCCGACAGGCTCCACACTGGTATATGCCATGTTCAGTACCGCTTCGGTACAGACCAAAAGCAGTATAGCCCAGTTTGCAATCTTTTTCCAGCCTTTTTTCTGATAGAATACGGCAAAAACAACACATAAAACCAAATATCCGGCTAAAAATATCCATGCCGAAGTCATGACTTCCACGGTCAATCCGTCCGTTGTTACGAAAATGCCGCATGCCGCCAGCAGGGCAAGCCCCGTCAGAATACCGGCAACCGTCTGCCACCTGCCGTTTTCCTTCTGCTTAAGCGTCACCTCGCAGCACATGGTAAGTATCATCAGAATATACAGGAATGACTGTCTTGCCGGCAGGGAATTGGGATAATTAAATCCGTGCCAGATATAGTTCAGCAGATTGACCGAATAACTCAATAAAAATACGGTAAGCAGGATAACGTACCCGATTTTCTTTTTCGGGCTTATTTTTTTGTGCCAGATATACATAGGCACCAGAAGAAACACACATACCCCGCAGTAAAGATTGGGCCAGTGGTCCAGCCCTCTCTCCGTCTGCAGCATGGGCACATGCCTTGCTATCATGGAAAGAGCGTCAAAATAGACCTCGATTTTTTTCGGAAAGGAAAAGTCATGAAAACCGGTGGTCTGCATGGCAAAGAAAAGCGGCACTAAAAGCACCCCCGCCATGGCTCCCGCCAAAAGCGAACTTACGGCAAAATGAAGCACCGATTTGCACTTATCCTTAAATTTCAGACCGTTGGTGAAAAGCTCCATCAGAAAATAGAGTACTAAAAATACACAGAGAATAATAGACAGGTAATAGTTCGTAAAAATGCAGGCGGTAAGACTCAGAATATAGCGCCGGCAGCGATGGCTCCGCACCAGTTCTTCCAGTCCCAAAATCACAATGGGAGCAAGCAGCAGGCAATCCAGCCACATGTGGTTCCAGTTGTATGCCGCCACATAGCCGGACATGGCGTAAAATATGGCAAAATAAGTGATGCGGATGTCCTTTGTGTCAAAATGCTTTGACAGATAATAGGACATGGTAAAACCGCACAGACCGATTTTTAAGACAATGAGATAGGTCATGTAATCCACTAAAAAGGCTTTGGGTACAAAATAGCAAAGCCAGTACACCGGGCTTGCCAGATAATATGCATAAATGGCGGTAAAATTGGTCCCCAGTCCGATACGGAAGGTATAGACCAGGCTTTCCCCGCTGTGCAGCTTTTTCCAGAACTCCGTCAGGAAAGGCACATACTGGTGATACATATCGGAATACATGAAACTGTTTTCCCCGAAGGGATAAATCCCCCGGTATATAAAAATGCCCAGAAGCAGCAGAATGGGCAGACCAAAGGACAGGAAATACACAGTATTTTCTTTTTTCAAAATTTTCTTCTGTTTCATAATCCTCGTCCCCTTTCCGCATTTTGCCGGACACCCTATAAGTATACCCATTTTCGGCTTTTCTTGCAACGTTATTTCTTGACACTCCCGCGCTAAAATATCGTATGATAAAAAACTCAGAAGAGCGCGTGAAAAAGATGCATTTCCTTTTCACGCGCCCTTTTTCATGCGGATAACAGGACTTGAACCTGCACCCTCTCGGAATAGAACCTAAATCTATCGTGTCTGCCAATTCCACCATATCCGCATATCAAACATACTTAATTAGTATACGCAAAGGACATAAGATTTGTCAATATCCAAATATTCCTCTTGCATTTTTGCGCTTCCTGTCCCATAATAATGCTGTTTTACTTATAGATTAGAAATTAAATTTGCTTCGCAAAATCTACAGAAAGGCAGGAACTCCCCATGAAAGACCTGACAACAGGTAAGCCCATTAAAATCATTTTGTTATTTGCCATTCCACTTTTTATCGGACAATTATTCCAACTGTTTTACAGTCTGGCTGATACCCGTATTGTCGGCGCCATTCTGGGGGAAACCTCACTGGCTGCCGTCGGCACCACCACTACGTTAAGCGACTTCCTGATTGGTCTGCTGAATGGCTTTACCAACGGCTGCGCCATCATCATTGCCACCTACTTCGGCTCCGGCGACAGAGCCAACATGAAAAAAGCCATCGGCGGAACCATTCTGTCCGGCGTGGTGCTCTCCATACTCATCAGCGCCGGCTGCCTGCTTTTCCTGCCCCGGATTTTAGGCGCCTTAAACGTAGCCGATTTTCTCATGGCAGAGTCCAAAGCTTACATCGGCATCGTGCTGGCAGGTTTGCTGGCCGCTACCCTCTACAATGTATGCGCCGCTATCCTTCGTGCTCTCGGCGATACCTTTACCCCTCTTCTGTTCTTAATTCTGGCGGCTGTGCTGAATGTAGTGCTGGATTATACCTTAATTAAATACGGAAATATGGGTGTGGCAGGCGCCGCCCTGGCAACCGTCATTGCCCAGGCTGTTTCCGCCGTACTCTGTTTCTTCTATATGAAAGTCCGTTACCCGGAGCTTTCCTTAAGCCGCGAAGATTTCCGCTTTGACAAAATCATTTACAAAAAGCTGATTGCCACCGGTTCTTCCATGGGCTTCATGGTTGCCTTCGTAAACTTAGGCACCCTTGCCCTGCAGATAACCATCAATACCTTCAATCAGGATATCATTGTGGCACACACCGCCGCCCGTAAGGCTACCAACATTTTCATGCTGCCCTTCTCCGTACTGGGCACTACGCTGGCAACCTTCTGCGGTCAGAATTTAGGCGCCGGCAAATACAGCCGTATCAAGACCGGACTGCGCGACACCCTGCTTCTGACTTTTATCTGGTGCGCCGGTGTGGCTCTGGTCGCTTACACACTTTCCAGGCCCCTTATCCATATGATAACGGCTTCCGACAACGAGGTCGTCCTTTCCACGGCATCCCTCTATCTGAAGGTAAACACTTCCTTCTATTTTGTCACCGCCATTATCTGTCTGTTCCGTAACAGCATGCAGGGCTTCGGTGACAATAAAACGCCCGTTTTCTCCAGCTCCTTAGAGTTAATCGGCAAGGTTGCCATTTCCTTCCTGCTTGCCCCCGCCATCGGCTACATGGGCATTATCGTGGCAGAACCCATTGTCTGGTTCATCATGGTAATCCCCTTAATTGTAAACATGGTACGCAATCCTATCCTGAAACAGCAGGATAAGGAAACCGCTTAAAGAAAAGCAATAAAAAAGAGACCCTTCAAAGGTCTCTTTTTTTCATGAAGCACGGGGGATTCGAACCCCCGACAACTTGATTAAAAGTCAATTTGCCACTTTCGGCCAGCCCAGTGTCTATCAACATTCCTATTTTTTCTGACTACATTTTGACTACATAAACATTTTTTTATTTTTGTTGAAACAAAATGGCTTTCTGAACACATATATATAGTAGAGGGGAAATATCATATTCTTTTTTCATTCATTATCTCCTGTATATGTGTAAACGGAAAAAATCCGGCAGATGCCTGTCACATCTGCCGGATTTCTCCGTTATGCCCGTTCTGTGTACTTCAATGAAATCCAGCCTGCGCCGGATTTTAATTTTCCCCAGCCATTTTGTTCTGCCGTGATGGTATAAATGCCACCCTTCTTAACTGTGGTGGTGACCTTGTAGGATGTACCAGCTCCGGCACGTACATTTAATGTGCTTGCGGTAATGCGAACCTTGTAGTTGCTGCTGGATGCCGGCTGCTCTGCGGGCTTTGACGGTGTCACCGTAGGCTGTGCTTCCGTCACGCCCAACCTCTTATTGACCTCGGCAGCAATGTAGGCATGTTTGCCGTACAGATAATCTCCGGGACATGCCTTGTTTTTGAAATCCCTGTGGACTGTCATGTTGCATCCGTTCCGATGATTAACTCTGTCGTTTTTGTTCGTGCTCCATACCAGTTTGCTTATACCGTTCCGTTTACAGATGTCTGCTACCAATGCAATCAGTGATGCCATAGCCGCATCCGATACGTGCCATCCGGTTGCAGCTCCGCCGTCATTGGCTACCTCAATGGTTACGGCTCTCATATCATTTGCCTTGTTACTGCTGCACCAGCTACGGTCCTTTTCTTCCACGTACAGCCCAATCCTTCCATCACTGCCAATGCCGTAATTGGATGATGCCATACGTGTTCTCTTGGCAAACAACTCTCCGCATCTCTCCACTATCAGATTGCCCGCCATGCAATGGATGGTAATGGTATCAATCTTGTGGTTTCTATGACTTGTTTTATTGGGGCTTATTCTGGTATAAGTTGCCAGTGTACTGTTACTCATGCTTTCTACCTTCTTTTCGTCAAATCGTGTTAAATTGTAATTCTGGATAACTGCCATCAGGTTGTCCACATATCTCAGCGATGTGGCATAGCCGTCAGCCTTGATGTTTTTCAGATAAGTTTCAGGATCCGTGACACCCTTCAGGTTTGCATATCTGGATATATTGATAAAATCAAAATATCCGTGTACGCAGGCGTCCATGTTTGGGAATCTGCTCCACTGCATTGAGGCTGATGTGTATGTTCCATCTGCCTTTTGTTCGCTGCCTACTTTGGTGTAACTGCCGGTTGCCGTGGGGCATCTGCCCGGCTTATACTTCAATCCAAAGTAATTGTTTGCCTTAACTGCCAGCTCCGATGTCCCTCTGGCAGATTCCAGCACCGCCTGCGCTATGATAGGGCT
>DJEL01000007.1 GCA_002432425.1 Lachnospiraceae bacterium UBA5899
AGAAGGAGAACTCTGGATTACAACGATAGAATAATTTTCGTTATATCTGCGAGCATAGTTTGTTGCATTTTTCATTGTCTGAGCCGTGAGGTGAGTTTGAAAAATGCAACAATATAGGCGGCGCAGCAGATATCGAAAATTATTCGTGTTGTAATCCAGAGTTCTCCTTCTTTTAGTATTGTGACAAAACCACTAACTTTTGATTGTGCAATCTGCAAAAAAAATTCCTCTCATTTTTAGATAGTATTTTTGACTGAATATGATTGACTTTGACTGAAAATGATTATATTATGTGATTAAAGATGAACGAACTTGAATGAAATTGACGGAAGAGGTGATTAGATGCTGGCGGAGGAGAGATTTCGGGAAATTCAGAAATATGTAGAGAATCATGGCACAGTGACAGTGCAGGAGCTGACAGAGCTTTTGGATATATCGGAATCTACAGTGCGAAGGGACTTGACAGAACTTCATAAAAGAGGAACGCTTATCAAGGTGCACGGAGGCGCAACGACGGTTGGAACTTCGGTAAGAACAAAAGATGAAGAACTGGCAGTCAGACGAGACAGAAATACAGATGAAAAACAAAAGATTGCAGAGTATGCAGCGGATTTGATAGAAGCAGATGATTTTGTGTATCTGGATGCCGGAAGCAGTGTGGATCTCTTGATTGATGAGTTGAATGTGGAGACGGCGGTCTATGTGACCAATGCAATCGGGCATGCACAGAAGCTTTTGAAAAAGGGGTATGAAGTCCTGCTGATTGGTGGAAAACTAAAAGGTGTGACGGAAGCGATTGTTGGAGCAGAGGCGGTGGAAAGTCTGAATCGTTATAATTTTACAAAAGGATTTTTTGGAACCAATGGTGTTCACCCGGAACGGGGACTTACTACACCGGACAGTGAAGAAGCGTTAGTAAAGAAAAAAGCGATGGAACGCTGTGCACAGTGTTATGTACTGGCTGATTCGAGCAAAATCGGTCAGATTACATCTATTACATTTTCTGATATGAAGGGATCCGAAATTCTAACAACAGAACTGAAGGATTCTTCTTATAAAAAATATAAAAATATCGTGGAGGTTAGTTAGATGATTTACACAGTGACATTTAATCCCGCACTGGATTATGTAATCCGAATGGAAAGCTTAAATTTGGGAATGGTAAACAGAAGCAGTGCGGAAGCCGTTTACTACGGCGGCAAAGGCATCAACGTTTCCACCGTCTTAAAAAACATCGGCGTGGACTCCGTGGCGCTGGGATTTGTAGCCGGCTTTACCGGAAAGGAAATCGAAGAAGGCGTAAAAAACATGGGCGTTGCTACCGATTTCATAAAGCTGCCGGAGGGCATGAGCCGCATCAATGTGAAAATCAAAGCGGAGCAGGAAACCGAAATTAACGGACAGGGACCGAAAATCAGCATGGAGCAGGTAGAGAAGCTGTTTGAAAAGCTGGACAGGCTGGAAAAAGGAGACTGCCTGGTGCTGGCGGGAACCATACCGGCATCCCTTCCGTCCGATATTTATGAGCAGATTATGGACAGATTGAAAGATAAGGAAATCCACATTGTGGTGGATGCCACAAAGGACCTTCTCTTAAATGTCTTAAAATATCATCCGTTCCTGATTAAACCCAACAATCACGAGCTGGGAGAAATGTTCGGAGTGGTCTTAAAGACCGACGAAGAAATCGTGGAATATGCGAAAAAGCTGCAGGAAAGAGGAGCCCGAAACGTGCTCATTTCCATGGCAGGGGACGGCGCAATTTTACAGACAGAAACGAAGAAGGTCTATAAAATGGGAGTTCCCAAGGGTACGGTAGTCAATTCCGTGGGCGCGGGCGACTCCATGGTGGCAGGATTTATAGCAAGTTATTTCAAAGAACATGACTACCGTAAGGCGTTGAAGTTCGGCACGGTAACGGGAAGTGCAACCGCTTTCTCCGAAGGACTGGCAACCATGGATAAGGTAGAGGAGTTATTAAAAACATTGTAAAACATTATAAAACAAGGAGGGTATCAATATGAGGATTACAGAACTGTTGAAAAAAGACGGCGTTTCTCTCGGAGTAAGGGTGGACTCCAAGGATGCAGCCATCAATTATCTGGTGGATTTACATGCCAGGATGGGAAATATTACCGACAAGGCAGTATTTAAGGAAGGAATTGTAAAAAGAGAAGAGAGCGGTTCCACAGCCATCGGCGAAGGCATTGCCATTCCTCATGCAAAAAATAAAGCCGTAACAAAAGCCGGTCTGGCAGCCATGACCGTACCGGAAGGCGTGGATTACAACTCCCTGGACGGACAGCCCACCAACCTGATTTTCATGATTGCGGCACCGGAGGGCGGCTCCGATGTGCATCTGGAAGTGCTTTCCCGGTTAAGCATGCTTCTGATTGACGAGGATTTCCGCAAGGAGCTTTTAGCAAGCAAGACCGTGGATGAATTCTTAAAGGTCTGCGACAAGTACGAGGCAGCCAAATTCCCCGAAGAATTTGCAGAAGACGATAAAGCAGAAGGCAGCAAAGCCGCTGACGGGCAGAAGGCAGATGCAGCAGCAGGCAGTAAAGGCACAGGCAAGCAGAACGCAGATGCGGCAGGAAGCAAAGCCCCCTCTTATAAGGTTTTAGCGGTTACCGCCTGTCCCACCGGCATTGCCCACACTTACATGGCAGCCGAAGCGCTGGAAAAAGAGGGCAAGAAATTAGGCATCCCCGTAAAAGCGGAAACCAACGGCTCCGGCGGCGCCAAGAATGTTTTGACCGACGAAGAAATCGCAGCCTGTGACGGCATTATTGTAGCAGCGGATAAAAACGTGGAGACCGCCAGATTTGACGGAAAGCCGGTACTGTTTGTAAAGGTAGCGGACGGCATCCACAAACCGGCAGAGTTAATTCAGAAAATCGAAAGCGGCGAAGTTCGCATTCATCACGAAAAAGGAGCGGCAAAGGCATCCTCCAAAGCGGACGGCAGCGTAGGCAGCCGGATTTACAAGCATCTGATGAACGGCGTATCCCATATGCTTCCCTTCGTTATCGGCGGCGGTATCCTGACGGCACTGGCATTCTTAATCGATACCCTGTGCGGCTACGGTGCAACCGGCGGCAGCAACTTCGGTTCCTGTACTCCGCTTTCTGCATTCTTCAAATATGCGGGCGGTCTGGCAATGAGCCTTATGGTGCCGGTTCTGGCAGGCTTTATTGCAGAGTCCATAGCGGACAGACCGGGACTTGCGGTAGGTTTCTTGGGCGGACTTTTAGCCTCCTCCGGTAATGCGGCAATCGCAGGTTATGCCTGGGCAAACGACGGACTTTCCGGTTTCCAGAACTTCATTGCAAGGTTCGGCTTTACCGGTCCTGCAAGCGGCAACACCGTATCCGGTTTCTTAGGCGGTATTGTGGCAGGTTTCTTAGCCGGTTACATTGTACTTCTGTTAAGAAAGCTCTGCGACAAGCTGCCCCAGTCCTTGGAGGGACTGAAACCCACCCTGATTTATCCGGTAGTCGGCATGTTTGTGATTGCCGTCCTGATGATTTTCATCTTTAACCCGTTAATCGGCGTGGTAAACACCGGACTCAGCAACATGTTAAGCGCCCTGGCAGAGAAAAATCTGCTGATTGCCTTAGGCTTAATCTTAGGCGGTATGATGGCGATTGATATGGGCGGCCCCATCAACAAGGCAGCTTATGTATACGGAACGATGGTACTCGGTACCGCAAGTGAACTGCTGGCAGCAGGCGCAAGCCTGACAGACCCCGCCGTACAGGCATGCTACATTTCCATGGCAGCCGTTATGGTAGGCGGTATGGTGCCTCCTCTGGGTATTGCCCTTGCCTGCATTTTCTTCCCGAAGAAGTTCACCAAGGCAGAAAGAAACTCCACCGTATCCAACATCGTTATGGGCTGCGGTTTCATTACCGAAGGAGCCATTCCCTTCGCAGCAGCAGATCCCGGACATGTTATCCCCTGCACCTTCATCGGTGCGGCAGTGGCAGGCGCACTTTCCGCAGCCTTCCGATGCACGCTGATGGCACCGCACGGCGGACTGTTCGTATTCGCCACCGTGGGACATCCGCTCATGTATATCGTTTCCTGGCTGGCAGGATCCGCAGTGACCTGTATCTTATTGGGACTCATTAAGAAGCCCGCACGGGAGTAAACGAAAAAAGAGCCCGGCAAGGGGGCTCTTCCCACAAAAAGATATCGGAAAACATAAAAAGGAGATTACAACTATGGTAGCAAAAGAAGTAAAAATTATTAACGAGCAGGGATTACACATGAGACCGGCAGGAGAATTAGCAAAGGAAATGACAAAGTTTAACTCCGATGTAACACTCATTTTCAACGGCAAGAGCGTCAATGCCAAGAGCGTTATGTTAATCATTGCCGCCTGCATCAAGTGCGGAGCAGAGCTCACCATTGAATGCAACGGCGCAGACGAAGAAGCAGCACTGGCAAAGGCAGTGGAATTAGTAGAGTCCGGTTTCGGCGAATAAAAAGGGGAGAAAAGTATGGTAAAGGGCATAGGCGGTTCCGCAGGTTACGGCGTCGGTAAAGTGGTTGTGATATCGGATGCAAAACCCGAATATGTGGTAAAAAACATCACAGATACTGAGGCAGAAATAAAAAGATACGAAGATGCAGTAGCATTATTTGAAAAGAAGACACAGGCGATGGCAGATACCATGCGCAGCCAGGTGGGTGAACACAATGCGGAAATTTTAGAAGGACATATTCTTCTTCTGAAAGACCCCGGCATGGAAGAAATCACCAAGAGCACCATCAAGGGCGGCACCTGCGCCGAGGCAGCGTTTGAAAGCGCCTGCGACATGTTCATCCAGATGTTCCAGATGACCGGCGACGAGCTTTTGCAACAGAGAGTGACGGACATCAACGATATTCGCATGCGGATGTTAAAAATTCTGACCGGCACCCCGGATGTGAACATGGCAGAGGTACCGGCGGGCACCGTACTGGTGGCAACGGATTTAACACCCTCCATGACAGCCGGCATTGTAAAAGAAAACGTAGTGGGCATCCTCACGGAAGTGGGCGGACAGACATCCCACTCCGCCATCCTGGCAAGAGCACTGCAGATTCCCGCCGTGCTCAGCATAAACGGCATTGTTTCCAAGGTGCATAACGGCATGGAAGTGGCACTGGACGGTGTGCACGGCGAATGCATTTTAGAGCCGGATGAGCAGCAGAAGAACGAATATCTCACCAAGAGAGCCGACTTTATCAAGCAGAGAGAAATGCTGCAGATTTACAAAGGAAAAGAAACGGTTACCGCGGACGGCGAAAAACGGATGCTGTTCGGCAATATTGGCAAGCCGGAGGACGCTTCCCAGGTGCTTTCAAATGACGGTGAAGGCATAGGACTTTTCCGGACGGAGTTTCTGTTCATGGGAGCAAGTAAGCTACCCACCGAAGAAGAACAGTTTGCCGCATACAAGCAGGCAGCGGAAATCATGGCAGGCAAGAGCGTGATTATCCGTACTCTGGATGTGGGCGGCGACAAGGACATTCCGTATCTGGGACTGGAAAAAGAGGACAATCCGTTCTTAGGCTTCCGTGCCGTGCGGTACTGTCTGAAAAACGAAGATGTTTACAGGGTACAGTTAAGAGCCCTGCTCCGCGCCAGCGCTTTCGGGGATGTAAAAATCATGATACCCTTAGTTACCTGCGTGGAAGAAGTCAGAGCCGTAAAGGCACTGGTGAAAAAGCTCATGGCAGAGCTGGATGCCGAGGGCAGAAAATACAACAAGGACATTGAAATCGGTGTCATGATAGAAACACCGGCAGCCAGCCTGATTGCGGACCTTCTGGCAAAGGAAGCCGATTTCTTCAGTATCGGCACCAATGATTTGACCCAGTATACCATGGCGGTGGACAGAGGAAATGCCAAGGTATCTTACTTATATTCCGCTTACAATCCGGCGGTGCTCCGCTCCATGAAGCACATTATCGAGACCGGAAAGGCAGCAGGCATTACCGTGGGCATGTGCGGCGAAGCGGCGGCGGACCCGCTTCTCATTCCCCTTCTCATTTCCTTCGGACTGGATGAGTATTCCGTCAGCGCCACATCCGTGCTGGCAACGAGGGGCATACTTTCTAAGTGGAGCAAAAAGGACGCAGACGAGCTGGCAGAAAAGGCACTCGCCTTATCCACCGAGGCAGAGGTGGCAGAGCTTTTAAGAGAAGCAGAGCTTTCACATAAAGCTCAAAAGTAACAAAGTTTTTTACAATCAGTGTGCAGAAAGCACACTGCCTCCCTTATAAATAAATACAGACAGAAAGAAGTTTTGCGATTTCCTCCCCCAAGCGGCCGTAAGACTTCTTTTTGTTGTATTTTCCTATGGGTATGGGTATAATAAAGCGGAAAGGACGGGATATACATGAAGGTTTTAATGTTGAACGGCAGCGCCAAGCCTAACGGAAATACCAATGCGGCGCTGACGGAAATCGGAAAAGAGTTGGAAAAAGAAGGAATTTCTTATGAAATTTTTCAGATAGGAGCGGGTCCGGTAAGGGATTGTATCGGATGCGGACAGTGCAACGAGAACGGCTGTATATTTACGGATGATGCGGTCAACGAATTTGTGGCAAAGGCAAAGGAAGCCGACGGCTTCGTGTTCGGAACGCCGGTATACTATGCGCATCCCAGCGGAAGGGTGCAGTCTTTTTTAGACCGTGTGTTTTACAGCAGCGGCAGAGCCCTTGCGTTTAAGCCCGGGGCATCGGTTGCAGTGGCAAGAAGAGGCGGCACCAGCGCTTCCTTTGATGTGATGAATAAATATTTCGGCATCAGCCAGATGCCGGTGGCAGGTTCTACATACTGGAATATCGTACACGGCAGAGTGCCCGGCGAGGCGAGCCTCGACGAAGAAGGTATGCAGACCATGCGGAATTTAGCAAGAAATTTAGCATGGATGATGAAGTGCTTTGCACTCGGCAAAGAAAACGGCGTGCCCTACCCGGACACCGAGCGGAAGTACCAGACGAACTTTATCCGCTGACAAAGCAACAGCGGGCAGACAGACGGAGAGCAAAGCACAGATAACAGGTAAATATGGCAGGAGGCAGTTATGGAGCGCAAGGGATATGGCTATTATAAGGTGGCAGCGGTAACATTTCCGGTGGCTATCGGCAATACCGAAGAGAACGCAAAAAACATCATACGTTATATAGAAAAGGCATTGCAGGAGAAGGTGCAGTTACTGGTGTTCCCGGAGCTTTCCGTGACCGGCTATACCTGCGGCGATATGTTTTTACGGGGCGAACTGCAAAGACAGGCGGAAAAATCACTGGATAAAATCAGACAGTCAACCGAAAAAAACAATCTGCTTGTATGCGTGGGCATGCCCGTCAATGTGCAGGGCAGGCTGTTTAACTGTGCGGTCTATCTGCAGAACGGGGAAATCAAGGGCGCCGTTCCCAAAACCTATGTACCGAACTACGGTGAATTTTACGAAAAACGCTGGTTTGTGTCCGCGGACTTAAAAACCTGCGAGAAAATTCCTGTTTTGGGAAGGGAAGTTCCGTTTTCCGAAAACCTGCTTTT
The DNA here is from genome assembly GCA_002432425.1 of Lachnospiraceae bacterium UBA5899. Taxonomy (GTDB): domain Bacteria; phylum Bacillota; class Clostridia; order Lachnospirales; family Lachnospiraceae; genus Acetatifactor. The sequence continues at coordinate 7,562 of DJEL01000007.1, forward strand.
GAAGGGACAGAACGATGTGGTAATCGGCACGGAAATCTGTGAGGATTTGTGGGTCAGCAACCCGCCCAGCGGACTGCTTTCGAGAGCGGGCGCCACGATTATCGTAAACCCCTCCGCCAGCAACGATGTCATCGGAAAGAGAAGCTACCGTTACGATTTGGTGAAAATGCAGTCGGGACGCTGCCGGGCGGGCTATGTTTACGCTTCCTGCGGAGCGGGAGAAAGCTCCACGGATTTGGTTTTTTCCGGTCACTGCATGATTGCGGAAAACGGCAGGGTATTAAAAGAAGTTGCCGACATCATGACCGATGAAGCCATGATTACGGACGTGATTGATATTGAACGCTGTGTGAATGACCGCTGCCGTTACAATAGCGACCTGTGGGGCAAATGCCCGGATGTTATCGAAGTGGACATTACCGTGGAAGACAGGGAGGATTTACTTCCGGCAGCCGTGGACCCCTATCCATTTGTACCGGGGGACGGCGGCGAGTTAAAGAAACGATGCGAAGAAATCTTAAAGTTGCAGGAAAGAGGTCTTATGCAGAGACTCCTTGCCATAAAGTGCAGCGATGTGGTACTGGGACTTTCCGGAGGACTTGACAGCACACTGGCGCTGGTTGTCTGTTGCGAAGCCTTTGATAGGCTTTCCATGGACAGAAAACATATTCACTGTTTCTCCATGCCGGGCTTCGGCACCACGGAGAAAACACACAGCATCAGCGAAGATTTAGCAAAGCACTTCGGCGTTTCCTTCAAAGAAGTAAGTATCAGGGAGGCCTGTCAGCAGCACATGCGCGACATCGGACATGCCGAGGATGTGTACGACATTGCCTATGAAAATATCCAGGCAAGGGAGCGCACCCAGATTTTGTTTGACTATGCCAATATGGTAGACGGTATTGTCATCGGTACCGGCGACATGTCGGAATTAGCGCTCGGCTGGTGCACCTACAACGGCGACCATATGAGCAATTATGCGGTCAATGTGGGCGTGCCCAAGACGCTGGTAAAATGGTTAATCCGCTATTATGCGGACGAATACCGGATAGAAGTACTGAAACGGGTGTTGGACCTTCCCATTTCCCCGGAGCTTTTGCCGGCGGGAAAGGACGGAGAAATCGTACAGAAAACGGAGGAGAGCATCGGCAAATACGATTTGCACGACTTCTTCCTCTATCACTTTTTGCGGAACGGTTTCGGCAGGGAAAAAATTAAGAAACTCGCCCGTATTGCCTATCCGCAGGTTCCGGAAGAGGAACTGGAAAAGACCCTCACCGTATTTTACAGCCGCATGCGGACGCAGCAGTTTAAGCGTTCATGCATCCCTGACGGTGTGAAAATCGGTTCCGTGGCGCTGTCGCCGAGGGGCGATTTGCGGCTGCCGAGCGACCTGTCGGCGCTTTGGTAAAAAGGAAGACGGCACGTAAGAGCGGCGGCTGCTTTGAAATAAGAAAGGACAAACAAATGAGACTGGGAGCACTGGAAGCGGGCGGTACCAAGATGGTATGCGCCATAGGAGACGAAAACGGAAAGATTTGGGAGCAGGTGTCCATTCCTACCACCACACCGGAGGAAACCATGCCGAAGATAGCGGACTATTTCCGGGACAAGCAGATTGATGCACTGGGTATTGCCTGCTTCGGACCGGTGGAGCTGGACAGAAACGACCCGAAATATGGGTATATTACCTCCACGTCAAAGCTGGCATGGATTGACTGCGACTTTGCGGGCAGACTACAAAGAGAACTGCACTGTCCGGTGGGATTTGATACGGATGTAAACGGCTCCGTGCTGGGAGAAGTCACTTTCGGGCAGGCGAAAGGCAAAAACTGCGTGCTGTACCTGACGGTGGGCACCGGCGTGGGCGGCGGCATTTACTGTAACGGCAGCCTCCTGCACGGCATGATGCACCCCGAGGCGGGACATGTGCTCATCCGTAAGAGAGCGGACGATACCTACGAAGGCAAATGCCCCTACCACAAGACCTGTCTGGAAGGACTGGCGGCAGGACCCGCCATTGAGGAACGCTGGGGCAAAAAAGCCGTGGAATTAAAGGACAGGGCGGAAGTCTGGGAGCTGGAAGCCGATTATCTGGCGCAGGCCATTGTGGATTACATTATGGTCATCTCACCGGAGATGGTGATTTTGGGCGGCGGCGTTATGCATCAGGAGCAGCTTTTCCCCTTAATCCGCAAAAAAGTAACGGAATATGTGGCAGGCTACGTGAAGACAGAAGAATTAAACGACATGGAGCATTTTATTGTACCGGCATCCTTGCATGACGACCAGGGCATCATGGGCTGCCTGGAGCTGGCTCGCAGGGAGATGGCAAAAAGATAAGCAGATGCAAAGCTGCAGGCCTGGAAAGGCATGAGGAAACATGAGCAGTAGTACATACCAAGGACGGAAAAAAACAAAGAAAGGTGTGAAGAGACTGGTATTTTCGGCGCTGTCCATTTTATTACAGCTGGCTTTCTTTATCCTGCTGTTTACAAGGCTAAACCACTATGCGGAAGTGATTGACAATTTAACCAGACTGCTGGCAGTGGTGCTGGTGGAACGGGTAAAGGCAGGCGTGGAGGTCCGGGTGTTCTATGACGACATGGGCTCCATCGGCTTTATCAATACAGAGTTTGTAAAGAAAATGCGGGTGCTCGGCATTGAATGCCGGGTATTCAATCCGTTCTTCCCGGGCTTTAATGTGTTCTTAAACAACAGGGACCACCGAAAGATCACGGTGATTGACGGCAGGGTCGGTTTTACCGGCGGCTACAATCTGGCAAACGAATATTTCAACGTCACCCATCCTTACGGCATTTATCCAGCCCTATGCGGACATTCCCATTGACGGGGAGCAGGTGGGCGAGGAAGTTTACATCAGCATCTCATAAACAAAGCGGAGAAGTACAAAACCGGCAGAAGCGCCTCCTTACGGCTGTGGCAGTTGTTCTTAAGACTGTTCGCCGAGCTGCTGTAAGAGGGCAAAATCACGGCGTATCTGAAAAGCAAGTTAATTCTTTGTTAAAAATGATATGAATATCTTGCTTTTTTTGCAAAAATTTGTCATTTTCTTACTTGAAAGATTGAAAGATTAGAAGTATCATCATAAAGTCATAAAGAGTAGTTTGTACATGAAAAATCCTACATATTCATGTCGGAAGAGAAAGGAGATGAATGGCAGATGGAAAAGCTTGCAGAGGATCTTATGGCGCAGTTAAACTGCGATACGGCTTTTACAATTCCCATTTTCGGCGGAATTGACGTTGCGGAGTCGGTAGTGGTAAGCTGGGTGGTCATGGCAATTCTGATTATCTTTGCATTCTGCATGACACGAAATCTCAAAGTGGAAAATCCGGGCAAAAGACAGGTCGTTATAGAAATGTTTGTCACCGGGCTGCAAAACATTGTAAAAAGCATTATCGGAGAAGAAGGCGAACGCTATGTTCCGTATCTGGTCACCGTCATGATGTACATCGGTTTGTCCAACATTATCGGACTTCTGGGCATGAAGCCGCCCACAAAGGACCTGAATGTGACGGGAGCGCTGGGTATTCTCAGTATTCTTCTGATTCAGTATGCCAATATACGTGCCAGAGGCACCAAGGGATGGCTTAAGAGCTTTGCACAGCCGGTAGCGGTCGTAACGCCGATTAACATTCTGGAATTGTTTATCCGCCCCCTGTCTTTGTGCATGCGACTTTTCGGTAACGTTCTGGGCGCCTTCGTAGTCATGGAGCTTTTAAAGGCGCTGGTACCGGTTATTATTCCTATTCCGTTCAGTTTGTATTTTGATATATTCGACGGATTTATTCAGGCATATGTATTCGTATTCCTGACCTCCCTGTTCATAAAAGAAGCAGTGGAATAAAAACGGCGTAAAAGCCGGAGAACAACCAACAAGAATTTAAGACAAAAAGGAGAAAAATTATGAGTACACTTATTGCAATTGGCGCCGCTGTAGCGGTTTTCACAGGTATCGGAGCCGGCATCGGCATTGGTCTGGCAACAGGTAAGGCTGCAGAAGCGGTAGCAAGACAGCCGGAAGCAGATGGTAAGATTTCCAAGCTTTTGATTTTGGGATGTTCCCTTGCGGAAGCAACCGCAATTTACGGTTTCGTTATTGCGATTTTGATTATCATGTTCTTGAAATAAACGGGAAGGCAGGAAAGAATTATGCTTAGATTGGATATAAATCTGGTCTTCACCATTGTGAATATCGTGGTTCTTTATATCTGCATGAGACTGTTTTTATTCAAGCCTGTCAATAAAATCTTAAAGCAGAGACAGGATGCGGTACAGAAGCAGTTTGACGATGCAAAAGAGGCACAGGATAAAGCGGAAGCATTGAAGCAGGAATACGAAGCATCCCTGACAAATGCAAAAGCTGAGTCCGACCGCATAATGGAAGAAGCGAAGAAAAAAGCAGATGCGGAATACGAGCGTGTCGTAAAGAACGCAGACGAAGAAGCCGCCGCAAAGATGCAGCAGGCAGAGGAAGCCATCAAAGTGGAGAAAGAAAAATCCATGCGTGAGATGCAGGACGAAATCAAGGATCTGGTTGTGTCCGTAGCATCCAAGGTAGTGGGCGACCAGGTTTCCGCAGAAGACAGCAGCAAATTGTATGATGATTTTATTGCAGAAATGGGTGAAAAGAAATGACACAGACATGGAATAAAGAACATGCCGGAAACCTTTCTGCCGAGATTATTTATGTAGTGCCCCCCACAGAGGAACAGCTTGCAAAGATTAAGAGCTTCTTACAGGACAAGTACAAAACGGAAGACCTTACGGTATCCCTGAAAGAGGATAAAAATCTGTTGGGCGGTTTTGTCATCCGCATAGGCAGTGATGAATATGACTGGAGTATGCGCGGCAGATTGCAGCAGATTGGCAGAAAAATGATGGAAGCACCCGCCGGTGTGGACAGCATGCAGGACATCATTACCCTGCTCAAGACCGAAATCGACGAGTCGGCATTTGACACCGGCGAGCATGAAGTGGGTGTGATTACCTGGATTGGTGACGGCATCGTAAACATAAAAGGCATTGAACATGCCATGTACGGCGAAATCGTTATCTTCGATACCGGCGTCAAAGGCATGGTGCAGGATATCCGCCGTGACGACATTGGCTGTATTCTGTTCGGACGCGACAGCGGCATGAAGGAAGGCACAAGGGTTATCCGCAGCGGTAAGAGAGCCGGCGTACCTGTGGGCGAAGGCTTCTTGGGCAGAGTAATCAACGCACTGGGCGAGCCCATTGACGACAAGGGTGAAATCGTCAGCAGCGATTACCGTCCCATTGAAAACGATGCCCCCGGCATTGTAGACAGACGTTCCGTTTCCGTTCCCATGGAGACCGGTATTTTAGCCATTGACTCCATGTTCCCCATCGGACGCGGACAGCGTGAACTTATCATCGGTGACCGTCAGACCGGTAAGACCAGTATTGCCACCGATGCCATCTTGAACCAGAAGGGCAAGGATGTTATCTGTGTATACGTGGCAATCGGCCAGAAGGCATCCACCATTGCCAAGCTGACACGTACCCTGGAGGCGCATGATGCCATGTCCTATACCATTGTGGTAGCGGCAACCGCATCGGACCCCGCATCCTTACAGTATGTAGCGCCCTATGCCGGAACCTCTCTGGCAGAGTATTTTATGTATAAAGGAAAAGACGTGCTGATTGTATATGACGATTTGTCCAAGCACGCCGTGGCATACAGAGCCCTTTCCTTACTTTTGGAGCGTTCTCCCGGACGTGAAGCGTACCCCGGAGATGTTTTCTATCTGCATTCCAGACTGCTGGAGCGTTCCGCAAGACTGACAGAGGAAGCAGGCGGCGGTTCCATTACCGCACTGCCCATTATCGAAACCCAGGCGGGCGATTTGTCCGCATACATTCCGACCAACGTAATCTCCATTACGGACGGTCAGATATTCTTAGAGAGCTCCCTGTTCTTCTCCGGTCAGCGTCCCGCAGTCAATGTCGGTCTTTCCGTATCCCGTGTAGGCGGTGCGGCGCAGACCAAGGCTATGAAGAAAGCAGCCGGAAGCATCCGTATCGACTTGGCGCAGTTTCGGGAAATGGAAGTGTTTACCCAGTTCAGTTCCGATCTGGATGAGTCCACCAAGCAGCAGCTTGCTTATGGCAACGGCTTAATGGAAATCTTAAAGCAGCCTTTGGGAAGACCTCTTTCCATGGCGGAACAGGTCATTACCCTGTATGCGGCTACCCATAAGAAATTCATGGATATTCCGAAGGACAAGGTAAAGAAATTCCAGATGAAGATGCTCGACGATATCCGTGCGGCGCATGCCGATATCTATAAGGAACTGGAAGAAGGAAAGATTCTTACGGACGAACTGGGCGAGAAAATTCTTGCGGCAGTGGAGGAAGTAAAGAGCAGTACCGCACAGTAAAAGAGCGGAAAATCAGGCAAAAAGGGAAGAAAGGTAGGATAATATGGCAAGTACAAAGGAAATCCAGACCAGAATGCACAGCATTCAGGATACCATGAAGATTACCAATGCCATGTATATGATATCTTCCGCCAAGTTAAAAAAAGCAAAAAAGGCCCTGGACGCCGCAGATGACCATTTCTTTGCCATACAGAAGTCCATCGACAGGATTCTTAAGGACATACCGGATGTGAATACCCGGTACTTTGGCACGGATACCCCGGAAGAGAAAAAACGGGTGGGTTATCTGGTGGTTACGGCGGACAAGGGACTGGCAGGTGCCTATAATCAGGATGTGGAGAAAAGGGTACAGAAGGAGCTGGATGCGGATTCCCGCGCGGAGCTTTTCGTCATCGGCGAAATCGGACGTACCTTCTTTGAAAAGAAAGGCTACCACATCCACCATCATTTTCATTATACGGCACAAAATCCTTCCATTCACAGAGCCAGAGTGATTACGGAGGAAATGCTTGTCAGGTACAACGAAGGCAGACTGGACGAGCTCTACATGGTTTACACCAAGAGCAAAAACGGACTGGAAAGTGAAACGGAAATGGTAAAGCTTCTGCCCCTACCCCACAAGGAAGAAGCACAGGCGGGCGAAACCGAAAAAGCGCTGAAATACCTGCCCTCACCGGAAGCGGTGCTCGACAGCCTTGTACCTAACTATGTAACAGGTTATATATACGGCGCACTGGTAGAATCTTATATGTGTGAGCAGAACGACAGAATGATGGCAATGGAAGCGGCTACGGACAATGCCAAAGCCATGTTGCGTTCCCTGTCCATCGCTTACAACCGGGTAAGGCAGGCTGCCATTACCCAGGAGATTACGGAAGTTATTGCCGGAGCAAAGGCACAGAAAAGGAAGAAATCAAATGGATAAAGGAAGAATTGTACAGGTTTTGGGACCTGTAGTGGACGTAGAGTTTGAAACAGATAATCTTCCATACATCAAAGATGCACTTGAAGTGGATAATAACGGCAAAAAATGTGTCATGGAGGTCGCACAGCATGTAGGACATCATACAGTCAGATGTATCATGCTTTCCTCCAGTGACGGACTTTGCAGAGATATGGAAGTCACCGCTACCGGCAGCGGTATCAAGGTACCGGTAGGTGAAAAAACATTGGGACGTCTGTTCAATGTAACCGGTGATACCTTAGACGACGGAGAGAAGCTGGATGCAGAGGAAAAATGGGTCATTCACAGAGAGCCCCCTGCTTTTGCAGACCAGAACCCTGCGGTGGAAATTTTGGAGACGGGCATCAAGGTCATTGACCTTTTAGCCCCTTATGCAAAAGGCGGTAAAATCGGTCTGTTCGGCGGCGCCGGTGTCGGTAAGACGGTTCTTATCCAGGAGCTGATTACCAATATCGCAACCGAGCACGGCGGCTATTCTATTTTTACCGGTGTCGGAGAGCGTTCCCGTGAAGGCAACGACCTTTGGACGGAAATGAAGGAATCCGGGGTTATTGACAAGACGGCGCTTGTGTTCGGACAGATGAACGAGCCCCCCGGAGCACGTATGCGTGTAGCTGAGACCGGGCTTACCATGGCGGAATATTTCCGAGACGTGAAGCATCAGAATGTGCTTCTGTTCATTGACAATATCTTCCGTTTTGTACAGGCTGGTTCCGAAGTATCCGCACTGCTCGGACGTATGCCCTCCGCAGTAGGCTACCAGCCCACACTGGCAACGGAATTAGGCGAGCTGCAGGAGCGTATCGCTTCCACCAAGGAAGGCTCCGTAACCTCCGTACAGGCGGTTTACGTGCCCGCGGATGACCTGACGGACCCGGCGCCCGCCACCACATTCGCCCATCTGGATGCCACCACGGTACTTTCCAGAAAGATTGTGGAACAGGGTATTTACCCGGCGGTAGACCCTCTGGAGTCCACTTCCCGTATTCTGGAAGCGGATATCGTAGGCGAGGAGCACTACAAAACAGCCCGTGCGGTACAGGAAATTTTACAGAAGTATTCTGAACTGCAGGATATCATTGCCATCCTCGGTATGGAAGAGCTTTCCGAAGAAGATAAGGTTACTGTTTACAGAGCCAGAAAGGTACAGAAGTTCTTATCCCAGCCGTTCCATGTAGCGGAAAACTTCACCGGCATTCCCGGCAAATATGTACCCTTAAAGGACACCATCCGGGGCTTTGAGGCAATCATCAACGGCGAAATGGATGAGTATCCCGAGGCGGCTTTCTTTAACGTCGGCACTATGGAAGACGTTATCGAGAAAGCAAAGCAGATGGAAGAAAATTAGGGAAGGTGATGGGATGAGCAGTTTTGACTTACAGGTCATAGCCATAGACAAAATCTTTTATAAGGGCAAATGCAGACAGGTTATCGTGACCGGTGTGGATGGCTCCATAGGCATCATGGCTCATCATGAAAATGCGGTCATCGCCCTGCAGGAAGGTTCTCTCAATATTGAAACCGAAGACGGCGAATGGATAGAGGCGGCTTCCGGTATTGGTCATGTGCAGGTTCTGGACAACAGGGTGGTTGTTCTGGTGGACTTTGCCGAAAAGCCAGAGGAAATCGATGAAAAGAGAGCAACGGAAGCACTGGAGAGAGCAAAAGAAGCCATGCGGCAGAAACAGAGTATTCAGGAATTCCACATGTCCCAGGCGAATATTTCCCGTGCCATGGCAAGACTGGCGGCAAGACGGCATATGCGCGGAGGCGTATAAAGATACCAAAATACGATAAATGCAAATTTAAGCGGATACTCGAAAAAAGTATTCGCTTTTTTACTTTATAGGAAGAATGGAACTAACCATATCCCATAACCTTTCGATACCGTTCAAACAGTGCAGTTTTTTTGTGGTAAACGTCCAGAACCGACATGGAGGTACCACAATCAGGGCAGCGTAAAGGGTCATACCCGAAAGAAAGAAGAATGGAAGTACGCCAATCCTGTATACCTGATAAAAATTTCCGCTTTTCAGGAGAAATACATTTGCGGAGCTTCTTCTCCTGCTTATGGTGTTTGGCATAGATACCATAGTAACGCAGCATCTTGAAATGTTTTTCGGGGATATGGATGATGAGTCGTTTGATAAAGTCCAGGGCGGGGACGCATTCTTCAATGGTTTTGTTATCTTCGTGCCGTGTGTAATGAAAAGTAACAAATTCACCATCATATTTATCAATGCGGGAGGCAGCAATAACGGGACGTCCCAGGTATCTGCTGATGTATTTGATGGTTATATCAGGAGTGCAGGGGTTGGGTTTGGCACGGACATAGAAACCTTCGGAATGATTTTTGCAGATATCATTTTTGATTTTCAGGAATGAGGGACCGATGGCCGAAGTCATCCTTTCCAGAAGAACCTTGCGGAAAGCATTACGGAGAAAAGTGTAGTCAAAGTGTTTAACGGCTCTCCAGGGAGAGATGTTACCGGCGCCTCCTTCCGAGATAAGGGCATGAATGTGAGGGTTCCATTTCAGGTCCCGTCCAAAGGTGTGAAGGACGCAGATAAAGCCGGGTGTAAAATTTTCGGCTTTATTGATTTTGGCAAACATGCGCAGGACGACATCGCGGACAGAAGAAAAAAGAAGACTGAGGCGTCTGCGGTCCTGGAGGAAGAAGATGCGCAATTCTTCAGGAATGGTGAAGAC
>DJEL01000014.1 GCA_002432425.1 Lachnospiraceae bacterium UBA5899
AGCTGCTGACGGGAATCGGACCCGTGACCTCCGCACTACCAATGCGACGCTCTACCGACTGAGCCACAGCAGCGGATTTTTGGAAGTTTGTCTCCCGTAATCACCGAAAGTTAATATACCATAAGGGTATGCAGATTGTCAATTACTTTTTTTATTTTTTTTGACTTTCTTCATACCCCTCCAAAAAGCCTATGCTTTTGTCTCATCTCCGGGGTATTTGGAGTATAAGAATTTCAACAGAATAGGGGTGGAAATGCTGGACACGATAATCAGCAGGATAACGGCGGTAAAGTAAACATCCGTCAAAAGTCCTACGGAAAGTCCCTTCTGGGCAACAATCAGCGCCACTTCTCCACGGGTCATCATACCGATACCGATTTTTAAGCAGTCATGGTTCTTAAACCGGCACAGCTTCGCCATCAGTCCACAGCCGATAATCTTGGCAACCAGACCTACAATCACAAAGCATATGGAAAACAGAAGGATTTCACCGGTCACACCGCTGATATTGGTCTTTAAGCCGATGCTGGCAAAAAATACGGGGCCGAAAAGCATATAGGAATTGATGTCCATCTTTTCCGCAATGTAACCGGAGTCCTGAATGGAGCAAAGGATAATACCTGCCACATACGCGCCGGTGATGTCGGCAATACCGAAATATTTTTCCGCAATATAGGCAAAGCCCAGGCACAAGGCAAGACCGATAATCGGAATACGTCTTGTATGCGGATATTTTTTATCCACAATCTTAAATACCTTATAAATAATATAGCCAACCACAATGGCAAAAACAAAGAACAGAACCGTGCTTAAAACGACTTTTCCGGGATTGGACTCCGGATTCTTAAAGCCGATAACGAAAGTCAGCACGATAATACCGATAACATCATCGATAATGGCGGCGCTTAAAATGGTAGTACCTACCGTACCCTTTAATTTTCCCATTTCCTTTAAGGTCTGTACGGTAATGCTTACCGAGGTAGCCGTCAGAATGGTACCGATAAAGACCGCCTCGTAAAACTCATTAGTTCCCCACGGTGCAAATCCGTAAAATCCCATATAAAGCAGGGCGCCTAAAACCAAAGGTACAAACACACCTGCCGTTGCAATCAAAAATGCTTTGGGGCCGGTTTTTAATAATTCTTTTAAATCGGTTCCCAGACCTGCGGAAAACATCAGAAGAACAACACCGATTTCCGCCATCTGTACGATAAAGTCCGTCTGCTGCACCAGTCCCAGTATGCTGGGACCGATTAACAGTCCCGCAATAATTTCACCTACTACCTGCGGTGCTTTCAGCTTTCTTGCAAGCAGTCCGAAAAACTTTGCAAAAATAATGATAATTGCTAAATCCTTAAAAATACTGTACGCTTCCATAATTTTTCCATTCTCCCTCATTTAATCAGAAAAAGCAGTCCTTGGATTTGCTCATAAGAAACCGGATTTTATCCTCATATTTCTTAGCTAATTCGTTGATCAGTTCTTCTGCTTCATCCTTAGAATTCTCATTCACGCAAAATACACAGACATTTTTGCTGTTCCAGAAAAAGCCTTGTTTATACCATTTTATGTAATAAGAAATTCTGTTTTCCAGAAGAGTCTTTTCAATCCGGCTCTTGACTTCCATATCCGCCGTCTCGCAAAGCTCCACCTCGTTATGAACCTTTACCTTTGTGTAAATCGTCTGCATACCCGTTCACCTCTTTCCAATTTTACTATAAGTTCTAAAAAAATCAACTGTAAATTATTTTCTTTATTTTGGTTTTTATGCGCTGCAGTGCATTGTCCGTGGATTTTTCGTCTTTTCCCAGAACATGTGCTATCTGCACATAGGTCATGCCGGTCATATACAAATCCAGCACCTCATTTTCAAAGGGACTCAGCTCGTTTTCGATTTTTTTCTCCAGATTTTCCAGATTTTCCCGGTCAATCACAAGCTGTTCCGGATTCTGTCCGTCATCCACAAGCTGGGCAAGCCATTTCTGCTGCTCCTCCTCGTCCCCTTCTTTGTTTTCTCCGGAAAGAGAAATGTACGAATTGAGCGGTATATGTTTTTTCCTGCCCGCAGCCTGTATCGCCGCATACATCTGCCTGCTCACGCACAAATCCGCGAAAGTATAAAATCCGGCATCCCTTCCACTGTCATAATCCCGGACTGCCTTAAACAGTCCAATCATGCCTTCCTGGATTAAGTCCTCTCTATCGGCTCCCAGGATATACATAGACTCTGCTTTTTTACGGACTAAATTTTTATACTTTTCCATGATGTAGTCTGTAACCGGCACTTCCCCATCACGGAGTTTTATAATCAACTCTTCATCTGTAAATTGTCTATAGTCCTGCATAATAGCCCCTTCTTTTAAGAAGACATTTTGCTGCCTAAGCCTGCAGGCGTTGTCTTACAATCTCATAAGCAAGCACACCTGCCGCTACGGAAGCATTCAGGGAGTCAATATCCCCCTTCATGGGAATGGATGCCACCATGTCGCACTTTTCCTTCACCAGTCTGCCTACACCTTCCCCTTCGTTGCCGATTACCACACCGATGGGGCCTTTCAGGTTCAAATCGTACATCACCGTGCCGTCCATATCGGCACATACAAACCACAAGCCTTCCTTTTTCAGGTCTTCAATGGTCTGCGCCAGATTGGTAACCTTTGCCACGGGCGTATAATTTAACGCACCGGCGGATGTTCTGGCAACGGTAGCCGTAAGACCTGCCGCCCGGTTCTTGGGAATAATCACGCCGTGTGCTCCCGCTAAGTTTGCGGTACGGATAATGGCTCCCAGATTATGCGGGTCTTCTATGTTGTCCAGAAGGAAAATAAAAGGAGGCTCTCCCTTCTTCCGGGCATTCTCTAAAATATCCTCCACCTCCGCATAGGAATAGGCTGCCGCATAGGCAATAACCCCCTGATGCTTGCCGGTTTCCGACATCTGGTCGAGTCTTTCCTTTGTCACAAACTTGACGAGAGTTCCCGCTTTTTTTGCTTCCCGTTTGATGGTCATGACCGGTCCGTCCGTACAGCCGTCCAGGATGAAAAGCTTATCTATGGTTTTGCCGGCACGGTAGGATTCAATGACAGCGTTCCGTCCTTCTATGGTAAATTCTTCGTATCCCATTTCTTCTATCCTCTGTCCAACAATGTATACTCAGTATACATTGTTTACTCCATGTTGACTTCTCTGTTACTTCCTTATTATATATGCAGTCTTTGCATACCTTCCTTGATAAGCTCCAATATTCTGTCCATTTTATTCTGTAAATAAAGGTAGCCCACCAAAGCTTCCAATCCCGTTGCTTTCCGGTAGTCTGCCACACTGGCATTCTTTGCCGTGGTGTAAGCCTTGGCATTCCGACCTCTTTTGTAAACCGCCTCTTCCTCTTCCGTAAGTACATCCCCAAGCGCCTCTATCATGGCTGCCTGGGTCTGTGCTTTCACGTAACGGCTGGAAATCAGATGCAGGTCATGCGCAGAACGGTTTGCTTTTTCCACAACCATTGTTCTTATGATAATGTCATATACATCATCCCCGATATAGGCAAGCGCCAACGGGGAATAGCTTCTTACATCCACTTCGGGTAATGCAAATGTTTCACGGATTTGTGAAACCAGACTTACGCCTTCTTCCATTTTACGCCCTCTCTGGTATCTTCAATCACAATGCCCTTTTCCAAAAGTTCCGCACGGATGGCATCCGCCTTTGCGAAATCCTTTTCCTTCTTGGCTGCTTTTCTTTCTTCAATCTTGGAAAGCACATAAGCCTTTAATTCTTCGTCCACGGACTCCTCCGTGCTGTCTGCAGCCTTGCCGGACAGTAAATCCAGGGAAAGCACTTCATCAAAGCTCTTTACCAGTTCTCTCTTGGTCTTGTCGTTCATGTCTGCCTTTAACATCTCATACAGAACGGTAATCGCCATGGAGGAATTTAAGTCATCGCAGAGTGCATCTTCAAAACGGGTTTTGTACTCTGCAAATTTCTCTTTGTCCACTTCTCCTTCCTCGGACAAATCGGCAATTCTCTTTAAGAGCTTATTGTAAGCAGTCGTCATGTTGTCCAGTACTTCATAGGAGAACTCCAGCGGCTTACGGTAATGGGACTGTAAGCAGAACAGTCTGTATACAAGGGGATTGTATCCTTTTTCTTCCAGTAAGGAAACGGTCAGGAAATCGCCCTTGGATTTGCTCATCTTGCCGCTCTTATCATTTAAGTGATGCACATGGAACCAGTAATTGCACCATTTATGACCGAGATAGGACTCACTCTGCGCAATTTCATTGGTATGGTGCGGGAAAATATTGTCCACGCCGCCGCAGTGGATATCCATGTATTCGCCCAGATGTTTCATGCTGATGCAGGAGCATTCAATGTGCCAGCCGGGATATCCCAGTCCCCAGGGGCTTTCCCATTTTAATTCCTGGTCATCAAATTTGGACTTGGTAAACCAGAGCACGAAATCACTCTTGTTCTTCTTGTTGGTATCCTCTTCCACATCATCCCGGACGCCTACCAAAAGCTCATCCTCGGTCTGTCCTGAGAATACGTGGTAATTCTGCAATTTGGAAGTATCAAAATAAATGTTGCCGCCCATTTCGTAAGCGAAGCCTTTTTCCAGCAGCACCTCAATCATATGGATGAATTCGGGAATGCAGTTGGTTGCCGGTTCTACCACATCCGGACGCTTGATGTTTAACTTTTTGCAGTCGGAAAAGAAGGCATCCGTATAGAACTTTGCCACTTCCATAACGGTCTTGTGCTCTCTCTTTGCTCCCTTTAACATCTTATCCTCGCCGGTATCCGCATCGCTGGAAAGATGGCCTACATCCGTAATATTCATGACACGCTTTACATCATATCCCAGGTAGCGGAGTGTTTTTTCCAAAAGGTCCTCCATGATGTAACTTCTTAAGTTGCCGATATGGGCAAAATGATATACGGTAGGACCGCAGGTATACATTGCCACCTTGCCGTCCGTATTGGGTACAAACAATTCTTCCTTTTTGGTAAGGGTATTGTAAATGTGCAATTTGTTTTCCATTTTCACACAGCCTCCGATTGTCGATTTCCTATACTGTTTTTGATAAGAAACCGTTTTTCTATAGGTATACTTTGACATGTATAGTATACATTAAGTAGAATAAGCAAAAAAGTGCCGTTTGTCAAGAAACAAAGCGCTTCCGCCGCCTCTTTATTCCCGTATTCCGGCAGAAAAAAACGCAGCCCGCTGTGAGCTGCGCCTTGTCTTATAAATTTTTCGGGCATCCCGTGCAGCCTGCGCACCCGGACACCGTTCTGCTCTTTTCCAAAAGCTCCACATCCTGGGCGTACAGCTCTCTCGGGCTGTTTAACATGCAGATAGCCTGGGCGGATATTCCTTCCTTATTGCCGGTAAAGCCAAGCCCCTCTTCCGTGGTGGCTTTTACGTTTACCTGGGAAAGGGTAATTCCCAGCCGTCCTGCGATGTTTTTCCGCATTTCATCAATATAGGGGCGCATCTTGGGCGCCTGCGCTATAATGGTGGCATCGATATTTTCCACGAAGAAACAGTTTTCTTCCAGTAAATCTCTCACTTTTTCCAAAAGCACCAGCGAAGAAATGCCTTCGTAAGCGGCATCGGTATCCGGAAAATGTTTGCCGATATCGCCCAGTGCCGCCGCTCCCAGCAGCGCATCCATAACGGCATGCAGCAGTACGTCCGCATCCGAATGTCCCAAAAGACCTTTTTCATACGGGATTTCCACCCCGCCGATAATCATCTTTCTGTCTTCCGCCAGTCTGTGTACATCATATCCCATTCCAATTCTCATATGTTACCTCCGTTGGTATCTCCACCGGTATTACCGTTTCTGTTTTTAAGCCCGCCGCGGCTATGCGGTTTTTAGGTCCGCCACGTGCTGTGCAATCAAATCTTTTGCTTCTTCCATACTGATACCCGCTTCCGCAAGCATCTTGGTAATGGCCTCCGCTTCCCTGTTTCTTTTTTCCGTAATCAGGTCATTCAGTTCTCTTTCCTCCGACTGGATACGCACCTTTAATGCCCCAATCAGCTCTTCCTTTTCCCTGATTTTTTCGTCTATGGATTTTCTCTGTCCTCTTGCCATACGCTAACCTCACATTCCGCCCCTCGGGGCTTTTTTACCAGTATATGGACAAGATGGGAAAATTATACCTCGGAATCCATTTTTTTGTAAATCCAGCCGCGGTCCGCGTAGCAGGCATTGCAAACCCGGAACTCATAACCGAAGGGCAATGTCTTTCCGCAGTATTTACAGGTGTTGATATATTCTTTTTTATTCTTGGCAAGAGCCTGCATGATGCTTAACTCCGTCTTTTCCCTTGCCGCATCCAGACGCCTTATATCGATTTCCTTGCCCAGTCTGTTGGAAAACTGGTGGTATAAATCCAGCATCTTATAGTATGTTTCGTACCGCATCAGACCCTTGTCGTTGCAAATACCGAGCGTGGGGAAAAACAACGTCACATCCGCCGTATAGGTCTTGCAGTATTCCAGCCACAGGGACACAATATCCCTGTTTTTGACGTCGATGGAACAGGTTAACATCCGGTAAAGCACATGCTTGTCCTCAAAGCCGTCGATGTCCTTCCGCTCCCGGTAAGCCTTTTCATAGAGGAAAAGCATATCCTCAATACTGATTTTTTCAAAGGGTTCGTCCGGCTCCACGCTTTTCCATACCGTTAAAATCCGGTCAAGGGGCTCGTCCATGTTAAGAAGCACCGTCGGGAAACCCAGACTTACCTTTTCAATCGGAAGTTCTTCCTTATTATAACGTTCTTTGATATACTCCCATTCCTCGTCACCGCAGGCATTCACATAACCGGTATCGTACATGCCGAACCGTCCCGCTCTTCCCGCTATCTGGCGGATTTCCGGCACGGTAAGCTTTCTTTTTTCCCTGCCGTCAAATTTTTCCGCCTGTAAAAATACAATTCTTCGTACCGGCAGGTTTAATCCCATACCGATGGCATCCGTGGAAACCACCACCTTTGTTTCCTTTCCGGCAAACAGATGAATCTGTCTGCGGCGGATTTCCGGCGGCAGGCTGCCGTAAACCACACTGGTCTTGATGCCTTCCCGCTCAAGGCGTCCGGCAATATCTAAAACCGCCCTCTTGGTAAATACAATCAGGGCATCGCCGTCCCTTACATCATCCGGGAACACAAAGGGCTTGTCCTCATAAACAAGCGGCGTCTTTCTTTCATAGTGATGCTCTTCAAACGTATCGCCGCACATATTGATTAAGTGCTTGATAACCTTTTCTCCGGCAGGACTCATGCAGATGTGGATTTCTTTTGCCTGTACGCCAAGCACGGCTCTCGTCCAGGAGTGCCCCCTGTCGGAGTCCACTATCATCTGCGCCTCGTCAATAACCGCAATATCATAGACCTGTTCCGTATCCATCATTTCTATGGTGGAAGAAATGACCCGGCTGTTTTCCTGATAAATGCATTCCTCACCGGTCAGCATGGTACAGGTTACCCCTTCGTCCGTCATCTTTTCATACACTTCCAGCGCCAGCAGACGCAAAGGACCTAAGTACGCTCCGTTTTCCGCTTCCTTTAAGCGGGTCAGGGCATGGTAGGTCTTTCCGCAGTTGGTCGGACCGATGTGCAGGATAAAATGTCTCTGCATGGCACGTGCTTTGGGAAATTCCGTTTCCGGCTTCAAGGGTACCAAATCAATAATCTGCTCCCGGATGCCGTATTCCGCATAGGAAACCGTAAGGTCCTTTAAGGTTCTGACACAGAGTTCCCCGTTCATCTCATTCCGCAGATAATCTAAAAATCTCTCCGTGACAATTTCCTGTTCCGAAGGCTTCATGGCTGCCAAGTCCAGCCGCACCAGCTCCGGCAGAAGGAAATCCCGGATTTGCATAATGGCTACCTGGTTATTCTGCTTAAAGGCAAAGTAGCAAAGATTTCTCACCTGTCTGTGATAGTCCTCCAGCTTTGCTTCTTTCACATGACCGGACTTTATCCTCTGCAGTTCTATGGACAGGCTTTTGGCTCTTTTTGCATACCCCGCCTTACCGTCCTGATTCTTTTTTCGGTACCGGGCTGTACCCTCCCGGTATTGTGTAAAATAAAATTGTGACAGTTTTTCCTTCTTTACCATGCTCCTGTTTCTCTCCCATCTTTTCCAGTATACACTAACCGTCACAAATACACCACTAAAAAATGCAGGGAAATCCGGCACTTTGTGCCCGCGTACAAATTTCTTCAAAAAATTTCAAAAAATCTATTGACAAAGTGCCATTATATAGGCTACAATAGCCAAGTCGGTTGCGACAAGGGGTCTTAGCTCAGCTGGGAGAGCATCTGCCTTACAAGCAGAGGGTCATAGGTTCGAGCCCTATAGGCCCCACTCCGAAAATTCTTTCGGAACAAAATTTTATATGTTTTTATTCCTTATGGCGAGATAGCTCAGTTGGCTAGAGCATACGGTTCATACCCGTAGTGTCGAGGGTTCGAATCCCCCTCTCGCTATTTTTTATTGTTTAAAATTTCTTTTACCATAAGAAAGAATCCTGCTTTGCAGGATTCTCCGCCTGCAGCGGGTCGCTTCAGCGACATATTTCCGCTCCGCCGCAGTGCGCTCCTGCCCAGAGGACCTTATTACTGACATCTATCCCGTAATCATTGTTAAGCTTTGCAGCATATGCTGCCGTTCCCACTAACTCATTTAAGCGCTGTCTACTCATAATAAGTTCTTCTGTCTCCACACCATCACTAATCCGACACCCTTGCTTTAAATTTTAACCTGCTCTCTTCTCCCTTAATAAAAAGTCTAATATTTCCTTCACTATTTCCGCCAGTTTTGCCTAAGCTTTATCCTGTGTAACTAAATCGACCATGCCCCGCATTTTTCCATGTCTCTAAAAGCTGGCTGTATATTCTCCAGTACCCTTCCTCCATGCAGTTTCAATTGATACTCGTAGTATATCGTATTATGTCGTGTTTGCCATTGAAGGATAACTAAGAATTATCCCTTACCGGAAAGTGTGCTTTTTATCAGTTTGTACTTGTAATTATTTTTCAATGGCATTTGATTGTCTATAAATTACATTATATTGCAACAGTGCTAATTGTGCAATCATTTTCTTTGCAATCATGTTTGTCTTATTATATCTATTTATTAAAAGTATTGATTTTATAAAATATGCAAGGGGCTGTTACAAGAACATGTAACACCCCCTTACATACAAATATAGTCACCAATTCACCCAACTATAAGGTAATTATCTCTGCCTTCTATTCTGATAAATCCGTAATTTTCCGACATATTTTCTCTTCGTCATACTCAGGATAAAATTCTTCCGCAGCCTCACAAATAGGTGCAGTGGTTGCCACATCCTCTTCTAATTCGTCTGCTATCTGTTCTATAGTTTTTCCTTTGCGGAGTTTCTTAACTGTCTGGGAAATCAACGTCTGCAGCTGCCCATTCTTTTCTCCACGTGCCATACCTCTGGTTTCACCACGAGCTTCTCCATCCGCAAACCCATCCTGATAATACTCCATCTTCATCAATTCAATCTGTCTTTCAAAAGTAAAATCAAGTGCCATAATCCTTCTCACCTCATTCTGATATGTCCGAAAGAAATCTGCAAATTATTATCAGTTATTAGCCAAAACTTTCTCTTTTAACTTATCAAATATTTTTCCTTCATCATATTCCGGAGCAAATTCTTCCGCTACTTTGCAGATAGGCGCAATCGTTGCGGTATCTTCTTCCAATTCGTCCGCAATCTGTTCTACACTTTTTCCTTTCCGGAGCTTCCGGACTGTCAGGGAAATCATATTCTGCAACTGCCCATTCTTTTCACCTCGTTCCATCCCCTTGGCCTCTCCACGAGCTTCTCCCTCTGCCTTGCCAGCAGCAAATCCATCCTGATAATACTCCATCTTCGTTAATTCAATCTGTCTTTCAAAGGTAAAATCAAGTGCCATAATCCTTCTCACCTCATTCTTATACGTCCGAAAGAAATCCTGTAAAATATTTTCTCTCGTACATGTGTTAATGGCTTCATCAATCGCCTGTTCCAGTTCCATCCCGTTTTCTTTATTGGCATTCACCCTGTTTACAAAAAAGGTATAGCCATACAAAACTTCCGACTTTTCCAGAAGTTCCTTATTCTCCGGTGCATTTAAGTTATACACCGTACAGGAAAGCTCCAAATCTGGATTTTTCTTTTCTCCCATATACGCCGAAGAAAGATACATTTTCTCCACTGCCGGACGCTTCTCCCGTCCGTTGTAAAATACCACAAACCGGGGCGTGGGTATCTTAATCTGCTTGTGTCCGTACAGGTTCTCATTCTTCTCTTTAATGCGCCTGTCTATGGCATCCGTACAGTAAATCAGGCTGCGCATGGGCATATTGGGATTGTAGGAGGACTGGTGTTCATAAAAATTCATGTCCGTTCCAATAATAAAAGATGCATCGTTTCGGACAGACAAGGAAATTCCGCCATCCGTTGTAATAATTTCCACATCTTCCGGATTGTCAAAATGGCTGTTCCCCAGCACATTATAAACATTCAGTGCTTTTACTTTGTCCTGCATCATTAGGGAAAACACACTGCTTTTAAAATTACGGTTACGGTTCATCTTACCTCTTTTCCGGCAGAATGATGTTTTTCTGCCTGTATTGCGGCAGTAACCGTACTTCTGCATC
>DJEL01000034.1 GCA_002432425.1 Lachnospiraceae bacterium UBA5899
CCCCACGGCAACCGGCAGTTACATCAAAGTAGGCAGCGAACAAAAGGCAGATGGAACATACACATCAGCCTCAATGCAGTGGTTTGCATTCCCGGATATGGAAGCATGCGTGAGAGGGTATTTTGATTTTATCAATACTCCAAGATATGCAAACTTGAAAGGGGTCACAACTCCGAGAGAATACCTGCAGAACATCAGAGCGGATGGATACGCCACATCCTTAAAGTATGTGGACAATCTGATGGCAGTGATACGGGAGTATAATTTAACACGATTTGATGAAGGAAAGAAGGTAGAAGGCATGAGTAACAGTACACTGGCAACGTATACCAGAATAAGCCCCAATAAAACAAGCCCCAGAAACCACAAGATTGATACCATTACCATTCACTGTATGGCTGGGAATTTGACAGTGGAGAGATGCGGAGAGGGATTTGCCAAGAGGACACGTATGGCATCATCCAACTATGGAATTGGCAGTGATGGACGGATTGGACTATACGTGGAAGAAAAGGACCGTAGCTGGTGCAGCAGTAACAAGGCAAATGACATGAGAGCCGTAACCATTGAGGTAGCCAATGACGGCGGAGCAGCAACCGGATGGCATGTATCGGATGCAGCTATGACATCACTGATTGCCCTGGTAACGGATATCTGCCAGCGAAACGGCATCAAGCAGTTGTTATGGAAGGGAGATAAAAGCCTGATTGGACAGGTGGACAAGCAGAACATGACTGTCCATAGATGGTTTAAGAACAAAGCCTGTCCGGGGGATTATCTGTATGGTAAACATGCCTATATCGCTGCAGAAGTTAATAAGCGTCTGGGCGTGACGGAAACGCAGCCTGCAGAGCAGCCGGCATCCAGCAACTACAAAGTTCGCATTACCGCAAGCACATTAAATGTACGTGCCGGAGCTGGTACATCCTACAAGGTCACCACTACGGTTAAGAAGGGTGGCATTTATACCATCACGGCAGAACAGAACGGATGGGGAAAATTAAAATCCGGCGCAGGGTGGATTTCATTGAAGTACACAGAAAGGGTATAACGGAGAAATCCGGCAGGTGTGGACAAACACCGGCCGGATTTTTGATAAATTTTTGTGCTAATAATATTAAGGTAGAAGTTCGTTTAATTTTAACATTTCTATCAACCATGTGCCAATTCTTCCGTGCCGATGTCCGTAAGCAGACCGGCAACTTCTTTATAGGGCATGGCGTAGCGTTGGGAGAGATAGCGCATGCTGGCACCCATTTCCCCGTCGGGACCGCCGTACTGGGACATGATGACGGTGGCAAGCTTGGCATTGGGTTCCTTGATATTTACCGGGAACTGCAGTCTTTTTTCATAATTCCACATTATTTTATACCTCCTTTGCAGGGCAGACATTCAGGGGCGGGACCTTCTTTTTCATAGCTGCTTTTCCAGGGAAGTGGAGCAAGTCCCCAGCTCCATTCCGTCATGTCGGAGGAAAAACTGGTCTGCAGCGGATAATATTTCTCCGAGAACTGTCTTGTTAAGTCCATACGGATTTTATTGTAATGGTTAAAATAGGCAATGGCCTGTTTATCGAAAGGATGTGTATCCAGATATTCCGTAAAATCCACGAGGGTAAAATCAAGGATGCTGATATCCTTTAACATTTGTTCCATTTCGGACTGCTGGTTGTTCATGAAGTCATCCTCCTTCCCGTGAAGGGCTTGTTTAATTCCGGAAAAATGGTCCCTTTCTGAAAGGCATCTTCCAGATTTTCATAAATGGAAGTAAACTGCTGCCAGGGAACATATGCCATGGCAATGGGGTAGCGGTCTAAATATTCACCATAGTTTTTATTCTGCATGGAAAAACCTCAAAATCATTTTCTATACTATATGAAAAAAAGGCCGGTAAGTTACCAATTGCTATTTGACAGATTATACAGTAAAGAGTATAATTTAGCGAAATTATGCGTTGGGAGAGAGAAGTATGACACTTGCGGATGCAAAGAAAAATGAAGATTACCTGATCAAGGGGCTATTTGTGGAAGAAGCGGTAACAAGAAGACTGCAGGCCCTTGGGTTAAATGACGGTGTAAAAATCAGTATACTTAACAGGAAGAGAAAAGGTTCCCTGATTATCAGGGTGAGAGGAACAAGACTGGCACTTGGAAGACATCTTTCTTCCAATATAGAGGTAGAGGAGGTCTCAGGTCATGAAGCGTGAGATTAAAGTTGCCTGTGTAGGAAACCCCAACTGTGGGAAAACAACCTTGTTTAATGCTTTGACTGGCTCTAAATTAAAGGTCGCAAACTGGCCGGGTGTTACTGTGGAAAAGGTAGAGGGCCATACGACTTATGAAGATACGGAAATTGATTTGATAGACACCCCCGGAATTTATTCCCTGACCTGTTATACGATTGAGGAAAAGGTAACCAGAAAATGCGTTATGGATGATGATATAGATGTTATTATAAACGTGGTGGATGCTTCTTCCTTAGAGAGAAATCTGTATCTGACGTTACAGCTTTTAGAGCTTGGAAAGCCGGTGGTGCTGGCTCTTAACATGATGGATATTGTGCAGGAAAGAGGAATGGAACTGGACTTACACAGACTGCCGGAAATGCTGGGAGATATTCCCACGGTGCCGGTTTCCGCTGCCAAACGGACCGGACTGGACATTCTTCTGCATGCCGTGATTCATCATTATGAAGAGCAGAAAAATGCAGAATACATTTTACAGTACCCGGAAGAAATAGAGAACAAGATTGCCAAATTAGAGGTTATGATGGAGGCTCATTATCCTACACATTCCTCCAGAAGATGGCATGCCATTAAGCTTTTGGAAAATGACGAAGAGGTCATGAAAGAACATCCGATCAATATAGAGGACGTTGTGGACAGAAGTTATGAAAAGGAAATTATCAACTGCAAATACCAGTACATAGAGTCCATTGTAAAGGAAGTTCTTTTTTATAAAAATAAAAAAGCCGCAGCAACGGACAAAATAGATAAACTGCTGACGAATGAGTGGCTGGGACTGCCCATGTTCCTCTGTATTATGGGCATTGTCTTTTTTATGACCTTTACGGTAGGAGACCTGTTAAAGGGCGTCTTTGAGCAGGGATTGGGACTGATTTCGACCGCTGTGCGGGCAGGACTTCTTAAAGTTCATACGGCAGATTGGCTGGTTTCCCTGATTGTGGACGGAATTATTAACGGTGTGGGCGGTATCCTGACCTTTTTGCCAAATATATTCATCTTATTTCTGGCGCTGGCTATTTTGGAAGACAGCGGTTATATGTCCCGTGTGGCATACGTGATGGATTCCATTATGGGGAAAGTAGGTCTATCCGGAAAGGCCTTTCTTCCCATGATTTTAGGCTTTGGCTGCACCGTTCCAGCCATTATGGCAACGAGAGCCCTGGAAACGGAACACGACAGAAGAAAAACCATGATTATCACCCCTTTTATGTCCTGCTCCGCAAGATTGCCCATTTACGTTATTTTTTCGGAAATGTTTTTTCCGAAATACGCCGGACTGGTAGCGTTCTCTTTCTATGTAGTCGGCATTTTTGTGGCAATTGTCACAGCTTTAATCATTAATAAGCTGGAAAAGGGCCATGAAAACGATTCTCTTCTGATAGAGCTTCCGGAATATAAAAGACCCAATGCCCGTACGGTGAGAATTTATGTCTGGAATAAGGTGAAAGATTATCTGACCAAAGCGGGAACCACTATTTTTATCGCATCCATTATCATATGGTTTATCTTAAATTTTGGAACAAAGGGAATGGTGAAAAATCCGGCGGACAGCTTTGGCGCCATAATCGGAAAATGGCTGGTACCGGTTCTTGCTCCGGCGGGACTTGGCATGTGGCAGATCGCAGTAGCACTGATTTCCGGTATTTCGGCAAAAGAAGTTGTGGTGAGCAGCTTTTCTGTTTTGTTTGGCGTTGCCAATGCCAACTCCGCTGACGGCATGGCAACCATACTGGCAAACATCCATGCACAGAATCCGGCTTTCGGTCCCTTAAATGCATACTGTCTGATGCTGTTCTGCCTGCTTTATGTACCTTGTGTGGCATCCATAGCCACCATAAAAAAAGAGAGCGGATCCTTAAAATTTACCCTGGGGCTGTTGGGATTCCAGATTTTAACGGCATGGGTTATTTCCGTTCTGGTATTCCAGATCGGAAGTCTGTTTATCAGATAAAACACATGTGATAAAATTTTAACAAGAACACTTGATTTCCTGCTTTTTTTATGCTTTACTTAATTTGTAATGCTTTTGGGGAAAAGCCCCAAGGAGCATAATTTTACCCGGAAAGGTATGAACAATATGAGTGATATGAGAGGAATCGATACCCAGGTCAGAAAGCGTCGCAGAAGAGTGTTTAAGGAAGTGGCAAACCTGGCTTATACATCCAAAAACCTGAAAGATGACTGTGAGGCACTTCCTTATAAAATTGTGGATTACGATACCACGGATTATCTGGACAGTGTTTACCGTGACCGCGCCATTATCAGAGAACAAATCAGACTGGCAATGGGAATGTCACTAAGACCGGAAAACAGAGACAGGCCCGGACATCTGACAGAAGGCATTGAGGAAAGCAATATTGATGAAAAATATTACGAACCGCCTCTTATGCAGGTAATTCCTTCTGCATGCAATGCCTGCCCCGTAAACCAGTTTGAAGTAACGGATACCTGTATGGGTTGTCTGGCGCATCCCTGCCGTGAAGTATGCCCGGTGGGCGCCATGACCATGGTAAACGGCAAGTCCTTTATTAATCAGGAAAAATGTATCAAGTGCGGCAAGTGTAAGGCTGTATGCCCCTATGATGCGATTTCCCACAGAGAAAGACCCTGTAAGAAGGCATGCGGCATCAATGCCATTGAAAGTGATAAACATGGCAGAGCAGTGATTAACAGCAATCTCTGTGTATCCTGCGGTCAGTGCATGGTAAGCTGTCCTTTCGGTGCGATTGCCGATAAATCCCAGATATTTCAGCTTATCCGCGCCCTGCAGTCCGGACGTATGATTATTGCCCAGGTGGCACCGTCCTTTGCCGGACAATTCGGTCCCAAGGTAACACCGGACATGTTCAAGACGGCGTTAAAGGAGCTGGGCTTTGCGGAAGTATATGAAACCGCTATCGGCGCCGATATGGGCTGCGTGGCGGAAGCAGAGCATTATGTTAGAGAAGTAGCTACCGGCAAGCAGGCATTCGCCCTGACATCCTGTTGTCCTTCCTGGGCAATGATGGCGAAAAATCTGTTCCCGGAAACCATTGATAAAATCAGCAACGAGCTGACGCCCATGGTGGCAACGGCAAGAGTGATTAAGGAAAAGCATCCCGATGCCAGCGTAGTATTTATCGGACCCTGTGCATCCAAGAAGTTAGAGGCATCCCGTACAACGGTACGTTCTGATGTGGACTTTGTCATTACCTTTGAAGAACTTACCGGTATGTTTGAAGCCAAGGGCATTCTGGTAGAGGAAATCAAAGCCATGGATGAACTGAAAGGCGCAACGGCAGCCGGAAGAGGTTACGGCGTTGCAGGCGGTGTGGCAAGCGCTATTGAAAGCTGCATCAAGGAATATTATCCCGGTACCGCAGTTCATGTGGAGCATGCGGAAAGCCTGGCAGAATGTAAAAAGATGCTGTTACTTGCCAAAGCAGGCAAGATGAACGGCTGTCTGATAGAAGGTATGGCATGTCCCGGAGGCTGCGTGGCCGGTGCGGGTACAAACGTAGCCATTCCGCAGGCAAGCAGGGAACTGGCAAAATTCAAGGCACAAGCCACACAGAAAATTCCGCCCCAGTAGAGGTACTTTAGACAAGTGCAGCCCGTTTCCCTGTACAGAAAAGTGGGAAGAAGGCTTGCACTTTCTTTGCAAAAATCATACAATAAGAAAAGTGTGCGAAAGAAATGCACAGCCGATACAATGACAGAAAGGGAGAGTAAAATGACTAAAATCAGAACAAGGTACGCACCCAGTCCGACAGGTAAAATGCATGTGGGAAATCTGCGTTCCGCGTTATATGAATTTTTAATTGCAAAGCATGCAGGCGGAGATTTCATGCTCCGTATTGAGGATACCGACCAGGAAAGATATGTGGAAGGCGCTACGGAAATTATTTACCGTACTCTGGAAGAAGCAGGTATTACCCATGACGAAGGTCCCGACAAGGACGGCGGATACGGTCCCTATGTGCAGAGCGAGCGTATGAAGACCGGCATCTATATGAAGTATGCTAAGGAGCTGATTGAAAAGGGCGAGGCTTATTACTGTTTCTGCGACAAGGAAAGACTGGCTACCTTAAAGACAGAAATTGTGGAAGGCAAGGAAATCATGATTTATGACAAGCACTGCCTCTCCTTATCCAAAGAAGAAATCGAAAAGAATTTGCAGGAAGGCAAGCCTTTCGTTATCAGACAGAACAATCCAACAGAAGGCACCACCACATTCCATGACGAGCTGTACGGAGACATTACGGTCAACAACAGCGAGCTGGACGACATGATTTTGATTAAATCCGACGGCTATCCCACCTACAATTTTGCAAATGTAGTGGATGACCATACTATGAACATTACCCATGTAGTAAGAGGTAACGAATACCTTTCCTCTTCTCCGAAGTACGTGCGTCTGTACGATGCTTTCGGCTGGCAGGTACCGGTTTACGTGCATCTGCCCCTGATTACGGATGAAAACCACAGAAAGCTTTCCAAGAGAAGCGGACATGCATCCTTTGAAGACCTTTTAGCCCTTGGATTTTTACCGGAAGCCATCGTAAACTACATTGCGCTTTTAGGTTGGAGTCCCGAAGACAACCGGGAAATCTTTTCGCTGGACGAGCTTATCAAAGAATTCGATTACCACAGAATCAACAAATCCCCGTCCGTATTTGACATCGTAAAGTTAAGATGGATGAACGGTGAATACTTAAAGGCAATGGATTTCGACAAGTTCTATGAAATGGCAGAGCCTTACTTAAAGGAAGCGCTGGGAGAGGGCTTTGACTTAAAGAAGATTGCTGCCATGGTGAAAACACGTATCGAAGTATTTCCGGATATTGCCGGACAGGTTGATTTCTTCAAGAAACTGCCGGAATACAGCATTGACATGTATACCCACAAAAAGATGAAGACCAATGCAGAGTCTTCCTTAAAGGTATTAAAGGATATGCTCCCTATTCTGGAAGCACAGGAAGATTATTCCAACGATGCGCTGTATCAGACACTTCTTGCTTATGTGGAAAAGGAAGGTGTAAAGAACGGATATGTAATGTGGCCCATCCGTACTGCCGTATCCGGCAAACAGATGACTCCCGCAGGTGCAACCGAAATCATGGAAGTGCTTGGTAAGGAAGAAACCCTGAAACGTATTCGCAAAGGAATTGAAATGCTTGAAAATGTATAAAAACAGGTATCATAAAGAGCAGTGGGCTGCTTTGTGCCACATGAAAGGACCGGCGCTTGTCATAGCCGGTCCCGGAAGCGGCAAAACCACGACGCTGCTGGGAAGGATTTCCTTTCTCATACAGGAAAAACACATTCCGCCGTCGCAGATTTTAGTCATTACTTATACAAAGGAAGCGGTTGCTTCCATGCAGAAACGGTTTCTTACGGAAAATCCGGAAGGTGCTTCGGTAACATTCGGAACGTTTCATGCCATATTCTATCATATTCTGAAAACAGAGTATTCGTTGCAGACAGACTGTCTGTTATCCACGCAGGAGAAAAAATCTTACCTGCTTCCCATTTTGAAAAAATACGAAATTGATATTCGGCTTGCAGAGGAAATGCTGTATTTTATTACCATGCGCAAAAACGGGGAAAAGACGGCACAAAAGCTTTCTCTTTCTGTAGAGGAAGAGAAAAAAGAGGCTGTGTTCCGGGAGTATATTGCCGTAACGAGAAAAAACGGCAGGATTGATTTTGAAGATATGCTTCTTTTAACCAGAAGGCTGTTCCGGGAAAGAGAGGACATTCTGGAAAAATGGCGGGAACGGTTCCGATATATTCTGGTGGACGAATTTCAGGACACCAACCGCATCCAGTACGAACTGTTGCGGATGCTGGCTGCCCCGGACAATCATATTTTTGCGGTAGGGGACGATGACCAGTCCATTTACGGATTTCGGGGTGCAACACCTGCCATTCTGAAGCGGTTTCTTACGGATTATCCGACGGCGGAAACGTATTATCTGCAGAATAATTACCGTTCCGGGAAGGAAATTGTGGAGCTGGCAAGCCGGATTATTTCCGAAAACAAGGACAGGCTTTTGAAAAAGCCGGCGGCTATGAAAGAAGATACCGGAGATATCCGTATCGCAGCTTTTACGGAAGTCATGGAGGAATACCGGTATTTTGCGGAAAGAATACGAAACATAAAAGAAGAAAACGAAAATCTTAATTATGGGGATTTTGCAATCCTTTGCCGGACCAACCGGGAGGCGGAAAATGTCAGGGCAATGCTTGGCAAAGAAAACATTCCCTGCGCCTGCCGGAAGGGAAAGGAAGAAACGGAGGAAGGAAAAGAAGATATGCTGGCGTACATTAGGCTTTCGGAAGGAAGGGGCAGCAGGGCAGATTTTCTACGGATTATGAATAAGCCGGACAGAGGACTGAGCCGGGTTTGTATCCCGGGGGAAGATGTGGATTTTATCCGTATGGAACGGTGGTGTCTGGAACTAAAGGATGAGGCAGGCACCGGAAAAATCAGGACGCTTCGTAAGCAGCTTCAGACCTTACGGAAAATGCCGGAAGAACTAAAAATATCCTATATTCAAAAGGGAATAGGATATGAAAGATGCATGGAGAAAAAGCCGCCGGATACCGGGAATGACGGCGTGCAGGTGCTTACCATGCATGCGGCAAAGGGACTGGAATTTTATTATGTTGGCATTCCCAACGTGCAGGAAGGGCGCATTCCTTATGGGAAAATACTTTCCGGGGAGCAGGAGGAAGAGGAGCGAAGGCTTTTTTTTGTGGCGGTTACGAGAGCGAAAAAAGTCCTGGACATCCTGTACCTGAAAGGCACGAAAGAACGTCCGGGACTTCTTTCACGATTTTTAAGAAACGAAGTTTATTCTTCGGAAGGGTCTACCAGTTCGTCAAATTCCTGATCGTCTAAATATTCGTCGAAAGCATCGGAAACCTTTTCGTATTCTTCATCGCTTTCGATATAAATGAGCTCGGGCTCTGCATTGGCATCATCGGGGTCTTCCTTGTAGCCGTAGAACCAGACTTCTCCGTCTTCGTTTTCTCCGTTCTCATCCAGGGGGAGAAGCACGATATAATCCTTGTCCTCCACTGTCAGGATTGTGATGACAGCGCATTCTACTTCGCCGTCGTCAAGCTCTAAAGTGACGGTCATTTCTTCCTCTGCAAAATTATTATCAGCCATAGGGGTATCCTTTCTGTTTTTTTCTTTATTATAGCTTTTCCCACAAATTCTGTAAATATATTTTTATTTAGTAGCAATGACCAAAGAAACTGTGTTATAATGCTTAAAGTGGTTATGCAAACGAAACTTACAGAGCATACATAATCGGAAAGCGACAGGTAACCAATTTGACAATATGCGTAAAGAGAGGAGTTCCCTACCCGTTGGGGGCTCACAGAATAAAAGATACCGTTTATTTTTCCTATATTACGGAAAAAGAAGAAGCAGGAGTTATCCTGTATGACACCACCGGACGGCAGGAAAAACTCCGCATTGCCTTTCCCACGGATTATGCCGTTGGGACAATACGCTGCATGGCTGTGGAAGGGCTTCCCGCAAAAGATGTGATTTACAGCTTTTATGAAGGTACAAAGGCGGTTACGGATGAGAGGGGCAGATGCTTCTTAAACTGCCGTAAATACGGAGAAGAGGCGGAAAACGAACTGCTTCCCGCGGTGCTTTCTTACCGGGAATATGACTGGGAGGACGATAGATTTCCCAAGCTTGCCTATGAGGACAGCATTGTTTACTGTATGCATGTGAGAGGATTTACCAGACATGCTTCTTCCGGCGTAAAGGGGAAGGGCACCTTCCTCGGCATTCAGGAAAAAATTCCGTATCTGAAGGAACTGGGTGTGACGACCCTGGAGCTGCAGCCGGTTTACGAATTTCCCGAGATAGAAATCTTAAAGACCACAGAAAGCATTCATCTGGATGCAGAGGAAAAAAGACCGGAACGGCTGCATTACTGGGGCTACACCAAGGGCTGCTACTACAGTCCGAAAAGTGCATATGCCTACAGCAGGGATGCGGCAACGGAGTTAAAAAATCTGATAAAAGAGCTTCATAAAAACAACATGGAGGTTATTCTGCAGTTTTATTTTACGCAGGATATTTTAAGCACGGAAATAGCGGAGATTTTACGGTTCTGGGTGATGGAATACCATGTGGACGGGTTCCACTTAAAGGGGAAAAACATTGCCCCTGCCCTGTTATCCTTAGAGCCGGCGTTAGCTGCCAGCAAGCTCTGGTATTACGGCTTCCCGGACAGGGAGATAAAAGGCGGCAGACGGTTTTTGGCAGAATATAAAGATGATTTCCGTAATGACGCCAGAAGATTCTTAAAGGGCGATGAGGGCATGATTCCCGTCATGATGCAGTATTTCAGAGCCAATTCCCCTTACAGGGGCGTGATTAACTATCTGACAAATTACGATGGTTTTACCCTTATGGACCTGGTTTCCTACGACAGGAAGCACAACGAAGACAACAACGAAAACAATCAGGACGGTACGGACAGCAACTTCAGCTGGAACTGCGGACAGGAAGGCCCCAGCAGGAAGAAAACAATCGTTTCCCTGCGTCTGCAGCAGATTAAAAATGCCCTGCTCATGCTTTTCTTAGCGCAGGGCACGCCCCTTATTTTCATGGGAGATGAATTCGGAAACTCCCAGAAGGGCAACAACAATCCCTATTGTCAGGATAACGATACCACTTGGTTAAACTGGAAAAATTTAAACAGCAACAAAGAGATTTTTTCTTTTGCGAAAAAACTGATTGCTTTCCGTAAAGAGCATGGGGAGCTGCATCAGAAAATGCCCCTGCGTATGATGGATTACAAGTCCTGCGGTTACCCGGATTTATCCTATCACGGAGAATTCCCGTGGAAGCCGGATACCACGGCATACAGCAGACAGCTCGGCATGATGTACTGCGGCAGATACGGCGTGGAAGAGAAGGAAAAACAGGAGGAATTCCTGTATGTGACCTACAATCTCCACTGGGAACCCCATGAATTTGCCCTGCCCAGGCTGCCGAAGGACAAGAAGTGGAAAGAGGTTCTGTCATCTGTAAGCCTTGCGCGGAAAGAGGCGCAGAAGATTGCAGGCAAAGAGGCGGCAGAAGAGAGTAAAAAGGATATGGCGGCAGCTGCAGGAAAGGATGCGGACAGCCGGGATAAGAACGGACAGGATACGGTTTCCGTACAAATTCCGCCTCGCTGCATATGCGTTTTCTGTTCCGAGGCATAAGCACACAGGAACGAACAGCGGTATCCGGAGGAGAGTATTAAAAAATGCATGCACTTGCACATTTTAAGACGATAACATATCACAAATATCTGGTGATGAAGGGCTGTTTTGCGGTTGGGATCTACAAGCAGGGGCTCCTGCACGATATGTCCAAATACAGTCCCACGGAATTTTGGGTGGGAGCCATTTATTATCAGGGGGACAGAAGCCCCAACAATGCGGAACGTGAGCACAGGGGGTATTCCTCTTCCTGGCTGCATCACAAGGGACGTAACAAGCATCATTACGAATATTGGGTAGATTATGCCAGAAGTGAGACAGGACACGTTACAGAGCCTGTCAGGATGCCCAGAAGGTATGTGGCGGAAATGGTCATGGACAGGATTGCCGCCAGCAAGGTATACCTGAAGGATAAATACACGGACGATGCCGCCCTGCAGTATTATCTGGCGGGAATTGACGGCATGATGATGCATCCTTCCACCAAGAAGCATCTGGAGAAGCTGCTCCGCATGCTGGCAAAGGAAGGAGAGGCAAAGACCTTTGCCTATATTAAAAACGTTTATTTAAAGAAGTAAAAAGGCACCATTCCGGGATAAAAGAATATACTACACTAAAGAATGTGAAAAAGAGATTTCTATGTGTAATGTAATTATTCTGTTTCTTTTATTCTGCAGCGGCTGCGGAAATAGTTCCGGCGGAAATTCCGGTAATAACGGACGCTTCGGCTGTGGATGCAGCAACAGCAGCAATTCCACCTGCGGATGTAGCAACAACAACTCTTGCAATGGCAATAACAATTCTTCCTGTGGCAGTGACAACAGACGCAGCATGACCAGTTGCGGCAATGACAATAGTCAGGGCGGGGACAGTGTAATCCAGACAAGAAGTGCAGACTGCGGATGTGACAGGGACAGAGACAGGGACCGCGATTGGGACAGAGACAGGGACAGGGACAGGGATTCTTCCATGACACCTCCGCCCTGGGTAAGAAGTAATTATTCCAACGGCGACACCTGCAGTTGTACAGAGCAGTAGCAGAAAATAAGAAAACTGTTGATGGAAAATAAGCATTTTATTGGAAATCAGCAGTTTTTTTATTTATTTGTCAAAATTGCTGGAAATTTTCAAAAAAATCGTTTATAATTTTAAAAAATGTCCAATAAGACTTCTTAGCGAGGAAGGAGAAAAAGGTATGGTTGAAAATATACTGGGAAATTATCTTGTAAAAACGGGGAAAATTACAGATGAACAGTTACAGACTGTTATTCAGAAAGAGGACGAAACTCGTGTAAAAATGGGACTTCTGGCTGTATCCGAAGGAATTCTTACCATTGAACAGGCAGATTACATAAACGGACTGCAGGCGACCATGGACAAGCGCTTCGGTGACATTGCCGTAGAAAAGGGATTTTTAACAGAGGACCAGATTTCCAATCTGCTAAAGAAACAGGGAAATGCTTATCTTACCTTTGCACAGACACTGGTAAATGAAAATCTGTTAAGCATGCAGGAACTCGAAAATATGCTGGACGGCTTCCGGGAAGAGTATGGATTTACCAAATCCGATATGGAGGATTTAAGAAGCGATGAACCGGAGAGAATTGTACCGCTCTTTTTACCGCCGGAAGCTCTGTGCTTCAAGGAAATCGCGGGCGTTATGGTGAGAACCCTTATCCGCTGCGTGGACAAGCATGTATATCTTGACAAAGCGGAATGCACCGATTTGTTACAGATTAAGAAAGCTGTTATCCAGAAGATGGAAGCATTCTCCGCTCCCGTAGAAGGCTTAAAGGAACTGGAAACCGGCTTTGCGGAAGAGAACGGCGGATTGTTTACTATGACAGCTTCCTTCTGCAAGGCAGATGATTTAACCGATGAAGATATGTTGGACGGCGCCGGTGAAATGTTAAACTGTATCAACGGTATGTATGTTACCGGTTTAAGCAGAAATGGTGTGGAATGTGAACTGCTTCCTCCCGTTTTAATGGACAAGGAAACCGAACTGCAGGATGTTATGATTTGCAAAATTCCGGTTTGCCTGCATAACAAAAAATGCGAATTCGTTATGATTGGACGTAAATAGGAGGAGAGAGATATGGCAAAGATTTTACTGGTAGATGATTCTAAAATGTCCAGAAAAATGCTTCGCACCATTTTAGAAGGTATGGGACATGAAATAGTAGGAGAGGCTGCTGACGGTGTCGAAGGCCTGAATTTATACAAGGAGCTGCATCCCGATATCACCACCATGGACATTACCATGCCGCAGATGGACGGTATTGCCTGCTTAAAGGAAATCAAAGAGTTTGATGCGGATGCCAAGGTTATCATGATTACCGCAGCAGGTCAGTCCGGCAAACTGATGGAAGCGCTAAAACTGGGAGCAAAAGAATTTATCTGCAAGCCTTATGAGCCGGAGCAGATTATCAACGCCATCAAGGAAGTGGAGAACTAAGCATCAAAAAATTAAATACCGAAAAAACGAGCTGTTGTAGAGTTTCTTACAGCAGCTCGTTTTGATTTACCGGTTTAAGCCGGATAACAATTTTATTTGGATTTGATTTCTTTCCACAGGTCGTTGTAGAGGGTATCGGCATCGTCACCTAAGTAGGAGAAGGTTTCCAGACCGTCATACTGGGATAAATCCGGGAAAGCAATCTTGGAATTGCGGATGTCGTCGTCCTCGATTAAAGCCTGGGCAGCCGTATTGGGGGTGGAGTAGGTGATGTAGTCGAAGTTCAGTAAGGCGATGTCGCCGCGGCACATAAAGTCGATGAACTTTTCGGCATTTTCCACGTTTCCCGCATTCTTGGGAATAACCCAGCTGTCAATCCAGACATTGGTGCCCTCTTCGGGAATGACATATTCAAGGTCGGGGTTCTCACGCTGTGTATAGATGGCTTCACCGGAGTAAATAACACCGAGAGCGGCTTCGTTTCCAATCATTTTATCTCTGACCTGGTCGATGACATATGCCTGTACCAGAGGCTTCTGCTGGATTAACAAATCCTTTGCCTCGTTTAATTCGACTTCATCCGTGCTGTTCATGGAGTAGCCGAGAGATTTTAAGCCAACCATGAAAAGGTCTCTGACGGAGTCCTGCATGAGAATGCTGTCGGCATATTTTTCATCCCAGAGAATGGACCAGCTTGTAACCGGTTCATCCACCATGGTCCTGTTGTAAAGAATACCGACGGTGCCCCAGCAGTAGGGTACGGCATAACGGTTGCCGGGGTCAAAGGCTTCGGACTGCTCATAATACTGGGCGCCGATGTTTGCCTTGGCATTGGGAATGTTGTCCCAGTTTAATTCCTGCAGCAGGTCATTATCAATCATTTTCTGAATCATGTAATCGGAAGGACATACCACATCGTAGTTGGAAGCACCGGCTTCTACCTTGGGATACATGGTTTCGTTGGTATCAAACTCATCGTAGATGACCTGGATACCGGTTTCCTTTTCAAACATGTCTAAGGTGTTAGGGTCAATGTATTCGCCCCAGTTGTACACATAGACTTTTCCGTTGGGATATTTGTTTGCAGAGCCGCAGCCGGATAACAGAGCGGCAGTCATGCAGGTGCAAAGTCCCAGAGCAATCAGTTTTTTCATAATTGCACTCCTCCTGTCGTGTAAAATAAAATTACTTTGCAGATTTTTCCTTTGGCGTATGGTTTACCAGCAACAGAAGTAACAGTACCACAACAAAGATAATTGTGGAAAGGGCATACATTTCAGGCTTGATTCCCTTTTTGACCTCAGTGTAAATCTTCGTAGATAATGTA
This sequence comes from Lachnospiraceae bacterium UBA5899, assembly GCA_002432425.1. Lineage (GTDB taxonomy): Bacteria > Bacillota > Clostridia > Lachnospirales > Lachnospiraceae > Acetatifactor. The sequence continues at coordinate 15,258 of DJEL01000034.1, forward strand.
TCAATTCCCGGACCTTTTGTAAAGTGGGTAATGATAAAATCATCCAAAGACATGGTAAAAGCCATTAAAAAGCCGGATAAAATGCCGGGCAGGATATCGGGAAAAGTAACCTTGAAGAAAGCCTGGAGCTGGGTGGCGCCAAGGTCTAAGGCCGCTTCATAGGTACTGGGGTTCAACTGCTTCATACGGGGCTGCACACTTAAAATCACGTAGGGGATATTAAAGGTAATGTGCGCTAACAGGATGGTCATAAAACCGAACTTGATGCCCAGTACGATAAAGAGAAGCATCAGGGAAATACCGGTTACAATTTCCGCATTTAACATGGGAATATTGGTGATGCCCATGATGATGGTGCGGTTTCTTTTTTTCATATACTGCATAGCCAGACAGGCAACGGTGCCGATGACTGTGGCAATCAGGGAAGAGAGCAGAGCAATGGCAAGCGTGTTCCAGAGGGCCTGAAGGATTTCGGCATTCTGAAAAAGCTGCTTATACCATTTTAAAGTAAAGCCTCCCCATTTGGCACGGGATTTGCTGGCATTGAAGGACAAAATCATCAATGTCACAATCGGGGCGTAAAGGAATATGAAAATAAGGGTGATATAAATTCTGCGTGCCGCGTTTCTCATAGTGCATTCGCCTCCCCTTCTTTATCAAATATGGCGGAAAGAACCATATTCACGATAATGAACAGCATGAGAACCATGGAAAGTCCGCTGCCTAAGTGCCAGTTGCCGGTCTGGGTAAATTCCTGCTCGATGACATTGCCGATTAACAAAATCTTGCTGCCGCCAAGGAGTGTGGAAATAACGAAGGTGGTCAGTGCCGGTACAAATACCATGGTGATGCCGCTGATGACGCCCGGTAAGCTTAACGGAAGCGTAATCTTAAAGAAGGTGTGCACGGAATTGGCACCCAGGTCCCTCGCCGCATTGATAACGTTCTGGTCAATCTTGGTAAGGGAATTGTAAATAGGCAGGACCATGAAAGGCAGGAAGTTGTATACCATACCCAAAATGATGGCCCCCGGTGTGTTAATCAGGTTTAAGGACGGCAGATGCAGGAAGGAAAGAACCGAGTTGATAACGCCGTTTTTTTCAAGCAGTGTTTGCCATGCCATGGTGCGCAGAAGGAAATTCATCCACATGGGAAGAATAAAAATCAGCACGATGAAGGAATGGGTATTGACCTTCATGCGGGAGAGTATCATGGCAAGAGGGTACGCTAAAAGTAAGCAGAGTACCGTGGCAACTAGGGAAAGCAGGATGGAAATCCGCAGTGCCTTAAAATGCTCCGGTGTGGCAATGGCTAAAATATTTTCCAATGTAAAAGCGCCGGTCTTGTCGGTAAAGCCGTAGTAGAAGACCATGGCAAGAGGAATTAAGATAAATGCCGCACACCAGAACAGGTAGGGAAGTGACAACATTTTTTTATTCATTTATTTTTGCCGCCTCCTCATCTTCGGATTCCGGTTTGTTCATAATCTGGATGTTGAAAGGGTCCACCTTGATGCCGACCGGTGTGCCCACAGGGAACATGCGGGTGGAGTGAACCAGCCACTCGAAGCCGTTTGCCTGTACTTCCATTTCATAATGAACGCCCTTGAAAATCAGGTGGGTAACCACACCCTTTATGGTGCCTTCCTCCGGTGCGGTAAGCTCCACATCCTCGGGACGGATAACCACGTCAACGGGCTTGTTTTCGCCGAAGCCCTCGTCCACACAGTCGAAACAGGCACCTAAAATTTCAACCAGACGGTCGCGTATCATGGTAGCGCCGATGATGTTGCTGTCGCCGATGAAGTCAGCCACGAATGCGTTCTCGGGCTCGTTATAAATACGCTCGGGAGAGCCAATCTGCTGGATATAGCCCTGGTTCATGACCACGATGGTATCGGACATGGTAAGTGCCTCCTCCTGGTCGTGGGTGACATAGATAAAGGTAATGCCCAGTTCGTTTTTCAGACGGATTAATTCATACTGCATGTCCTGACGCAGCTTTAAATCCAGTGCGCCCAGAGGCTCATCCAAAAGCAGCAGCTTGGGTTCGTTTACAATCGCACGGGCAATGGCAATACGCTGCTGCTGGCCGCCGGAAAGAGAGTCCGGCATACGGTTTTCGTAGCCGTCTAAGTTTACAAGCTTCAGGGCATATTTGATTTTATCCTGAATGTAGGACTTGGATTTGTTCTTGATTTTTAAGCCGAAAGCAATGTTCTCCGCAATGGTCATATGCGTAAAGAGAGCATACTTCTGGAAGACAGTATTTAACTGCCTTTTATTTGGCGGAAGGTTGGTAATATCCTGATTTTCAAAGACAACACGGCCGGTATCGGGCTGTTCAAAACCGCCTAAGATACGCAGAGTCGTAGTTTTGCCGCAGCCGGAGGGGCCAAGCAGGGTCAAAAATTCATTTTCTCTGATATAGAGATTCAAATCGTCCAGAATTAACTGACCGTCATAGGATTTGGAGATATGCTCCAGATTTACCAGTACGTCTTTCATGTTCGTCATACCTTTCCGCGTAAAATAAAAATGGAAATTGTGTCGAAAATTGTTCACAGTTTCGATTTATTATATAAAGAAACCATAAAAAATGCAATGTATATTTTTGTGCAAAACCTTTTATTTTTCATGAATTTTACAAATATTTTTTTGGTAAAAAGCACAAAAAAAGGGTAAATATTTGCAGAAGGGGCACCGATATATATATCGTAACAGGAAAAAAGGCAAACGGAGTTGCCGGGAAACTATCAAGGAGGAAGAGAAAATGAGCGTAAGTGCAGTAACAGGCAACACGGCATCTGCTTACGGAACCGAGTATTCCACAAGTGCGAAGAAAGCAGAAACCGAAAAGAAAGAAGAAACTGCCGGTGCCGTATATGAGGCATCCGAAAAGAAAGAAGAAAAGGCTACTTATTCCATCAACAAAATGAGCGCAGCCGACAGAGCTAACCTGGTATCCCAGTTAAAGGCTGATGCGGAAGCAAGACAGAGCCAGTTCGTATCCATGGTGCAGAAGATGATGTCCGAGCAGACCAATGCTTACGGACAGGCCAACGATATCTGGTCATTCCTGGCAAGCGGCAAATTTACCGTAGACCCGGCTACCAGGCTGCAGGCACAGCAGGATATTGCTGCGGACGGCTACTACGGCGTAGAACAGACCGCATCCCGTATTTTTGACTTTGCAAGTGCTCTGGCAGGGGACGACGAAGAAGCGATGAAAAAAATGCAGGCAGCTTTTGAAAAGGGCTTTGCACAGGCGGAAAAGACCTGGGGCGGAAAGCTTCCCGACATTTCCTATCAGACCAAGGATGCTGTCAGCAAGAAGTTTGAAGACTATTATAAGTCCAAAGGAACTTCCAAAACGGAAGAATAAGTTCTTCGGGGAACCGGCAGGGTTTCCGGTAAATAGAATAAGAAAGAAAAATGCTGCAGGTTTCTGCAGCATTTTTTGTCGGAAAAATTCAGGGAATAAATATTATTTCTTATAAAAGTCCGTCAGATAGGAAAGGCGGGCGCTCATGTTGACCATCAGGGCATCTAAAACGGTGATGGCTGCCATGGACTCCATAACCACCACGGCACGCGGTACAATGATGGGGTCGTGTCTGCCTTTGATGGCAACTTCGATTTCTTCCCCGGAGGTGTTCACGGTGTGCTGTTCCTTAAAAATAGAAGGTGTGGGCTTTACGTGGGCGCGCAGCAGGATGGGAGAGCCGTCGCTCATGCCGCCGAGGATGCCGCCCGCATGGTTGGTTTCTTTGGCAATATGACCGTCACGGCTGCAGAACGCATCGTTGTTCTGACTGCCGGTAGTTTTGGAAACCAGAATGCCGTCTCCGATTTCCACGGCTTTTACGGCGCCGATGGAAGCAACGGCTTTACAGAGGTTGGCGGAAAGCTTTTCAAAGACCGGGTCGCCGATGCCGGCAGGCATACCTTCAATCAGACATTCCATGACACCGCCGGAGGAGTCCTTTTCCTGCATCAGTTCCTTTAAGTAGCGCTCCGCTTTTTCGGAAGCCTCCCTGTCCGGCATGGCAGTCGGAGTTTCTAAAATAGCTTTTTTGTCAAAATGGGAAAGGTCTGCGGAAACGGGACCGATGGAGTGGGTATAAGCGGTCACGGTAATGCCCATTTCGTTTAATATCTTTATGGCTACGGCGCCTGCTGCCACACGGCCTATGGTTTCCCTGCCGGAGGAGCGTCCGCCGCCGCGGTAGTCGCGGAAACCGTATTTTTCATCAAAGGTATAATCGGCGTGGCCGGGACGGTAGTAGGAAGCAATTTCACTGTAGTCGGCAGAACGCTGGGATGTGTTGCGGATCATGAGGCTGATGGGTGTGCCGGTGGTTTTGCCGTCAAATACGCCGGAGAGAATTTCCACGGCATCATCCTCCTTACGGGGAGTGGCGATACTGCTCTGACCGGGCTTGCGTCTGTCAAGGTAGGGCTGGATATCTGCTTCGGATAGGGGAAGACCTGCGGGACAGCCGTCAATGACGACGCCTAAGGCTTTGCCGTGGGATTCTCCCCAGGTTGTTATTTTAAATAAAGCACCGTATGTGGAACCTGCCATAATATGAATTCCTTTCCTTTTTAGAAGGTATCTTTGGTAATACCGGATTTTCTTTCTAAACTATACAATAAAATGAACAGGAAAGCAATTCGGAAAAAATAAGAAAAGAGGGTGCAAACCCCGGAAAGATATGATACTATATTAGAATATAAGCAATGAGTGTCTGTTTACAGTGGGATGAATCATGAAAGAACGATTTGATGAAAAACTGATTAAAAAATGCAAACGGATAAGCAGGCGGCATAAATGGGCGGTGAAACCCGTTACCTGGTACATGCTGGCGGTTTTGTCCGTTTACCATACAGGCAGATGGATGGGCAGGAACGGCAAGCGCCTTTCCTGCGCGGGCTTATTGCTGCTTTTTTTGACGGTGAGCAGCAGCTTTGCTATGGTAAAGGATGCGGAAAGCCCTCTGCAGGACAGAAATCCCGAGGAAAACGGCATCCAGCTTACCGAGGAGCAGGAGATTGACTCGGCGGAGGTGGCTTCCATCGGCGAAGACGCCATCGAAAAGACGGACGATGTTGCGCTCCTTGATGAAGAGGACCTGACGCTGTATACGCTGGATGAAATTCTTTCAAACAGCACGGTGCCGGCGGATTATGAGCAGATAAAGGAAGAGGAGGCAGAGGACAAAACGGGGCTTCCCTCCACCTATGAGGAAGCGCAGGCGGACTGGCGGCTTTTACTTGTCAATAAGCAGCATTCCATACCGGACGACTACGAGTTTCCGCTGGGCACCATTTCCGGCAGCATGCAGTGCGATGCCAGGGTGCTTGAACAGCTCCTTTTAATGATGCAGGCGGCAAAGGACGACGGCGTGGATTTGGTAATCTGTTCCCCGTACCGGGATTTTAACAGACAGACCTATTTGTTTAACCGGAAAATTACCCGTTACATGAATGCGGGCATGTCCTATATGGATGCCTACAAGGAAGCCTCCATTGCGGTTACGTCCCCCAATGCCAGCGAGCACAGGCTGGGACTTGCCTTTGACTTTTACAGCAGCAGCTACCGCAACTTAAACGAAGGCTTTGCCGATACGGAAACCGGCAAATGGCTGAAAGCGCATAGCTATGAATACGGCTTTATTTTGCGTTATCCGAAGGGCAAGGAATATATCACCGGCATTGAGTTTGAACCGTGGCATTTCCGCTATGTGGGCGTGGATGCCGCTACCTATATGACTACACATGAACTGACATTAGAGGAATTTTGGGAGGAATATTGATGTATCGTATTTTAAAACAGGAGGGCAGTGCCAAAAGAGGAGAGCTTGAGACCGTTCACGGCACTGTGCAGACCCCGGTCTTTATGAACGTAGGCACCGTTGCTGCCATTAAAGGGGCCGTTTCCACGGAGGATTTGGAGGGTATCGGAACCCAGATAGAGCTGTCCAACACCTACCATCTGCATGTACGTCCCGGGGATAAAGTCATAAAGGAGCTGGGCGGCCTGCATAAATTTATGTCCTGGAACAAGCCCATTCTTACGGACTCCGGCGGATTTCAGGTGTTTTCCCTTGCGGGACTCCGCAAAATCAAAGAAGAAGGCGTTTATTTTAATTCCCATATAGACGGCAGAAAGATTTTCATGGGTCCGGAGGAAAGCATGCAGATACAGTCCAACTTGGCCTCCACCATTGCCATGGCATTTGACGAATGCCCCTCCGCTCTGGCGGAGAGAGGCTACGTGCAGTCTTCCGTGGACAGAACCACCCGCTGGCTGGCGCGGTGCAAAGCGGAAATGCAGCGCTTAAACGGCTTAGAGGACACCATCAATAAAAACCAGCTTCTGTTCGGTATCAATCAGGGCGCCGTTTATGCGGATATTCGTATTGAGCATGCCAAGAGGATTGCCGACATGGACATGGACGGTTACGCCATAGGCGGACTTGCCGTGGGAGAAACCCATGAGCAGATGTACCATATTATAGAAGAAACGGTACCGTACCTGCCGAAGGACAAGCCCACCTATCTGATGGGTGTGGGTACTCCCGCCAATATTTTGGAGAGTGTGGAAAGGGGCATTGATTTCTTTGACTGCGTGTATCCGTCCCGCAACGGCAGACACGGCCATGTGTATACCAATCACGGCAAAATCAATCTGTTCAACGCCAGGTACGAAAAGGACATGCGTCCCATTGAAGAGGGCTGTGCCTGCCCCGCCTGCCGCAGATACAGCAGAGCCTATATCAGGCATCTGTTAAAGGCAAGGGAAATGCTCGGTATGCGTCTGTGCGTGCTGCACAATCTGTATTTCTACAACACCATGATGACGGAAATAAGGGATGCACTGGATGCCGGAGATTTTGCCGGATACAAGAAGCGGAAACTGGCAGGCATGGAAGCGGGACCGGAAGACTAAAGTACGGTGATAAAAACAGGCATAAAACAGTCATTCAATAAAATTTTTATAAAATGCTTGCGGGAGTCCCGAAGTTTGTGTATCATGTCTTTTAGAACTTGCGGCATGTCCGCATAATATGCAGGAGGAATTATTGATGTTTAATCTTTATTTAACGGAAGCAGCGGCAGAAACCACAACTACCGGCAACAACACAATGAGTCTTATTATGACACTGGCAATGTACGGTATTTTCATTTTTGCACTCTGGTTTATCTTATTCAGACCCCAGAAAAAGGAACAGAAGAAGCTGGCAGCACAGATTGCCGCTATGGAAATCGGCGACTGCGTACTGACCACATCCGGTTTTATCGGCATTGTTATCGACATTAACGACGACACCGTTATCGTAGAGTTCGGCAACAACAAGAACTGCCGTATCCCTATGGAAAAGAGCGCTATCTGCCGTGTAGAGAAGCAGGGCGAGGCTCAGGCATAAGGAAAACAGCCAACCTAATTTCTTAGAAAACAAAGACCCGCGGTTTTTCAGCCATGGGTCTTTTTGTGCGTATTTAAGCTGAAAAAGCGGGGAGTGCCTTAAAATCTGTGTATTGAATTTTCAGGCTGTTTACGGTATGATAAATGAGTATTTTTATACATTTTATGAATAAGCAGTATAAAAGGAGAGAATGAGATGGGAGCAGAAAAAAACTTGAAAATCACCTGTATACCCGGTGACGGCATAGGTCCTGAAATTGTTGCCCAGGCTAAGAAAATCGTATCAAAGGCAGGAGAGAAATTCGGATTTACACCGGTTTATACAGACATTTTAATGGGCGGTGCCTCCATAGATGTGCACGGCGTACCCCTTACGGATGAAGCCATTGCCACCGCAAAGGCAGCGGATGCCGTACTGATGGGCTCTATCGGCGGAGATACCACAACCTCCCCCTGGTACAAGCTTCCACCCGAAAAGAGACCCGAAGCAGGACTTTTGAAAATCAGAAAGGCATTGAACCTGTTTGCCAATCTGCGTCCCGCTTACCTGTATCCGGAATTAGCCGGTGCGTGCCCCTTGAAAGAGGAAATTTCCAAGGCGGGCTTTGACATTATGATTATGAGAGAGCTTACCGGCGGCCTTTACTTCGGCGAAAGAAAGACATACGAGGAAAACGGAGTCAGAACGGCGGTCGATACTCTTACATACAACGAAAACGAAATCAGAAGAATTGCCATAAAGGCATTTGAAATTGCCGGAAAGAGAAAGAAAAAGGTCACCAGCGTGGACAAGGCAAACGTGCTGGACTCCTCCAGACTGTGGAGAGCCGTTGTCATCGAAGTGGCAAAGGATTACCCGGATGTGACCTTAGAGCATATGCTGGTTGACAACTGCGCCATGCAGCTTGTAAAAGAACCGGCACAGTTTGACGTGATTTTGACGGAGAACATGTTCGGCGACATTCTTTCCGACGAAGCCAGCATGATTACCGGTTCCATCGGCATGCTTTCCAGCGCTTCCTTAAACGATACGAAATTCGGTCTTTACGAGCCCAGCCACGGTTCCGCTCCGGATATTGCGGGCAGGGATATCGCAAACCCCATTGCCACCATATTAAGTGCTGCCATGATGCTACGTTACAGCTTTGATTTGGATGCTGCTGCGGCAGCCATTGAAAAGGCAGTGGAAACCGTATTAAAGGACGGCTACCGTACTGGCGATATTATGGCGGACGGCTGCAAAAAAGTGGGCTGTACCGAAATGGGCGATTTAATTGCCGAAAGAATATAGGATTTTGAGGAGGAAAATAAAATGAGAAGTGATTCCGTTATGAAGGGTACCAGCCAGGCACCCCACAGAAGTTTGTTCAATGCCCTGGGTTTTACTGAAGAGGAGAGAAACAGACCGTTAATCGGTATTGTCAGCTCCTACAATGAAATTGTACCCGGTCATATGAATCTGGATAAAATTGCGGAGGCTGTAAAGCTCGGCGTAGCCATGGCGGGCGGTACTCCTGTTGTATTCCCGGCAATCGCTGTCTGCGACGGTATCGCCATGGGACATATCGGCATGAAATACAGTCTGGTTACCAGAGACCTGATTGCCGACAGCACCGAATGTATGGCAATGGCACACGGCTTTGACGGTCTGGTGTGCATTCCCAACTGCGACAAGAACGTACCCGGCCTGTTAATGGCTGCGGCAAGATTAAATATTCCCACCATTTTCGTTTCCGGCGGCCCTATGTTAGCCGGTCATGTAAACGGCAAGAAGAGAAGCCTTTCCTCCATGTTTGAAGCGGTGGGCAGCGTAGCAGCCGGCACCATGAGCATGGAAGAACTTTGCGAATACGAGGAAAAGGTATGCCCGACCTGCGGCTCCTGTTCCGGTATGTATACGGCAAACTCCATGAACTGTCTGACCGAAGCAATCGGTATGGGTCTTAAGGGAAACGGCACCATTCCCGCTGTATATTCCGAAAGAATCCGTCTGGCAAAGCATGCCGGCATGAAGATTATGGAGCTTGTGGAGAAAAACATTAAGCCCCGCGACATTATGACGGAAGAAGCATTCAAGAACGCCCTTACCGTGGACATGGCACTGGGATGCTCCACCAACACCATGCTGCACCTTCCGGCGATTGCCCATGAAGCAGGCGTGGAACTGAATCTGGATATGGCAAACGAACTGTCCGCCGTCACCCCGAACCTGTGCCACTTGGCACCTGCAGGCCCTACCTATATGGAAGACTTAAACGAAGCGGGCGGTGTCTATGCCGTTATGAAGGAACTTTCCAAGAAGAACCTTCTGAACTTAGACCTGATTACCGTTACCGGCAAGACCGTTGGCGAAAATATCAAGGATGCTTACAACAAGAACCCCGAAGTTATCCGTCCCGTGGAAAATCCGTATTCCCAGACAGGTGGTATTGCCGTATTAAAGGGCAACCTGGCACCGGATTCCGGCGTCGTAAAGCGTTCCGCCGTTGTGCCTGAAATGATGGTGCATGAAGGTCCTGCCAGAGTATTTGACTGTGAAGAGGATGCCATCGAAGCTATCCGCGGCGGCAAGATTGTAGCGGGCGATGTAGTGGTTATCCGTTACGAAGGCCCCAAGGGAGGTCCCGGCATGAGAGAAATGTTAAATCCTACATCCGCCATTGCCGGTATGGGACTCGGTTCTTCCGTAGCCCTGATTACGGACGGACGTTTCTCCGGCGCATCCAGAGGCGCTTCCATCGGACATGTTTCTCCCGAAGCAGCAGTGGGCGGCCCCATTGCACTGGTAAAGGAAGGCGACATTATCAGTATCAATATCCCGGAAAACACACTGAATGTTAAGATTTCCGATGAGGAAATGGCAAAGAGACGTGCAGAATGGCAGCCGAGAGAACCCAAGGTAACCACAGGCTATCTGGCAAGATACCATGAGCTTGTTACCAGCGGCAACCGCGGCGCTATCCTGGAAATCAAGAAATAATACGGGATAAGGAGAAGAAAGATGCAGCTTACAGGTTCTGAAATTGTAATTGAGTGTCTGAAGGAACAAGGCGTGGATACCGTTTTCGGGTATCCCGGAGGCACGATTTTAAATATTTATGACGCATTATACAAACACAGTGATGAAATCACCCATATTCTGACTTCCCATGAGCAGGGCGCTGCCCATGCGGCGGACGGTTATGCCAGAGCCACCGGTAAGGTAGGCGTCTGCATGGCAACCAGCGGACCGGGAGCTACCAACTTAGTAACCGGTATTGCCACCGCCTATATGGACTCTGTACCCATGGTAGCCATTACGGCAAACGTAAACCTGCCGTTACTGGGCAAGGATACCTTCCAGGAAGTGGATATTGCGGGTGTTACCATGCCGATTACGAAGCACGGCTATATTGTAAAGGATATCCGTATTCTGGCGGATACCATCCGGAAAGCGTTTGAGATTGCAAAGTCCGGCAGACCCGGACCGGTACTGGTGGACATCACCAAGGATGTAACCGCCGCAACCTATGAATACACCCCGGAAAAACCGGAAGAAGCGGAAAAAATCAACCGCTATACGAAGGAAGATCTGGAAAAAGCGGCAGAGCTTATCAATCAGGCAAAGAAGCCCTTTATTTACCTGGGCGGAGGCACCATTTTGTCCGGCGCCAACAAGGAAGCAACCGAGTTTGCGGAAAAGATTGACGCACCGGTATGCGATACCCTGATGGGCAAGGGCGGCTTTGACGGCACAGCCGAGCGTTATACCGGCATGATTGGCATGCACGGCACCAAGGCTTCCAATTTCGGCGTCAGCGAATGCGACCTTCTGATTGCACTGGGGGCGCGTTTCTCAGACCGTGTTATCGGAAATCCCGCAACCTTTGCCAAGAACGCCAAGGTTCTGCACATTGACATTGATGCGGCGGAAATTGATAAGAATATTCCGGCGTATGCCAGTGTGGTAGGTGATATGAAAGCCACTCTTACGGATTTGCTTCCCATGCTTGAAAAAAAAGAGCATAAGGAATGGATGGCGCATATCGAAGAATTAAAAGAAAAATATCCCCTTAAGTACCATGAGGATGTTCTTTCCTGTCCGTACATCATGGAAGAAATCTATAAGGTGACGGAAGGAAAGGCAATCATTACCACGGATGTGGGACAGCATCAGATGTGGGCGGCGCAGTATTACAAATATACGGAGCCCAGAACCTTCCTGTCCTCCGGCGGTCTCGGTACCATGGGCTACGGTCTGGGTGCCTGCATCGGCGCAAAAATGGGCAGACCAGATAAAATCTGTATCAATATCGGCGGTGACGGCTGCTTCCGTATGAATATGAACGAGCTGGCAACCGCAAGCCGTTACAAAATTCCCATTATCCAGGTGGTTATCAACAACCATGTACTGGGTATGGTACGCCAGTGGCAGACTCTGTTTTACGGTCACAGATATTCCCAGACCGTATTGGAGGATGCGGTGGACTTCTGCAAGGTAGCGGAGGGACTTGGCTGTACGGCAATCCGTATCACGAAGAAAGAAGAAGTGGAACCGGCTCTGCGTAAGGCGCTTGTCGCAGGCGGCCCGGTTGTACTGGACTGTATGATTCCCGAGGACGACAAGGTATTCCCCATGGTTCCCGCGGGAGCACCCATAAGCGATGCATTTGATGAGGATGACCTGAATCAGAAAAATGCATAATGAAGTAAAAAGAAATGCATAAAATGTACCATGAAGAAAAAGAATAAGTTTCCCGTAAAATCCCTATGCTTTTTTGGCGTCTGCCTGCTTATATCCCTGTACTATGTGACAGGGATATATTACAGGCAGAGCTTTGGCATGGGAAAATTTATTAATGGGGTTTATTGTACCGGAAAGTCTGTAGAAGATATAAACAGCGAATTGACCAAGGAGTATAACGGCAAGTCCTTTACCGTGACGGACTTATATGGAAATTTCTATGAAATCCCGCTTTCTTCCATAGATTACAAGACTGACTATACGGGTCAACTTGAAACTGTCCAGAGTAGTCAATCGGTATTTCTGTGGGGAATAGAGGCCATTACCGGCGGAAATAAGAAGATTTCCCCGGAGATTTCTTTTTCTGAAGAGGCACTGCTTAAGGCTTTGGAGAAAAACGGTTTCTTTGCCAATAACCGGAAGGAACCGGTAGTGGAAATCCGGAAAGAACAGGCATATGTACTCTATGACGGAAGGAAGAACGCCCTGCAGGAAGAAAAAATGCTTAAGGTTCTGACAGACAGCCTGCTTGCCGGAAATCTTTCCTCAGATGTTTCGGAATGCTATGAGGATTTGTCCTATACGGCGGAAATGGAGGACACCCTTGCGGTATGGCAAACGGTGGAGGAATTCCAGAACCGCAGCCTGACCTATGACATGGGGGACGGGGATGTGATGCTGACACCGGAAATTACGGCGGAATTTTTAATCTGCAACGGTGGAAAATTCACCTTGGAAAACGGCTGGCCGGTGGTAAATGAAGAGGGCATCACAGCCTTTGTGGACAGCCTGGCGGCGGAATACGATACCTACGGCAAACCGCATTTTTTTCATGCCACGAGAGGCGAGGACATAGAAATAGAAGGAGGCACCTACGGTAACGAGCTTGACAGGGAAGCGGAAATCGCTTTCTTAAAAGGTTACTTCGGAAGTGCGGAACTTCAAACATCTTCCGGAAAAGAGGATTTGGCGGACGGAAACCTGCAGTCCGGGCAGGATGCCTTACAAAGTGGAAAGCATATTCCTTCTTATAAGAAACAGGCGTATGTGAGAGGAAAGCAGGACCTGCTTACCACCTACGTGGAAGTGGATATGGGAGAACAGAAGCTTTATTATTATGAAGAGGGCGTCTTAAAACTGGAAACGGATGTGGTAACCGGCAACATGAGTAGGAAGTGGGACACCCCGGCGGGCGTAAATTATGTGTACGGCAAGCAGAAAAACCGCACATTACGAGGTCCGGGATACGCCACACCGGTGAATTACTGGATGCCGGTCAACGGCAATATCGGTCTGCACGACGCCACCTGGCGGAGGGAGTTCGGCGGAGAAATCTATTTAAAAAGCGGTTCCCACGGCTGCATCAATATGCCGAAGGACAAAGCGGGAGAGCTTTACGACATGGTGGTAATCGGCACACCCGTGGTAATGTTTTATTGATTTTGAAAAATAATTTATCCATGCAGTTGACTAAAGCGTCCGAAAAGTTTACAATAAGGAAATGCTAATATGTATTTTTATACAGAAAGCCATTTACATAAAATGAGGAGGTAGTAACCGTGCGAGTTTACAATTTTTCAGCAGGTCCGGCAGTATTACCGGAAGAAGTGTTACAGGAAGCAGCAGATGAAATGTTAGATTATCAGGGCAGTGGCATGTCCGTGATGGAAATGAGCCATCGATCTAAAACTTATGAGAAAATCATCAAGGAAGCTGAAGCCGATTTAAGAGACCTGATGAATATTCCGGATAATTATAAAGTGCTCTTTTTACAGGGCGGTGCAAGTTCACAGTTCGCCATGATTCCCATGAATCTGATGAAGAACAAGGTTGCTGATTATATTGTAACCGGCCAGTGGGCAAAGAAGGCATATCAGGAAGCAGGCATTTACGGCAAAGCCAACAAGATTGCATCCAGTGAAGACAAGACATTCTCTTACATACCGGATTGCTCCGATTTACCCATCAGCGAAGATGCGGACTACGTTTATATCTGCGAAAACAATACCATTTACGGAACCAAGTTCAAGACCCTTCCCAATACCAAGGGTAAGCCCCTGGTAGCGGATGTGTCTTCCTGCTTCTTATCCGAGCCCGTGGATGTAACCAAATACGGCGTTATCTACGGCGGCGTCCAGAAGAACATCGGACCGGCAGGTGTGGTTATCGTTATCATCAGAGAAGACCTGATTACCGAGGACGTTCTGCCCGGTACACCGACCATGTTCAAGTATAAAATCCATGCAGACAACGGTTCCATGTACAACACACCGCCTGCATACGGCATTTATATCTGCGGCAAGGTATTCAAGTGGTTAAAGAAGCGCGGCGGCCTCGAAGCCATGAAGGAATACAACGAAAAGAAAGCCAAGGTTCTGTATGATTTCTTGGACGAAAGCAAACTCTTTAAGGGCACTGTCAGAAAAGAAGACCGTTCCTTAATGAACGTTCCTTTCGTAACGGGAAGCGAAGAACTGGATGCCAAATTCGTGAAAGAAGCAACCGAAGCCGGTTTTGTCAACTTAAAGGGACACAGAACCGTCGGCGGCATGCGTGCAAGTATCTACAATGCAATGCCTATTGAGGGTGTGGAAAAGCTTGTAGAGTTCATGAAAGAATTTGAAAAAAACAATGCCTAATTGAGAAAGGTCTGGATAGAAAAATGTTTCAGTATTATTGCTTAAATCCCATTTCCAAAGTGGGTCTTGATAATTTCAGTGCAGATTATGCAAAGACAGAGGATATCAACAGTGCGGAAGGCGTTCTCGTAAGAAGCGCTTCCATGCATGAGATGGAGCTTCCCGACAGCCTGCTTGCCGTAGCAAGAGCCGGCGCCGGTGTCAACAACATTCCTCTGGATAAATGTGCAGAAAAGGGTATCGTTGTATTCAATACACCCGGTGCCAATGCCAACGGCGTAAAGGAACTGGTTTTTGCGGGCATGCTGCTTGCAGCCAGAGATGTAGTAGGCGGTATCGAATGGGTAAAAGGAAATGCTTCCGATGAAAACATTGCCAAGACTGCCGAAAAAGAAAAGAAGAATTTTGCAGGTACCGAGCTGGCGGGCAAGAAATTAGGTGTTATCGGACTTGGCGCCATCGGCGTTAAGGTAGCCAATACCGCCAGACATTTCGGCATGGAAGTATACGGCTATGACCCTTATCTTTCCGTAAACGCAGCATGGAGCTTAAGCAGAGATGTAAAGCATGTGCTGAATGTGGAAGAAATTTATAAAACCTGTGATTACATCACCATCCATGTGCCTCTGTTAGACACCACAAAGGGCATGATTAACAAAGATGCCATCGATATGATGAAGGACGGCGTTATTCTCCTTAACTTTGCGAGAGACCTTTTAGCAAACGAGCAGGATGTGCTGGATGCTATCGAAAGCGGCAAGGTACGCAAGTATGTTTCCGATTTCCCCAACGCCACCACAGCAGGTAAGAAGGGATGCATCGTCATTCCTCACCTGGGCGCTTCCACCGAAGAGTCCGAGGACAACTGTGCGGTAATGGCAGTACAGGAAATGATGGACTATCTGGAAAACGGCAACATTCACAATAGTGTAAACTATCCTAACTGCGATATGGGTGTCTGCACACAGGCAGGAAGAATAGCAATCTTCCACAAGAACATTGCCAACATGATAGGTAAGTTCACCTCCTGCTTAGGCGACAACGGCATCAACATTACCGATATGACCAACAAGTCCAGAGGAGAAGTGGCTTATACCATGATTGATGTGGAAAGCGCACCCACCAAGGACATTGTAGACAGCCTTTCTGTGATTGACGGTGTATTCCGTGTAAGAGTAGTGAAATAAGGAAACGGTTATAAGCCATAGACAGTACAAAACATAAAAAAGCAAAAGGGGCTGTCGCACTAATGTG